>NZ_JASDCV010000045.1:0-21442 GCF_030407755.1 Rhodococcus sp. APC 3903
GTGTTGGGGGGAGTGGTTGAGGTGGGCGTGTGGGTGTTTTTGAATTACGTTGTGGTGCAGTGACTTTAGCATTATGTTGTGCGACTTGTTGTTTTGGTGGTTGTGCAACGTGTTTTGTGAATGTATATGCATGGCAACGTGTTCGGTTCTTCGTGTTCGCAGGCGACGGCCAGGAACTGCCACGAACCTGAGCCCCGCCTCGTCACCGGCATTGCGCGGGACTACACCATTCAAAGCCACACCGGTCAGCGGCGAAGCACGCAAATACACACCGACACCGTCGACCGAACCGATGCCGACGGCCTCTCCCGGCTACTACTACCTCGATCCAATGCACCCAGACTTTCCCGAATGCGCGTGGATCATGTACCCGGAAGGCAACAACCCCACGCCGGTGATCGTCGCGGCAGGGGATGTGACCGCCGAGCAGCTGATGGATCGTTCCCGAACTCAGCCAACAGCAGGCACAGGAGTACATCGGCCCCCTCAACAAGGCGATGCGTGAATCCGACATCAACACCCCGCAACGCAAAGCCGCGCTCATCGCCACCCTCGCAGTCGAATCGGACCGCTTCCAAACCTTCGAGGAATACGCATCCGGAGCCGACTACGAAGGCCGATCCGACCTCGGCAACACCCAACCCGGAGACGGCGTCAAATACAAAGGGCGCGGCGCGATTCAGATCACCGGACGAGACAACTACACCCAGATGGGCCGCGACCTCGGTGTCGACTTCGTCAACAATCCCGAACTGGCCGCCACACCCGCCTACGCTTTCGAAACGGCAGCATGGTTCTGGACCAGCCACGACGTCAACTCAGCCGCCGACCAAGGAATCGAAGCCGCAACACTGATCGTCAACGGGGGAGACCACGGACTCGCAGAACGCACGGCCTACTACAACACCGCACTTGCGGTACTCGGCGGATAGGGAACACCCGATGAACAAGCCCGCAAGCAGGTACCGCGCAATCGCGGCGATCGCATCGCTGTCAGCGGCGTTGGCGCTGACCGGGTGCTCCACAGATACCGATGTCCCACCGCCGGTGGCTGCCGAATCCAGTGCAGCGGCCACGACTTCGCCGTCGTATCAACCTGTCCCGTCCTCGTCCGTATCCGGCACCCTGTCGACGGCTGTTGCTGCACCGGAACTGTTCGTCGGCACCTGGCAGGACACAACAGATCCCCGTTCGCACATGAGCTTCACTGCTGACGGAACACTGAGCACCTCGTACGAAGGAACGGATGCCACGAAATCAGGCACCTGGGAACTGATTTCGACCGCAGAAGTCCCCGACATCGCCGACGCAGCAGCACAGTCCACCGAACCAGCGCTGCACACCCAGCTGACCTTCGACGGCCAGCAACCGCTCGATCAATACTTCGGCATCGGCGAACTCACCACCGACACAATCCGATTGATTCACCTGCCACGCGGTAACACCCTCACCTACACACGTCTGCACTGACTGCGCCCGACATCAAGCTGGATCACGACCTAACTACGATGTGTGGCGGAGGCTACCGACAGGGGAAACCCGCCGAAATGAAGCTGAAAAGGGTCCACCTGGTTGCATCGGCAGCGCTGGCCTCCGTGCTGCTCCTTTCAGGCTGCACCGAGACGGTCTCCGGTGCTCCGGTCGCCGCAACCGCTGCTGCTTCCACGTCGACCGAGTACAAGACCACCCTGGTTCCGCTTCCTGGAGTGGACTATCAGCGGTTCGAATGGCCCGGAACCGACACCCAGATCCTCATGCCCCTCGTGGACGGTTGGCAATTCCTCTCCAATATGGATGAGGAAACCGATGACGCAGAGGGACCCGTTCTCTCCAACCTGACAGCTCTTCCTGAGGGCAGCGTCGCTACCGGAGCAATCGCTTTCGACTCCTGGGAGAAGAAGTACGCCAAGGACGAGGAGCAGGCCACCGTACAGGCGTACCAGAGCCTGGCTCGGCTGAACGACTTCACGCTGGTCGAGAAGAAGAAGACGAACGCCAGCGGATGGGACGCGACGGTGGGAACTGCGACCTGGACTCTCAAGGATCCTGGCGTGGACCCCCGGCATCTCTTCATGACCTTCGCCATCTACTCGCGGATGGAAGGTGGACGGGCGAAGTCTTTCACGATCATGGCCCAGGACGATTACGGCGATATTCAACAGGTCCAGGACTACAAGTTGACGTTTGCCACCACCCCACTGTTTCAGTGACGGGACCGACAGCTACTCGGAGTCGAATCTGACGTGCAAGTCTTGTCCGATGAACTCGCAGACTTTCTCCGGATACTGGTGGTGTGTTGACGACGCAAGTATCCGAAAGCCAGGGACACTGACTATCGCTGCAGACGGATCAGTGGCACTCGAACTGATAGAGGGTTTCGCTGTGCAGCAGTACGCCGCCATGCCTGACGGCTCTCTTGGTGTCGGCGAAGGGCGTACTCGCATCGACGTCATCCACGGTGTGACGACCGCCGGTAGGGGCATCACCTTGTTGGACTGCCTTATCCGCTACAGTGTGGGCTTCGGAACCTCCACTGAGCAGCGACTTTCCGCACGGTACGCGTTAGTAGGCCTCTATCTCGACGACGCCGATGCCGAGGTTTTCGTCACGTGCGGTCTGCGTATCGAGAATCTTCGTACATGGTTGGCCCCCAATGAGTACAAGAGCGCGCGCAGAGAACATGGCCGAGAACGACACGCCACAGTCACAACACCTGAACCCGTCACGGTGGCGTGGAAAGAGTTCACGATCAAGGCCGAAATGTATGCGACACCGTTCAATTACTCCGGCACCCGAGACGAGGCAGTCTTCAGTTCGAGGACTGCGGTAACTCTCACCATCACGTCAGATGCTCCTCGGTCGTACCGGGGATTCCACGAGATCACCACGGCGCTCGTCGACTTGCTAACTCTGGCCAGCGATCGCGCATGTGCTGTCATCAGCCAGCGGTTGGTTGCGCAACCGGAACCGGTCGATTATCCAGATGTGGATGATGACGGCAAGCTCGGTACGGTGACGCTCGACGAGTCGCCCGAAGCTGCCGTGTTCGCGCGTCGGATCGTCACTGCAGCCCCCAACGAGAAGGAACTTCATGCGCACGATTTTTTGTTCACGTGCCAGGACATGCCCTTCGAAGAAGTCGTTGTTCGCTGGCTCGATCTGCGAGGGACTGTTTTGCGTGCGACGAACATGCTGTTCAGCCTCAAATATTCGAAACCAGGGTTCTTGCAGACGCAGGTTCTTACAGCCGCGGTGTCCGCAGAATCGTTGAGTCGTTGCCTCACTGACCCTGAAGCGGTTCCGATGGCTACCGGCGATTTCGACTACATGGTTCGTGAGCTTCGGATTGCCATTGACCGGATGCCCGACGAGGATCGGGGAAGATTCAAAGGTATGTTACGCAACGAGATTGGGTATCGTGACCGATTGATCGACCTCGCGTCGATGCCGCCCCAAGCAGTTGTAGGCAAGATCATTCCCGACGCGGCCGGCTGGGCACAAGATCTTATGGATGTACGGAACGGTCTCGCGCATGGGCTCGACCAGAGCTTCAGCGAGCCCGATAACCTTTTCCTGTTACTTCAGCGCACCCAGTATCTGATTTACCTGGTACTGATGACCCAACTCGGTCTGCCGGAATCTGTCCTCGCTCGTGCGGTCGAAGCGAATCAATATTTGACCCATTTGTACAAAGAGCAGAGATGACTCGACGTTGCATCGACAGCCATCGTGGGATGGGGCCGCAATCACGAGCAGTTTCACGAGGGGATCGCTGCTGCTTGGCTCGGCGTATGACGGATGCTGGCATACATGCCGGGTGCCGCTGCCCTTGAATCGATCAATGCCTCTTTCAGGTGGCTTGGTGGTAGTCGGTTGTCGTCAAAAGGGACGACGCCGTCCATCACTGATCGGTGAGTGTTTGCCGCCTTCATTGCGAGCTTCCTACGAGACGTCAGCAATGTCAGTGCTGCTGTCCGGTTGGGCGGAACAGCGCGATCCCTACCAGGCACGCGCGCGACTACTAAGTTCACTGAGTATTTTCGGGCATTTGTTCAGGGCCACTCGACATACTTGGCTGCAGGTCTTAAAGCATGAGGCAAGGGGTATCTGTGAGTGTTGACTGGGACAAGGTCGGCAGTGATGCTTTCGAACGGATCGTCGACGCACTTCTGTCACGTAAGTGGCGGGACATCGCAGAAGTGACGTGTCCTGATGGCCGAGGCGGTGACGGCGGAATTGACATCGAGGTTCGGCAGCGAGACCGGCGGAGGGTGTATCAACTGAAGTACTTCCCGGACGGATTCTCCGGCACGCTGCGGGACACGCGCCAGGGACAGATTCGGGAGTCCTTCAAGCGTGCGATGAAATTGGTTCCGCCGCCTGTGGACTGGACTCTGGTGGTGCCCGCCAAACTCACCCCGACCGAGCGCACATACGTGTTGGAAAAGCTCGTCAGGAATGTCGAGGCGGGTACGCAAGCCCCAACGATCGCCATCCTCGACCGTGTTGAGCTGGACCAGTTACTGATCGATTTCCCTGATGTGTACAACTTTCTCGGGCGCGACAAGATGCGATCGGATGTCGAGCTGTATCGACTTGAGGAAGCCACGCTTCTCAGTGATGGGAGGGTACGTGCACTTGCCGATCGCGTGCGAAATCTCGGCAACCTTGCAGATGGGACTGACCTCTATTGGGGTTTCGACATCGCCAGCGCCGGCGGTGTTGTAACGATCAGTGCGCGGCCGAAGGATCCGCAAGCGCACATCAAGAATCCGATCACGGTCGCGGTCGATGGCGTATTCAGTTCGAAGCATTTTGCGGTGCAGCAAGACTTCGAGAGGTCGGTGAGGTTCGGAGCATCGGGCAAAGTTGTTCTGCCACCTGAGGTGGTGCGGAACCTTCGTGTTGAAGGGCCTGAATTGATAGCTGGAGTCCATAGCAATGTAGAGGTGCATCTGGAACCGCTAAACGAGAATCCCCACGTGGGTGCGCCCGCCGAGTTGAAGTTCTTCGATGATGACGACCTCGTGTCCGCTTCGCACGAGGGTCGAGTCGCGTATCTGAACCCCGGTACCGTCGGATTCACACTCAAGATCGAATTCTACGAACATCTCACTGTCGAATTGCTCTTCCCACTCGACAAATCCGTGCCAGGCGAAGCCCGCCTCTCGTACAACTTCCGGCGGATCCGCCCAGCCGACGCGCTCGGCGTTATCGAAATTCTCAGCGCGATCCGCCGTGGGAAGGGCACGTGCAAGGCCTACATCGACGACAACTTCTTGATGTCGATGTCCTTCAACGAGCCTGCGCACGACGACACCGACGACGAGCTCACCGTGCTCTCGGGAATCGCATACGACCTCAAAGTTGTACAGGAGTTTTGTCATGTCAAGTTTGCCATTCCTGACGAACTGACGGCCGAGGAACGGATCGATCTGCGGGTCGCACGTATCCTCATCGACGGTCACGTAGTCACTTCGCCGAACGCTCGTACAGGCACCATCACGTTGACCGGACGTGACTCACCAAACCTACGAGAAGTCCTGACCAGCGGTGGACAGGTTTCCTTCACAGCCAAAGAGCTCAAATTTTCGGTTGGTTCGAAGGAACTGGTGCTTGGCAACGTGTTGGTCTTTCATCCTCGAGCTACTGCTTTGAACGGGCTCGAGGCAGCCGAGGCGTTGGACGCGGGCCGAGGAGAAGGATTTCAGGTCCACCTTCGACCGGGTGATGACCCGTACTTCTATCTGGCAATGCCACGCCAGATGTCTAATCCGACCGCCCCCATGAGCGAATGGACGCTCGTCGGGTGGAGTCTTTCCGACATCACCCAGCCCGGCACGAGCGAGGTCGAGTAAACCAGGCGGCACCTGGAGCTGGGTAAGCCCGAGATTGGTCGGCACAAACGGCGGGCTAACTCGTTCTGTTGGGCATGGGTAGTTCTGCGTGCGCACCGCTGCAAATTCAAAAATAGAAGGCCTGAACTGCGAAGATTACATGTCCCACTCGGCCGAATAGTGTGGCCGAGGCTGTCCCGCGTGGGCGGCGATCTCACACATAAACCCCAGACGTCTACGTGCGCTAGAATTATGTACATGACAACTCTTCCGGTGGCCGACGCACGAGCGCAACTCTCACGTCTCGTCGACGAGGCCGAGCGCACACACGAACGGTTCGAGATCACCCGCAACGGGCATCGTGCCGCCGTGCTGCTCGGCGCCGACGACTACGACGCGTTGCGTGAGACGATCGCCGTGCTGGCCGATGAATCGCTACTGGCCGGGCATCTGGCGGGAGTGGTTGAGGCGCAGGCCGGAGACACTCTCGACGCGGCCGAATTGGCCGCGTTCCTGGGCAAGAGCGAGGAGTGAGCGGCCTGGACGATCCCTATGTCTTGGCGGTGGCGCGTTCGGCGGCTCGATCGCTCAAAGCGGGCTTGCCCGAGAAGGTTGCGGTAGCGGTCTACGAGTTCATCACCGGTCCGTTGCTCGGGAACCCTCATCGGGTCGGTAAGCGGCTCGATCCGCCGCTTGCGCCGGCGTATTCGGCGCGGCGCGGTGCGTATCGGGTGCTGTACTTGATCGACGATGATGCCCGCCGGGTCACGGTTACCGCGATCGCGCATCGCTCCGATGCTTACCGCACCTGAAAAGTGCCACCTCGACCGTAGTGAATCTGTAGATCTTGAATCTTGTTGCAGCATTTATGTTTTAGCGCCTACAGCCCCGGACGAAGGTGCAGGGAGAAGTCGGCGGTTTCTATGAGGTAGCCCCACCGACGAGTACGTAGCGACGGACTCGTGATCAGTCGGTCAGGTTCTGCATCCACTCTCCGGTGCCGAAGGGCCGGTTATTGACGATGTTGTGAAGCGCGTTTGCCGCGAAGCGTCTGCGATTGGGGTAGGTGAGGTCGGAGGTATCGACAACGCCGATCAGTGCCTGGGGGATTTGGCCGGGGGGCCAGTGATCGAATGGAAGGACTTTCATCAGCGAGTCGGTGTCGAGGGCGTGGAGGACTTGCTCCCCATAAGGAGGATCATGTTCCCCGTAGGTGACGAATCGCGCGGCGATATCGATCAGCTCGGTGCTCTCGCTCTGCTCGAAGCGCTGAATTGTGCTGTCACGGATGTGTTCGAGGAGCCCGTCCTGGCGGACTGCCCAGTACCAATTGGCGGTTGCCGGCCGGGCGGCGGGCTCGTGATCGAAGAGTGCTTGGATGGTCTCGTCGTGGACGCGTTGGCGGACAGGTTCTGTGGCATCCCACAGAATGTTCTCTGGATCAAAGAAGTCTGGGCCGTGGACGCCGACGTCGAGCACGAGCACGGTGAGGTCTGTGCCGAATTCCTCGAGGTAGCACGCGATGATTGCGCGTGCTTTTTCGGCATCGCCGGCGTCCCGGACTGCGGCTTCGAGGAGGATGTAGACGGTGATGGCCCACCACGCATTGCGATGCGGACATCGCCGCTCGTTTGCCGGAACTGCTCGGGTGAAGGATTTGGCGGCTTTGCCCGCATGGGTTGCTTCGCTATAGCGGAGGACGTTGCCGACTATTGCGCGAGCCTTGGATTGTAGGAGCGGCGCGGTCGTAGGGCTTTCGGCGTGTGTACGGATCAGCGATTCGGCGGGTAGATCGCCGGTGGAGATGAGGTATTCGAGTTCCCTGCGTACGTCCGCGTCGCGGAGATCGGAGACGGGGAATCCGAAGGCGAAGTAGCGGTCGAAGTACTGAGGTGTCCGGATCTGGTGTGACGCTGACTCTGGGATTGGGCGGTAGTCGCCTGGTACCCGAGGTAGCGCGCCGGGGAACAACGCATACAGCAGCTGATAGGCGGTCAGGGTGCGATCGTCGGCGTTCGACTCGCCAACGAGCGGCGCGATCAATCCGTGCCATTTAGACAGCTCTGTCCCTCGTTCGTCCGGCCTTATTGCGTTCAGCTGCGACTTCGTGAGGTTGCCTTTCCACGAGCGAAGTCGGCTGTAGAGCTCGGGGTATGCGAGTCGCAGACTGGTGAGCAGCGCTGCGTCGATGAAGTTGATCTCGTCGGAGGCGAGGCTGCTTGCGTTATTCGTGTCGGCGATGAGCGCGAGCATCACGTCGAGTTGGGAGAGCAGGCGGTGGACAGTTCGCAATGTGAGCGTGTCCACGGGCAGCTGTTCGAGAATGATGTCGACGGGCGATGTGCCATCCGTGCTGGCGCCGAGTTCGAATCCGTAGCGCTGTGCAACGGAAGCAAGTTGCTGCGCGAACTCGCGGCGCAGATGCGGAAGCTGGATTGGAGGTAGCTCGAAGGGGTACTGCACGATCTTCTCCAGGTACCGCTCCGCTCGCTGCCGCTTTTCGTTAGCCAGGTCGGTGCGGGTAAGGACGTCGGTGACGGTCTCGATGTCGTAGGACAGCAGATAGTGGACTCCGTTGAACCGGCCGAGTAATCGCACCGACTTCATGACGGCAAGGAGTTCGTCGCTGTGTAGACGGTCGATGTCATCGACGATGACGAGCACGTGGGTGTCTGTGTCGGCAATTGCGTCCTGGATCTTGGCGAATCGATCGGAGAACGGGTCGGGCGCTATCTGGAATTCCCCTGACTGGTCCGCAATGACATCGAGTCCAGCGTCGATCGCCTTCTTGACGCCGTCTGGCCCCACATAATGGTCGACGAGCCCCGCCGCGATTACCTTCGTCATGGCTGCTGCGGCGGGTATCGCTGCGCCCAGTAGTTTGCGGGCGGTTTTTCCCTTGTCGGCGGGCATCGCTGAGGCGATGGTGCGGTAGAACTCCTCGGTGAGCGCGTAGGGATCGTCGACTGCCCACGGCGTGAAGAAGACGACTTTCCAGTTCTCCTTTTCGCACAGCGCATTGTGTATCAAATTCAGAGTCGATGTCTTCCCGCTACCCCATGGCCCGGAGAGGCCGAAAACAACACTTGAGCCGGCGGCAGCAGAAGCGATGCGTCTGGCGACCAGATTTGCAAACCCCGTTCGATCCAATAGGTCGGGAAGCGACTGCCCACCATCGATGGGCGTGTCGGTAATCAAGGTTTCGTTGGCTGGCTCACTGCTATGTCGGCTCACAGTGTTGATGATTGCAGTGGTCGTGCTGTGTGGCTGTTTGTGTGCGGAGCTGATGACAGCGCTACCGAGTCCGACAGCGACCAGCACCCACCCTGCTACCTGCCCGAGCGCGAGCACTATGGAGATTCCGCCGAGGATGCAAATCAAGGCGCCGAGAGCGAGTACGAGTCGGAAAGTCATAGCTGTGGCGCCTGCGTTCTATCGATTCGTCTGTTGGTGTGATCGTAAGGCGTGGATATTCGCAGGGTGCCGTCTCGCGGGAGGGATCACCGACGCGTGGGTGGTCCGAATTGAGTAGGTTTTTGAATAAGGGTGTGTATCAATATGTTTCGTGGTCAGAGTGGTATGGAATCGGTTTGACGGGTTGTGCACATCGAGGTTTTGAGCGGCATCGAATTGTTTTGGGGCAGTGACTATTACGGCGTTATGAGGTTCTGCGATCCCTCTCCCCGCCACGTACGCGGCCACCGAGGACTTCTGGCCCACGACCCTCGTGGAGGGTTCGGGGACGCCCGTGTCGATCGGGGCGATCGCCGGAGGCTATGTCGGCGGTAATCCCGACCTCTCGCTGTGGAACGGGGCCGAGGCACGATCCCGTGACTTGTTGCCAGGTGCAGGGAAATCAAACGCGGACGGCGGCAGCCCGAACCGAGTCGACCCGACAGGCTGGATCGGCGGCAGCGACATCGTGACGATGCAGAACGCCCACTCTGCGGACTACCTGCTGACCCCGGCGTTGACCCCGATCGCCGCGATACCGGCGAATCTCGCGAACCCCCTCACCTCGACGTCGGGGAATGAGACAGGCAAAAATTCGTCGGCGAGCAGCTGAGAAGATAGACAGTCATCGGCTTCTCGACAGAGGAGAATTTCGTGCAGCAGAGTGACGAAGTGAGAATCGGGACTGAAGGCGTCTCGCTGTTCACAATCGTCAGCGTCGACGAGGACGCTCACTCCGCAATTATCGAATCCACCGCGGACGCACCCGGCATTTACCCCGTTTCCGGCGAAGCTGGCCACTCTCGTACCGGCTGCCTGAGGCCATCGTCGGATCTTTTGCAGAGAAGGTCGTCACCAGCGGAACGTAAACGGTCGGGGACATATCGTCTTCCCAGTTCAACGGCGTGAACGAGCTCCTGCTTGTGCGGTGAGCAGTTCTCTTGTGCGGTGAGCAGTTCTACGGCACGGACCATCACCGCCGGCCTTTGCGCTTGTTGCGGAGAAGCAGTGTGCGAAGGACTGCGAGTGCATCGCCACGGCGTACTTTGGAACGTGCGCACACAGCGATCAGCGATATCGCAGTGATCAGGGCGAAGTATGCGAGCGCCAAATGCGGCATAACGTCGAGACCGAGTTGGGTGAAGGTGTCGAACAGTGGCATGAGTTGATTCCTTGGGGTGCAGTGTGCGGGCTGCCTTCAGTTCTCTCCCACACGCTGCTGTCCGGCGATGTTCCGCCGCGCTAGAGTCTGTCAATTGCCTGTTCAGATTGGGTGCGCCGGAATTCCGACTCTCGGAACTCAGACAACTACCAGGTTCGAGAGGAACATCGAATGTCCGATCCGGTGGATGCAAAAATGCGTCTGGGCGCAGCGCTGACGGACCTCCGGGAACGCGCGCACAAACCGACTCTCACAAGTCTGGTCACGGATGCCGCGAAGCAGAACGTGAAGCTGAGTACATCGAGCTTGAGTCAGTGGTTCAAGGGAGAGACGGTCCCTTCCGACACCCAGCAGTTCGGAACGCTCGTTCTCATCCTGTCTGGCGCTCCGCCGAGCGCGGACCTCAAGCGTTTGCATCAGCAGGCTCGTGAGGTGGGCCAGTCTCGGCAGGGCTTGGCCGGCGGCTCCGTGATGACAGCGGCGCAGCCCGGAAAGACACCCGCACCAGGGGGCGTGCCGAGGATCGACATTCTGCATTACGCGAACGTCCCGCGACTGAACACGCTGTTGGCAACCCATGGAATCCCGTCGGATATGTCGAACATCCCAGCGCACGGTCAGCGGAACATCATCACTCTTGCCGCGGCAGTGGAATCGGTTGTCACTCGGATGAGAGACGTCGAACTCCCTGTCCGACGGTTCACCCAGGATCTCAACCTGCGGTCGCTCGGGAACGGACAACTGTTGGTGTTCGACAGGCGTGTATTCACCCTGAACTGCCCCGAGCCCGGCGCCACACTCACACTGACCGGGGACCTGAACGTCGACCCACTCGTGTACATCAAGAAGCACGGGGTTCGGATCGTGATGCCTTACGACCCGGCATTCATCACGACCTCGACCGCGTACTCGGAATTCAACGCTGGGAACACGCAGATGGTCGGATTATGCGTAATCAAACGGCGCGGTAAGCCAACAGATGCACCCCACCGAAACAAGAACCCCAAAGTTCAGTACGTGGCAAGCCCTCTCCTGCTGGGATTGTCGAGCGAGGTCACGGATCTGAGTGAGAAGGTAGTCCATGAGGACATGTACGGGAGGTGGCACGGCCCGTGGCGCGACGACCGCAAATCCAGACGTGCCGGTTGAAACCGTGAGCGAGATGCGCACAGGCCATTCCTCTAGACCTGCTGAATACCGTTGGGCGAGAAGGGGAGCAGGTGGCGTCTGCTGGTCGAGTGGATTCGGCGATCACGCTGGCGAACGAGGAGGTTGATTCGTCGGACTGGTCGAACGTTGTCTCCGCTCTCAGGTGACCAATCGTCAGGAATCTGCTGATTGATGAAGGTGAGGTGTGTTTCTGGGATCGAACCGTCAGGTGATCGTTTCGGAAGTTCGTAGGTGAATGTCCGTACGACGTTCAGTGAGTGCCGTACGGGCCCGTAGATGGCGAGCGCGACGTCTTCGGCATTGAGAAGGATGATCTGGCCCGGCGACGCCAGGTATTTGCGTCGAGCGCAGTTCCACAGGGAGTCGATGGCGCGGGCGATGAGCAGCGATACCGCCAAGTCCTGGTCTGGCAATGTTCCGGTGGCGCTCATAAACCATTGCCTGGGTTCGTTTTTCGCACCCGGAAATCGATTCTTGTGAAGATAGGTCTGCAGCTGCCCTTGGTGGAGTTGAAGCGGCACCTGGCCTTCGGTCTCGACGCCTAAGGATGCGTTGTCGACCATCACGTTGCTCAGACCGTGCTTGGCTGCGTTGTAGACAAACGATTCCGCCAGATAGCGCTGCGCCGCATACGTCAGCAGCAGGGAAATCGCATCGATACCTTCATCGAAATCGGCTTCTGTGACGTGGATTTGAGAGTCGGCAACGGACACCCCGCCAAGGAAGACCTGCCCGATCTTCTCCCGGTCGAAGCCGCTCTTGAGTCCGTGGTCGAGTTTTTGTTTGAACTCGGTGAAGTTGACGGACGCGGCGATTCCGAGCCACGGGCAGTCTTCCTGCTCGACATGTGCATAGAACATGCGCAGCAGGGTTTCGGCTGCGTGGTGAACGATGAGGTTCGCTTCGGTGGCAACGAATCTGCGCCTTGCGTCAGCGTTCGGTGTATCTGCTGCTTCGAGTGTGACGACTCCGATCTGTCGGGTCGATGAGAACGCCCGGCCTGAGCGCATCATCGCTGCACAGCATGAGCGAGAGCGATTCGATTCTCATCTTCAGATATTCGGCTGGATCGGCGTTGTAGAACATGCCGTTGAGTTCGGGAAACTGGGCAGGCTCGAGTGGGGGACGTTCTTGTTGTTGCGTCCGCTTACGCGGTTTCGACTTCGAAGAGGGGGACACGGAACTGACTGTATGTCGCATACGGCGCAGGCAACTGTCAACGAGTCCTTTGTTGCCGAACTTGAAGATTGGTGGCGCCTTCTCTCACTGCCGGACGTGGTCGCCAGACCAGAAGTGATCTCGACAGGATCGTGAGGGCGCGGCGGCACGCGGTGAGTGAGATGGTTCGCGACTTGATCGAGCGCCATCGACTGCAGCAAAGGTCGCGAGGGTGTCGTCGAGTTTGCCGGATGGGGGTCAGCGTGGGGTGTGGGGTGTGATCAAGCCGGTTTCGTAGGCGGTGATGACCAGTTGGGCGCGGTTGCGGGCGGGGAGTTTGGTGAGGAGGCTTCCGATGTGCGTTTTGACTGTTTTGACGGAAATGGTGAGGGTGGCGGCGATTTCGTCGTTGGAGAGGCCGCGGCCTGTTCATGGACGAACCGAACCACACTGAACTACGCCGCGACGGTCAACTCGTGGCCTGTAGCTAACGGGCTGTCCAGGATGTGGAACCCTCCTCAATGCGGGTGCCCTGATTGGCGGCCTGGGTGGCGATGCCGTTCGTGATCTACATGATGACCACGACCTTGCCGAGCAGAGATCCGGCCTCAGCGCGTCGGTGCGCGTCTTCGATGCGGTTGAGTGGGTACTGCTCTGCGACGCGCAGTCTGATGGTGCCGGCGTCGACCAGCGCCGAGAGTTCACGGAGCCGTTGGGGAGCATGTTGGACGTAGTTGTGGACCGCGAGGGCCGCGCGCTCCTCCAGAGCTACTGGGATGGTGTCGTCGCTGACGGTGACGAGCCGACCTCCCTCGCGCAACAGCTCGGGATGGTTGAAGACGCCTGCGGTGTCGAAGATCGCGTCGAATTTCCCAGCGGTCGCTGGATTCGAGTGTGGGGAAGCTGCTCCGAGGTCGAGGACTGCCGGTTCGTGCTCGCGCCGTGAGACCAGTGCGGCGGTCCTCACTCCTGCGATGGCGGCGAGTTGTATCGCCATCCCGCCGACGCTTCCAGCGGCCCCGGTGATGAGTAGGCGGTCATCGGCGTGGAGGTCGAGGCGCTTCAATGCCTGATCTGCCGTGAGGGCGGCCAGGGGCAGTGTTGCGGCGTTGATCAGGTCGACCGTTTCCGGGGCGGGCGCGAGCAGCGCGGTGGGAATGGTGAGGTACTGCTGCCAGCTCCCGGACCCGTCCTGTCTGGGTGGGTTCATGGCGATGACTCGATCACCAGGCTTGTAGGCGCAGTCTTCGGGCGCGGTGACGACGATGCCTGCGATATCCCAGCCGAGTACGGCGGTGATCGTCCGGCTTGTTGCGGCGTATCGGGGGCGCGGGTTTTCAGATCGACCGGGTTGATCGTCGAGGCGACGATCACGATCAGCGCCTCGTCCGTGCCGGGCTCAGGGATCGGTGTGTCGTGGATCGTGAGGACTTCGGGGCCGCCGTATTCGGTGATGATTGCTGCTTTCACTGGTGATTCTCCTTCGTGTTATCGGTGGTGTCTGATTTCGGTACGGCGCGAAGGGCGAGCGCGGTCAGGGCGAGGCCGAGGATGGAGAATGCTGCGCCGCCGAGTCTTCCCCAGCGCAGCAGCCCTGCTGCGACGCCGAGGCCGCCGAGGGCGGAGCCGATGGCAACGGCGCGATGGTGGCCGTCGAGAACAGTCCGAGGATCAGGACGAGGCCGATCATCGGAGCCGGGTATCCGGCGACGAGCGGGAACGCGGCCAGAGTGATGACGAGTCCCACGAACACCCCGACGAGGGTCGTGCCGAGGGAAAGGTCGGCCAGGCGGCCGGCGATGAGGTTCCCGGCGAACCCGCCGACGCCGTACGCGAGCAGCAGCGCGGGAATGGTGTCTGGGAGGATGCCGGTCACGTCTGTCAGCAGTGGTACGAGGTAGGTGAACACGATGCTGACGCCTGCGAACCCGATCACCGTCGTCGCTACCGCGAGCAGCACCGGGCCGCGCAGGAGGGTGCGGATCTCGTCCTTGACTCCCGTGGTCGGAGCTGGGGTGCGGGGCATCGTCCAGGCCAGGATCAGGGTGCCGAGGATCGCGGCGGCGGCGAGCACCGCGAAGGGGAGCCGCCAGTTCGTGCCCCCGCCCAGCAGGGCTCCGAGCGGGACGCCGAGCACGGTGGCGACGGTCAGGTCGGAGGTGACGATCGCGATCGCGCGCCCTTGTCGCGCCTGCCCCATCACGGCGGTCGCGGTCGTCAGGCTGATCGCGAACAGCGTGGCCTGGCTGCACGCCGAGATCATCCGGCCGACGATGATCCAGGCGAAGGACGGCGCGAGAACGGTCAGCACCGTTCCGGCGATGAACAGCACTCCGAGGCTGATCGCGAGGCCCTCGCGAGGCCCTTGCGCGGCAGCTTGGCGGTCAGCACGGTCACGATCGGCCCGCCGATGGCGACGCCGAGGGCGTAGGCGGTCACGGTCTGGCCCGCTGCCGCGATGGATACCGAGGCGTCGGCGGCCAGCTGGGGAGGACGCCCGCGACGAGGTATTCGGCGCTGGCGGTGCAGAACACCAGCAGGACGAACGCTGCCAGGACGAGGCTCGGAGGTGCGGAGCGGGCAGGGGCGGAAAGATCGGTTCGGGTCATACTCACTCTGTCCGGCTCAACCTTCACATCAATGAGAAGGCAAATCGGAAAGAAGGAAGTCGCATGCGCATCTCCGAGGCCGTCGAACGCACGGGCGTGTCGGCAAGACTGCTGCGCTACTACGAGGAACAGGGCCTGCTCTCTCCCGGGCGCAACGCCTCTGGCTATCGCGACTACAGCGAAACCGACGTCGAGATGGCCCGCCGCATCCGGCAACTTCTCGACGCCGGCCTGAGCACGGCCACGATCGGCACCGTGCTGCCCTGCCTGACCGAACGGGCAGGGCAGCTGGCGCCGATCTGCGCCGACCTCGTTGAAGACCTCAGGTGAGAGCAAGCTCGCATCGAGACGTCGATCGACGCGCTCACCGATCGCGTGACGCCATCAGTGCGGTCGTTGCCGCCGGCGTGACGCAACCAGAGCGAGGGCGTTGGTCCGTACAGGGTTAGAGGCTTGAGCCGCCGGTGGCGTCGATCGTCTGCCCTGTGATCCAGCGGCCCCGGTCACTGGCGAGGAACGCGATGATGTCGGCGACATCCTCGGGCCTGCCGATCCTGCCGAATGCCGATACCCGAGCCGCACCGTCCCGGGCGCCCGGCTCGTTGATCCAGTCGGCGTTGAGGTCGGTGTCGATGATGCCCGGGGCGACCGAATTCACCGTGATCCCGCGCTTGGCAAGCTCCGGCGAGACCGCGTGCAGGACACCTTCCAGGCCGCACTTCGACGCGGTGTAGGCCAGGTGAGTCGGGGCGGCGACTGTGGTGTATCCGGTCGAGACCGCCACTACCCGGCCACCATCGTTGAGGGAATCGTTGAGGTGGTGCAGCAGGAACAGCGGTGCGGTGAGGTTCACCGCCTGTACGCGTGCGTAGGTCTCGGGGTCGAGGTCGGAGAGCACTTGAGCACCGTTGATGCCCGCGTTGCTCACGAAGACGTCCGTGCCGGTGAAGCCGTTCTCGGTCACGGCGCGCTTCCACTGCGCGGCGATGGCCGACGCCGCTGCCTCGCCGTCGGAGAGTTCCGCCTCGATGAGCACCGGTCTCGCGCCGAGCGAGCGAACGCGCTCCGCTGTGGCTTCGGCAGCTGCGCGGTCGTGGCCGTAGTGAATGCCGATGAGCGAGAAGCCGTCGCTCGCGAGCGCAGCGGCGGTGGCGGCTCCGATGCCTCGGGATGCGCCGGTGACGAGAGCAGTGGACCGGGTCATGATTCCTCCGTAGTGATCGTTACGAAATAGGTTCGTGGGATATCGTAGCAGTCACTATGGATAAGATGCGCAAGGCCGGACGACCCCGCTCGTTCGACCCCGACGAGGCGCTGCACCGCGCTCTGATGGTCTTCTGGGAGCGCGGCTACGAGGGCGCGAGCCTGGCGCTACTGCAAGAAGCAACCGGGCTGACCGCTCCGCAGCTCTACCGGGCCTTCGAGTCCAAGGAGCGGCTGTTCGAGCGTGCTGTGCGCCTCTATCAGGAGCAGTACGGCTTCGCCATGCGTTCCGATCTCCCGCTCGTTGAGGCCGTCGGCGATTACCTCGAGCGCGCCGCCGACGAGTTCACCCGTGAGCCAGGGCGCGGGTGTCTCGTCTCGACCGGACTGCTCGCCACCGGCAAAGACGCCGAGACCGCAGCAGTGATCGTCCGTGCTGAGCGTGACCAAGCGCTCAGCAATCTGCGCGACCGTATCGTCGGCGCGGTGGAGCACGGCGAGCTCTCCCGCGAGATTGATGTTCCAGGACTGGCCCGCACCATCGGCGCTCTGCTCCAGGGCATGTCCGTCCAAGCCCGAGACGGAGCCGACAAACGCGAACTCACCCGGATCGCAGACACCGCACGAATACTCCTATCTGCAGCGGCCCAGCCCTGACAGGGATTGCCCAGCGCCACGTCGCCCTGAGGCGATAGGAACGCCACGGGGCGGGCAAAAAGTAGTGAGCGTCTGGATCGGCTTGTTCGTGCGGTTCCGCTTACTTAGGACTTTCAGCCAGGGCTGATGGTCTCCGGCTGTTGCCGCTCTGCCGCCGCCTTGTGGGACTGCAGCATCAGGCCTGTGCGGTACAGCTCGATCAGCAGCGGGCGGAGCTTCTCGCCGCGTTCGGTGACGCGGTACTCGGTTCGCTGCAGGAAGCCGTTGGTTGTGGATCTCGTGACGAGTCCGGCAGAGACGAGTTCGCGGAGCCGTTGAGTGAGCACTTTGTCGCTGATCTGCGGCAGCGATGCAGTCAGTTCGGTGAACGAGTAGGCGTCGGCTGGCGTGAGGCGGAGTGCGAGCGTCATCCATCACCCCGCGGTAGTGCCAACGCTATCTCGACTGGACAGTCCGTCGACGGGGCCAGTGTGCGCACGCTTGGGCTGCCCATCGAGGTCAAGCCGCACCATGTGTACGTAGCCGATGCATTGCTCTGCTGGTCGTGGATAGGATGATCTCGGGCACAGCTACGGACGTGGCGCGGTGAGGACGGTATCTGGCGGTACGTCATCGACAACCGTTCGGAACCACGATTCGGGGCCGTAACCGACGAGGCGCCGCCATCCGTGCCTCACCGGCCTTACAGGCCGAACAGAACACCGGGCCCGCTTTCTTACTTGCGCCGGAGTGGCCCCGAGCAGTTCGTTCGTGCGGTGAGGGTGCCTACGGTAGAACAGGATTCAGCAGTGGCGGCAGAGTTCATCGCGGATGCTCTGGAGGTTCATCTGTACTGGCTGCGGTCGTGCTGGTTTCGCTTCTGGTCGGTGATCAGGGCGCGAGGAGGATTTTCCCGGCGGGGTGACCGGCCTGACTGAGTTTGAGAGATTCTGCTGCGGCGCCGAGCGGGAAGGTCTCACCGATCCGGACGGTGAGTGCGCCTCGTGCGGCGATTGCGACGGTCTGCTCGAGCTCGTCGTCCGGGTGTTGCACCCACGGGATACGCGCGGCGTGGGAATGCTCGTCGCCCCACGCCGTCACCGCCCGGCCGCCATAGACGAGCACTGCTCGGGTCGCGTCGATTGATTCTCGTCCGCCGACCGCGTCAGCGCTGGCGGTGATCGGGCCGAGCCGGCGGAGTGCGGAGGCGAGGGCGTCGCCGTAGAGGACGGGGATGGCGCCCAGGGAGCGTAGGTAGTTGTGGTTGTGGGCCGAGGCCGTGCCGATGACTCGTGCCCCCTGGTCGAGCGCGATTTGCACGGTCGCAGCTCCGACGCTGCCCGCGGCCCCGTGCACCAGCAGCGTGTCTTCGTCTGTGATGCGGAGGTTCTGCACCATCGAGTAGCCCGCGACCGCGGAGGAAGGTAGGGCGGCGGCCTGCTCGATGCTCACCGTCTCGGGGCGCGGGACGACCAGATGCGCGTCGATGACAAGCTGCTCTCGGTACGCACCTCCGCGGGCTCCGGCGATCACCGCATCGCCAACCGACAGACCTGCGACCCCCGGGCCGACTTGCTCGATGATGCCGGTGCTCGCCCACCCAGGCACATGCGGGAACGGAGCGCGGTCGCTCTGACGGAAGTATCCGGCGACCATCTTCCAGTCGACGGGGTTCACGCCGATCATCTCCTGCCGCAGACGTACCTGGCCAGGGCCCGGTTCGTCGGGATGCTCGTCTTCCACCCGGAGGACGTCGGGGCTGCCGTATGCGTAGTAGGCGATGCGCGTGCTCATGCCCGAGACGCTAAAGCCTCACGCCAGTGTGAGAGTCAAGGCTGTCGTATCACACCGCGTCAGGACTCGGACTCGCGGAAATGACCGCCTCCAGGGCCTCGACGGAGGTGCGCAGTGTGTCGATCCGGGCCAGGAGTTCGTCGCGTTCTACGACGAGCTGGCCGTAGAGGTCGGAGCAGGCCAGGGCGACGCCGTCGGCATGCTGGGCCAGGCAGGGAAGAATGTGCTCGATCTTGCGTGTGCTCAGCCCTGCCTCCAGGAGCGCTTGGATTCGCTGCACCCGGATTACGTCCGCGTCGTCGTAGACGCGGTAGCCGCTGGGTAATCTGGTGGGGTGCAGCAGGCGCTGCTCCTCGTAGTAGCGCAGCGAGCGGATGCTCACCTCGGACCGCCGGGACAGTTCACCGATCCGCATCTCACGTTCCCTCCGGACTTGACTCTCACATATGTGTCAGAGTTTAGCGTCGGTCGCATGACTGCTTCCGCTGACATTTCTCGTCCGGTCGGCGTCCCCCGGGCGCTGTCGTTCGCCTTCGTGCTTGGTGCGTTCGCGCTGGGCACGTCGGAGAACGTCATCGCCGGCATCCTGCCGCGCTTGTCCGCAGCGTTCGACGTGCACGTCTCCGATGTGGGATTGCTCGTGACCGCTTACGCCGGTACGGCCGTGATAGCCGGCCCGGTGCTCGCGCTGCTGACTGCGCGGGTGCCGCTTCGCGCGATCACGATCGTCGCGGTGACGCTCTACGCCGCGGGAACTGTACTGGCGATCGTCGCGCCGACGTACGCGGTGCTGCTGGCGGCGAGGGTTGCCACCGGGGCGATGCACACATCGGTACTGGTGGCGTTCATGCTGACTGCCCTTCGGCTGGCGCGTGTAGGCGAGCGCGGGCGCACGGTCGGGCGGATCACTCTCGGGCTCGGCGTCGCAACAGTGATCGGAGTGCCCATTGGCAACGCCCTGTCGGAGACCCTCGGCTGGCGGTGGGCGTTCGTCCCTGTCGCCGTGCTCATCGGTGTCACGCTGCTGATCGTGTTGGCCGCGTTCCCCGACGACCGCACCCCGCGAGGCGAGTCGGGCTGGCGATCCCTACGAGTGCTCACTCGTGGCCCGGTGATCGGGGGTGTCGCGATGACCGCGATGGCGGGTCTCGGGGCAATGACGCTGCTCGCGTTCGCGGTGCCGTTCCTTACGGACACCGGCATCAGCGACCGAGCCGTGGCCCCAGTCCTGCTCATCTATGGTGGCGCGTGCCTGGCAGGGAATATCCTCGGAGGAAGGCTCACCGACCACAGCCTCGGCCGCGCCCTCATACTCACCCTGGGCGGCACCGGCCTCGCACTCCTCGTCGCCGGCCTGATCGGCGGGAGCGCTATAGGGGCGGTTGCGGGCCTCGTGTTGGTTGGGATCACGTATTTTTCGACGTTCCCCCCGTTGAACACCTGGATTGCGGCGAGTGCGGACGGTATCGCCCCGGACATTGCCCTCGCGGTCAACAGTTCCGCATTCAACATCGGCATCGCCATCGCCGGATGGGTCGGCGGAGCCACCCTCGCGGCGGGGCACTGCACCGCGCGCCTGCCCTTCCTCGGGGTCGGGGCCCTGATAATCGCTGTCGTGATCTCGATCCTGCTGAGCCACAGCCGCAATGCTTCGGCCGCCGACGAATCGGACGCTGCTTAGTAATCAGCGCAATCAGCGGGAGCGAGCGCCGGGGCATCGGAACCTCGGCATCGTGAACTTGGTGTGCGCCGACGACGAGGCACTCGATGCAGACAACGCGCACGTCGTCCGCCACACACTGGCCACCCAGATCGAACTGGCCTCCGAGTAAGAACTTTCGACGTCGAACCTAGTGCCGCCGCGATACGGCAGTTCCTACAGTGCGCCACCGATCGATACACGTGTTGATCGACTTGCAACCCGGGAACGTGCGGAAATTCCCTGAGCGACTGAACGAGATCAACTCCAGAATATGGGCGAGAGCCAAGTTGGCGCGCCCCGTCGCTGGCGACAATCAAAATGCGTTTCTTGTGTGGGCGCAGGCAGCACCATCATTTCTCCAAATGGTCAGCATCATCGCCGAAGACGACCTCAAGCGCCCCGCGCTGCACTAGCCGCAGCGAGTCATCCAAAATGGGGCGACTGAGGGAGAAGATCTTTTCTGACCTCGGCGTCGGCATCGGGATAATACTCCTGTCCCGTTCTCCTCGAGTAGCGTTCCCGATCGTCGTCGGTAGTTCACTCCTCGACGATGCGAGCTTTACGCGCGCACCGGCTAGGAGCTTCAATGCGGTCGACGAATGGCCGTCTTGTTCTGAGGACGGAATCGCCGCTGAAAAGGTGTTGCTGAATCGAACCGGAGTTTCCGGAGACTTTGATGTACCCCGAGTTTCGTGGAGTCGTCATATTTGACTTCAGG
>NZ_JASDCV010000046.1:0-21153 GCF_030407755.1 Rhodococcus sp. APC 3903
GCAAGGACGCGCAGCATGACCGACCACAACCGCCCGACCGAAGGAGAAAACGATGTACGGATACGACCTGCACAACATCTGCGAGAAAGCGGATGCGTGGGCGAAGTTGTTCGAGACAGCCGAGTATCTCGCCAGCGTCGTCGAGCACAACTGCTGCTCGGAAATCGACGTGTTCGTGGAGTTGCTCATCGCGCTCGACTACCACGGCCACGCCTCCGACCTGATGGACGCACACATCGAGGCCGATAGCTGCCGAGAGCGCCACCCCACGGCCGATCAAGTGATCTTGGAACCGGCCACCGCTTGAGACCGAAAACCCTACGGAAACAACACAACACCGGGCAGCTGTTACCTGCCCGGTGTCGTGTCCCGAAGTCTACGAGAGGCAACACCATGACCGCAACACACACCGCCCCCGCAGCACTCGAGGTCGCGCAGCTGCACCCCGACGCCCTCGACATCGGCGAGAACGTCCGCGACAGCGTCGATCTGGCGCAGACCCCCGACTTTGTCGAATCCATCCGCGAAAACGGAGTACTCGAAGCGATCAGCGCCGTCCGGACCGCAGACGGAACGATCGTCGTCCGCGACGGACAGCGCCGCACCCTCGCCGCCCGCGAAACCGGCCTGACCAGCATCCCTGTCGTGATCTACCCCGACACCGCAGGCAGCGACAAGGCCCGCACCATCGACCGGATCGGCAAGCAGATCACCGCCAACCGGCACCGCGAAGGGCTGACCGCAGCGCAGCACACCCGAGGAGTTGCGCAGATGCTCGAATTCGGCGCATCCATCACGAAGGTGTCCAAGACCCTCGCGATGGACAAAAAGGACGTGAAAGCCCAAGCAGCGGTAGGAAAAGCCGAGTCAGCCCGCGCCGCCCTCGACGCCGGACAGCTCGACCTCGCACACGCGGCAGTCGTGGCCGAGTTCGAGGAAGCCGGAGACACCGACGCCGTCGAAAAGCTCCTGACCACCAGGCCTTACAACTTCGACCACGTAGCGGAGCGACTACGCGGGTTGCGCGAAGAACGGGAGGCATACGCCCGCGCCGCAGCCCCGTTCGAGGAGAAGGGATTTACGATCCTTCCGCACGATCACATCAGTTTCGGGGAGGAGGTGCCGTCCCCATCCGACCTGGTCACCACAGACGGCGACGAGGTCACCCAAGAGATGATCGACGCAGCCCCGCAGTTCTGGGCAGTGTTCCTGGGATTGAACGACGCGTTTTTCGACAAAGCGACCGGCGAGCGCGTCGATTACGACGACGTCGATTGGGACACCGAGGACGACGATTCCGCCGTACCCGACGAAGGGCTACGGCACGCCAACACCGTCGACTACCGGCCCGAGTACCTCCCGGAATACTGGTGCATCGACCAGGAAGGCGCAGGACTCGAGCCGCGACCGATCATCGACGCGGTTCCCGCCGCCGCCAGCGGAAACGACCCTGCCGAGGCAGCTCGGGCAGTGCGCGAGCAGGAAGCGAAGAACAAGCAGGAACGCCGACGAGTCCGCGAGCTGAACAAGCAGGCCGAGGCCGCGACCACCGTCCGCCGTGAGTTCCTGCGCACAACCTTGCTCGCCCGCAAGACCCCACCGAAAACGGCAGCGGCCTACGTCGCGACCACCCTCGCCCGCGATCCCGGACTGATCTCGGAATACAAGGCAGCGGAATCACTCGGTGAGCTGCTCGGATTCAAGGGCTATTACCCCGGCCGAGAGTTGGCCGAGCAAGTGGGGAAGGTGTCCGAGGCTCGCGCTCAGGTGCTGCTCCTCGCGCTGGTGATCGCCGCGCAAGAGTCCCGCATGGTCAAAGACGCATGGCGATCCAAGCCCAAGAACGCCGACCAGTACCTCAGTTTCCTGATGGAACAGGGCTACACCCTCGCAGCCGTTGAGGAAATCATCACCGGACAGCTCACATTCGACGAGGTCGCGATCGACTGACCCGATGTTGCGGCGATCCCCAGCCCGAAAGGGTTGGGGATCGTCCGCCCTTCCGCCCCGGACCTTCCGCCCCCGGCTGGCGGTCAGATCCACCGGCGGACCGGAAGGGCGGAATGCGGACACCACCACAGACACTCGAGAAAGCGCCCGGCCGCCGGCCACGAACCACGATAAAAGCGCAAGGATAAGAACCTACCCGCCCCGGTGTGAACATTCTTCTATCCCGACGCTCGCGCATCAAGGCCGCTCCAGAAATAATATCCACACGCGCCACTCGCACGCTCGAACAAAGGCGCTACGATATTTCTTCCTACGCTCACCTTGACCCACTCCCGCCGAGACCAGAATATCGGCACATACCGGGGAGAGGGGAGAAAGTGCAGGTAGAACGCATGCAGGTAGCTGTGTACGTCACGGTTTGGTATTAGTGAAAGAATGCGGAAAATGATTGAAGATGCCATTAACTAAAGCGGAAACTAATCGAAGAAATACCCACGAAAGTATTGGTTTATATTGCAATGTTCGATAGAATGAAATCAATAAAGAATCATCGACGAGGGGGAATGATAATGGCGATCACCGTATATACCAAGCCCGCATGTGTGCAATGCAATGCCACGTACCGCGCACTCGACAAAGCGGGAATCGAATACGACGTCATCGACATCACCGAAAACGCACAGGCCCGCGATTACGTCATGAGCCTGGGATACCTGCAAGCCCCCGTCGTCGTCGCAGGAGAAAACCACTGGAGTGGATTCCGTCCCGACGAAATCTCCAAGCTCACCCCGGCCGCCTGACCACACACTTTCACCAGCGAAGCGAGGACACCATGACCGCAGCAGCATTCACCTTCACTCCCGATGCAGACTTCGTCGACCGCGCACTCGACGCCGAGCTCCGCCGCGACAGCGAATCCGTCGATCGCAAACTCCGCACCATGCTCGCAGCCCTCGACGACTCCCTCGCCGGAATCAGTGATGCACGCGAAGAACTGCACACCCTCTACACCGCCCCCGGCACGGACACCGCCGGAGATGTTTCCGCCCATGACCAGGACATCGCAACTCATCTCGCCGAGGCTGCCCGCAACCTCCGCGCGGCCGCCGAGATCCTGCGCAGTCACCGGCAACTCACCTCACCGCGACCCTGACCTTTCATGCCCACCGGCGACAGCAAGGACCCCGACGTGACACTCTCACTGGCCACCGCCCCTGACTTCGATGACCTCACCGACAACGAAGGCGAGATCGACGAGTACAGCACCGCCCTCGACGTCGAGGCTCAACTCCTGTGCTCGCTGCTCTGGGCGCCGGCCGAGAGCGCGAAACGTGCCGTCGCAGCCTTGACCAGCGCCGACTTCTACCGACCCGTGAACGCGGCACTGTTCACCGCGATCTCGGAACTTGTCGAGGCCGGCAAACCTCACAACAGTGCCCACGTCTTCACTACCTTGCAGCAGGAAGGCCGCACCAGCGGTCACCTCGGGAAACAGCTCACCAAAGCGCTCACCGACATCACCACCATCGGCGTCCCGTCCGCTGAACTCGAGTACAACATCGCCGCCGTTCTCACCCAGGCATACCGCCGCGGATTCCGCGAAGCAGCACGATCCCTCGCCCAAGCCGCCGAAGAGCTCCCCGAAGACCAACTGTTCGAGCACCTGCTCAGCATCGGCCGCGAACGCCGTGCAGCCTCCCAACGCCTCGCCGCAATCCGCGAAGGCCGCCCATGACCGACACCCAGTCGCAGCCGAAACACCGTGCCAGATCAACACATTTCATCGCCAACATCGTTATCGGGATCCTCTACCTGGCGCTAGCAGTATTCGTCCTGTCCGTCGCCATCACCGGCACCACCGACGGCCCCGTCCTCGCGGTACTGGCCGGAGCAGGGTTGGCCGCGTTGGCACTTCACTACTTCATCGCAGCCTGCAAACTCCGCCACACACCCTCAGTGAAAGGTGAACACCAGTGATGAGCGACGACGAACACGACGCCTGGCAACTGCACGACCACGGAGCCAGCTGGGAAGACATCGGCATCGAAATGGGATGCAGCCAGGCAACAGCGCAAACCCTCGCGGCCGCCTACGAGAAACGCACCGACACAGCAGCCCACGACGCGCAAAACGCCCTGTTCTGACCCCTCAAAACTGCAATCCCTGTCGGACCCGCACGGCACACTCATCGCCTCCTCACCAGCGAGATCGCCGGAGGCGAAGCAATCGCCCGCGGACTCGCCGAACTAGCATCACAACACCTAGATAGCTTCGGGACCTTGGATGCGCGGAGCTGAAACAGACGAGAGGGCATACATGACCACATCTGATCTAGATCTCGATAGCGGAAGTAAGACAACAGGTTCCGAATCCCCTGAGGGGTGTAACGATCCGCGTCTCGTCGAAGCGGAATACACGCTTGATGGAATGGTGATAGCGGTACTGGGCGCGGGAAAGATCGGGGAGGCCCTTATAGCGGGTCTACTGCGCGGTGGGCACAAGCCCGAAGAGCTCCTGTTTACCGCGCGTCGCGCCGACCGTGCGCTGCAGCTGACCGACGAGTACGGCGTGAAATCCGTCGAGACGTGGGTAGCCGTCGATCAAGCGGACGTGCTGGTCGTGTCCGTGAAACCGCAAGACATCGACGCGATGCTCGAAGAGCTGAGCGCCGGGATGGCAGCCCACAAACTGGTGGTGACCGTGTGCGCCGGCCTGCCGACAGCGCTGTTTGAACGACGCCTTGGCGACGTGCCAGTCGTCCGGGTCATGCCGAACACCCTGATGATGGTCGGCGAGGCGATGAGCGTTGTTGCCATCGGCCAGCACGCCACCGCCGAACATGTGGCCACCGTCAAGACGATGTTCGAGTACGTCGGCGAAGTTATAGAGCTAGCCGAGCCACAACTCGACGCCGTCACGGCGCTTTCCGGGTCAGGGCCGGCGTACTTTTTCTACCTCGTCGAAGCTATGATCGACGCCGGCATCCTGCTCGGTCTGCCGCGAGGAGTCGCTAAAAAGCTGATCATTCAGTCGGCTGTGGGATCAGCGAAGATGCTCGACGAGTCGGGAGAGCATCCGATCATTTTGCGGGAAGCGGTCACTTCGCCCGCAGGGACGACGATCAGCGCAATTCGTGAGTTGGAAAATCACGGAGTCCGTGCCGCCCTATTTGCGGCGATCGAGGCCGCTCGCGATAGATCCACTGAGCTGGGCAAACAGTACGACAACTAGATTTTCCGTACCGTTGTCGAGTGACACCATGTCTTACGACAGAACTATGTTCATGATCTTCTTAGGCCCGTGTGCCGCCCGAGTAGCTCGGCAGTGACAACTGCCGGCTGTGCGGGCCGCCGGCCAAGCAAGAACTCAGATCGACCATCTGCAGCAGACTATCGCCGAAGGAACCTCTGATGCGCTGCTGCCGTCGACCGGCGAACGTAACGGTGTGAGTTCCGGACTACTCGCACATCGAACCGAGCGCGGCGGCCGAACGGAATGCCCTCAGACCGTTGCAGAACGTGTGACCCGCACCAACCACAGCGAAAGCAGCGCCGCGACCGCGACGAGCACAAGGCTGCAGATACTGGAGGCAACCAGCGAAGACGCGTAGTCGGCGGGTTGCCCTCGGGAACCGAGTACGGCGAAGAACACGCCACCGATGCCAGCGATTCCGATCGTGCTGGAGAACTGCTGGACGGTGGTGAGGACACCGGAAGCCGCGCCCGCGTAAGTCGGGCGGATCCGGGCGAGCACCTGCCCAGTCACTGTCGGGACCGCAATCCCGTTCCCGATTCCGACAAACATCATCGGAATCGCAAGCTCCACGGCGGTCAGACTCTCCAACCGTGCACTAGCGAGAACGATCACCGTCGCGAATGCGACGATGACGAGTACGGTGCCGACGACTATGGCACGTGCACCGTATTTCTGTACATACGGTCGGGCAACGATGGATGCAGCAGCGAAGCCAATACCAAGCGGCCCAAACGTCAAACCGGCATGTAAGGGGTCCAGACCGATCCCGTCCTGTAAAACCAAGGTCACACAGAAGATGAAGCTGAAGAAGGCAGAAAGCAAGACGACTGAGAGGAACAACCCGAGGTTGAATGCCTTCTCGGCGAACAGTTGAAGCGACAAGATTGGTGTTCCGCCGGAGTGCTGGAGCCGCTGCTCCCACGCGAGGGCGGCAACCATAACCGGGACCGACCCGATCAGCATCGCCCAAGACCACCACGGCCAGCCCTGCGAACGACCGACGATCAGCGGGAACAGCAGCAGCCCCAGACTGGCGGTCACGCCCACGGCACCCGGAATGTCGAGTCGAGCGCGCCTACTGCTCTCGTGTAGCGGCAAGCTCCGCAGTGCGAGCGCCACCGTGACGATCGCGATTGGGACGTTGACGAAGAAAATGACTCGCCACCCAAGACCGGCGATATTCGCTTGTAGAAGCATCCCGCCTATGACCTGCCCGGCAACCGCGCCTACTCCGATTGTGAACCCGAACCAGGACAGCGCCTTCGGCCGCTCGGCTGGCGGGAAGGACGAGGTGATCAACGCCAGTACCTGTGGCATCATCGCAGCCGCAGTCACGCCCTGTAAGAGACGGAACCAAACGAGCATGGCCCCTGAAGTGCTCACACCGCACAGTAGCGACGCGACACCGAAACTTGCCATGCCAATGACAAACATTCGACGGTGTCCGATGATGTCGCCCAGCCGGCCACCGGTGATGAGTCCGGCGGCGTAGGTAAATGCGTACCCGCTGACGATCAACTGCAGCGCCGCGTCGCTCGCATTCAGATCGTGCTGCAAGACTGGCAATGCAACATTGACCACATATAGGTCGAACTGCGCCATGAACATCGCGACCAGGATCACCGGCAACATGTGATGGCGTCGAGGAAACCACTCGTGAGTGGTTTCGCCCGGGGACGCATTCGACTGTGTTTGTGTTCCATTGAGTTTGGCGCCTAGTGTTTCCCGAGCCTGGGTCACGACTCTCCTTTACTCGATGATCATCGTAAGGTCAGACTAAGACTGCCCGACTCGGTGGCATCGACGGCACCAGGGCAGATTTGTTGCGCGGACACGAATGCTCCGAGGTTGGTTGTAGGAGCTTCCTGCTCACTGATCGTGCGCGTCCGTTCACTCAAATATCCTGCTGGGCAATAAGTTACCGCAGGACAGTAGCCATTACCGGACTACGTTGCGAACCCTGTGTCGGTGGTGTTCATTCAAGCTTCCTGGCCGGCGGAGTGAGGGCCTGCCTGGGGGCTCCGGCGAGCATCCAGGTGTGGGGGACCGGCGGATTCTGCACGGCTGCTGTCGTCACTGAGCCCTAACTGTCACAATCGAGTGTATGCCTCTGAATGTCGTTGCCATGCACTCAGTTTGGTTAGATCGACGTTCGATCAACAACACTTCGGCCAGAATGAGTTTTGTCGCTGAGCTTCGGCGTTGGATCCGAATGCGCAGCCTCAATGGTAGGCGGGCTCGTCGGTTGTCGGCCGCGACGAGCCTCGACTGCCGCGGCGAGGCGATCGAGCTGGGTTTCGGTGGTGGCCCAGTCGATGCAGGCGTCGCTGATCGATTGGCCGTAGGCCAGCTTGTCTGACTTACCCAGGGTCAGGTCCTGGCGACCGGCGACTAGGAACGACTCAAGCATCAGGCCGACCACCCCTCGCTCACCCGCGGCGATACGGGTGGCGATGTCGTCGACTACGTCAACCTGCCGGTTGTGGTCTTTGTTGCTGTTTCCGTGGCTGGCGTCGACGACGACACGCGGGGCCAGCGACGACTTTTCCAAGCGCGCCTTCGCCTCGGCGACCGAGGCCTCGTCATAGTTGGTGCCGTTGCTGCCGCCGCGCAGGATGACATGGCAGTCGGGGTTGCCGGAGGTTCGAATCAGCGCGGAGCGGCCGTCGAGGTCGGTGCCGGGGAAGACGTGGCTGGCGGCGGCGGCGTGCACACCGTCAACCGCGACCTGCACGTCACCGTCGATGCCGTTCTTGATCCCGACTGGCATCGACAGTCCACTTGAGAGCTGCCGGTGGACCTGGCTGGCGGCTGTCCGCGCCCCGATCGCGCCATAGGAGACCAGGTCAGCGATGTATTGCGGGGTGATCGGGTCGAGGAATTCACACGCGACGGGCAGACCGAGCGCGGTGATCTCGACCAGAACCTTGCGGCCGAGGCCGAGGCCGGTGTTCACATCGAACGAGCCGTCCAGATGCGGGTCGTTGATCAGACCCTTCCAACCAAGTGTGGTGCGGGGCTTCTCGAAATACACGCGCATCACCAAGTGCAGCCAATCGCCCAGCTCGGCGGCCTTCTCGGCGAGCTTGCGGGCGTACTCAAGCGCGGCCACCGGGTCGTGAACTGAGCACGGGCCGACGATCACCATGAGACGGTCGTGGTCACCATTCAGCGCGTCGACGGTGGCCTTGCGACCTAGGCGGACAGTGTCTGCGAGCGCGTTGGTCAGCGGGTTTACTTGGCGGACCTCGGCGGGCGAGCGCAGCGGGCTCACGCTGATCGTGCGCTGGTCGTCCAAAATGGGATGCCACGAGTCGAGACTGGCTGCGGTGGTCATGTGTGGGGTCCTATTCAACGGCGGCTCGGCTCTACCAGCGACTTATCGGCGAGTGCGCGGGATGGATGGCTGGGCAGTAATACTGAAGCACCGCCAAGGGTCGGCGGTCACCATCGCATCGAAGGGATTAGCATGATCGATGCGGGTTTTCAGTCGTAGGCGTTTCCAGCCATCATCCGCTTGAAGTCATCGTTATGCTCGACGTATTCGGCGATTGTTCCATCCGGAAGCATGGCCCGCATGTTGTATCCTGAAGGAACCACCTTGACATCGTTAATAATCTTGACCCCAGCCTGGATCAAATATGCGCGCACAGCGTCCAGTTCCTCCACCACCCAGGTCAACTTGGTAGCCTCGAACTGTTCAGTATCGGATTTATCTCCCGCGATCAGCATAATGTTTCCGATCGCTACCAGGTCGAGCCTAAACGCCTCGTAGTAAAATTCGTGATGTGGACGGTCCACTCCTTGGAGTGCCATGTAGAACTTTTTGTATGCTTCAAGTTCTGTCTTCCGCAGGTATATCCTGGCAAAAAATTTGACCATCTTCATGGCTACTCCCGACTTAGGGTATTGACATCACAGCTCACCCTGCACGCAGAATTTGTTCACACTCCGACAAGGACACGACGGAATTACCAGCTGCCGTCGAGGGCATTTCGAGTTAACGTCCTAAAACGATCCCAGTGCACGCTCGGTCAGCATCGTCGACCCTGCACAAGGGTTCTCGCTTTGAGCAACGTGTCCATCAGCTACGAGAGGCGATTCTTACTTACAGGACGATGTGACGGCTTCATCGTTCCTACCGCCGCTCTGTTAGGAAATTGAACGCCTTATCTTTGATGGTGATGGTCATGTGCATTCCCGACCCTTCGGTGGCCGCTGCACCCGAGATCATGTATGGCATGTGCCACTGATACTGCACGAGGATTCCGCTTTCCGACCCGGAGTCCGACCCGTCATATTGTGAGACGTCGCCGTAGTTGTTGACGCCGAATCGACGGGGGTACGCAGCAAATCCTGGCAACCACGCCGCCCCTGCTCTTGCAAAGTCCTCTGGGGTTTCCAACTGCGCCACTGCTTTCTCAGCTTCGACTGCCAGCTCCTTGTAGTAGTCGCGAATCTGATCTCCACTGCAGCGAGAAACGACCTCGCGCGGAACAAACAGGAACAGGAGATGATTTCCGAAGAGGAGACTCGACGCATACGAGGCGTTCTTCATTACCATAAGGTTTTCACTGGCGCGGTTGAGAAATTCCGCTTTGACCATGTCGAGATGTGCACCGATCTTGCGGGCCGGTTCGACGGTCTCTCGAAGCTTCCAGGGCATGATTCGCGAGCATTCATCATCATCAATGAACGGCTTCCTCGCCGGGAGATATTGGTCCAGGTCAGCGGTCTGCAACTGAATTTCGGCTATCGACTCTGCAATGCGGAAATGGTCCTTGCCCGCCATCATCGTGGCCATCAACGCTTGATGGAAGCGAAAACACCTGTAGCCGTCGTTCATCGACATGGGAAAGACTGTAAAAATGCCCTGAATATCGGGGTTCGACTTGTAGGTGACGGACATCAACAGGAAGCCGTCGTAGTAATTGGGGTACTCGTCGAACACGATTTCTTGAAAGGACGAGATCGGGAATTCTTCCGGACTCTCGAATTGTCGCTCGATCAGATAGCACTTCGAAAAGAATGGATTCTCGTCGAAGTAATAACTGACTGCGTCTCGAAAGTCGCCAAGCGAGAATGACTGTTCGACGTTGTACGTTGAAAGTGCCGGGTAAAATTGTCCCACACCAAGAGGATGTGGGAAAGACATCAGGGAGAGTCGGATAATTTTGTCAACCATCGACAACGGCATGGTCTAATCAACTCCGATAGACGAGTACGAGGAGAAGTCCCGGAAAGCGTTTCGGTCGGGGCTCGGAAAATCGCGAAAAATGTCCGATTCGGCGGCTAGCTAACTCCCTTCTGCAGGGACTGGCGAAAGCTAGACTCCCGTCGGTTCAATCACTAGCTCGTCCGGAGCGGTGGCCGGAGCCGCGTCCTCCGCTGGTGCGGAAGGGTACTCTGTGCGCCAGGTGCACCCGTCGCCCGACTGTTCGCACGACACCTTAATGTCCGGTTCTACGTAGCGGGTGGCGATGGCCGTGTTGAGTTCCTGGCAGTACGGGCACGGTGACGAGAATGTCAGGGCGACGCCGGCTCGTGCAGCTTCTTTCCGGTACCGGAGGATCCCGCAGTCGGCGTTTCGCAGGACGCTGCCCGAGGGCTGATCCTCGGTGGACACTGCCGAGTCGTACAGCAACAGCTGACGTTGCAGCCGGTTCATGAAGTGATTGGCTGCCGATTCCCCATCGGGCCGTTGGACTCGTAGCAAATCCGCGGTGATGCGGGAATTCGCCTCGATCCATCCGGAGAGGCCTTCTTCGCCGTGCTCTCCCAGAACGAACTCTTCCGCGGCGGCCTGGGCCTCGAAGTATCGCTGACGCCACAGGTCGACCTTCTCTGCCGGCTCGAGCGGGGTCGTTTCACCGGTCATGGTCTGTGTTCTTTCCGGTGACGTTGTCCAACTCGGCGAAGACCTCGTGGGCGACACGAAGTCCGTTGTGGGCGACCGGCCAGCCGCCGTAGTAGGCGAGCTGAATGATGACTTCGATGATCTTCTCTCGCGACATCCCGAGGTTCAGGGAGGCGCTGATGTGGCCCCGCAGCTCGAAATCGGTGCGCGCCAGCGTGACCGCGGTTAGTGCGATCAGTTCGCGTTCCTTCAAGCTCAGGTGCGGGCGGGCCCAGATTTCACCGAACAAGTGGTCGACGGTGATCTGGGTGAAGTCCGGGGAAGACACTGGGCGCGGTTCGCGGCCGAAGACCTCCTTGAAGATGGCTTCACCCCGATCACGCCGGGTAGATGGCTGATTCATCGATCAACTCCTCCATATTGAGGCTAAGTTGGCTGCGGTTGGGAAGCTGTCAACATTGGCTGCTGCCTTCGGATTCATCACAGGACGATGCTGAGCTTGCCGTGCTCGTACAATGTCTCGTGGTCGAGCACCACGACCCGTTTCCGGATCCGGAACGATCCGCCTCGAGGGACGAGTTCGAACCGGTATTTTCCGACGTAAACGTCGGAGCGCCGGTGCCCGAAGCGGTATGCGACGACATTCGCCGCAACCTCGAGGTAGCTGCCCTGATCAGCCAAAATTTCCACGTTGCTGACAATGCGATTCGTTCGCGACCGAGGGTTTTCGCACCACACTTCGCCATCGAGGATTTGCTTGATCCGCTGACGAAGTCGGGCTGCATCGTCGTCGATGAGCCCGAGCGCTTCGTCCGACTCGCCACGGACATCTGTAGCCGGCACCACGTAGCGGATGTCATCGGTCAGCATCTCGTCGTACCACTCCGTCAGGCGCCACTCGTCGAGCAGTCGGGCCTCACGGAAAATGAACTGGCTCACCTGGTGCCAAAGTCTCACCTGGGCTGCATCGTCGACCGTCAGTTCGTTGGTCATTGCTGTTCTGCCCCTTACAACTCGGCCTGGTGAGCGACCTCGACGTGACCGTCGTCGCCGTGCATCATCCGGTCCCACTGCCGCCAGAATTCGCGAGCAGGAAGCTCATCGGTCGTCTCGGGAATCTCCTTGTTCATACCGCGTGACAGATCCGAGTAGCGCACCGTGCGGTTGAGATAGCCTCGCTGGCACGACTCGACGATCTCGATGTCGTCGGGAGTGGCGAAGCCGGCAGGGCCGAGGAACGTGAGATAAGAACTCTTCCGGAGTTCCCGAATCTCCGGATCTTCATCCTTGGGGGCCAATGCAACCGATGTAATAGACATCCGGTCGGCACCGACCGGGTCGATCTTGCGAATCGTGATCGCTTGCCCATCGATAATCATCAAGTTCGGGAAAATCAGCAAAGCGCGATTGGTACTGGTGATCCGTTCGGCGTGTTCAGTGCCGAACCGCTCGACGAAACGTGCAGCGATAGCCTCGATTTTCGGCCGGACCTTGTCACCGAACATCGGCGTCCAGTAGGCGAGTGGGCGGGCCGCGGCCGGCGGCATCTCGTTGGCTCCATGACCCAGGCCGAGCGCGCGACCGAAACCACCTCGTCGTCGTGGCGCCTTCCCCCCGAGCGACTCCATGTAACCGACGTAGCGTTTGTGCAGTGCACTGAAGTGATACAAGTCGACGCTGTTCTCCATCAGGAGCTTCCAGTTCGCTTGAGCCCCGTGCAGTTGCGCGCCTTGGATCACCTCCATCCCGGACTCGGACTGGTCATCGATCAGATCGAGGTACTCCGTGGCTCCCGCTAAGTACTCGGTCAAGGTGCGCGGTTGTTCCGGATCGAAGGTGAGGAAGACAAACCCGCGGTAACTGTCACTGTGGTGCTGTGCCAGGCCGAAGTCCGCCTTCTTGAAGCCCGGCCCGTACCCGTCCGGCATTGGGACCCCGGTCAATTCACCCCGATTGGAGAACGTCCAGTCGTGATAAGGGCACCGGAACGACTTCGCCTGCCCGGTCGGCTGTGAACAGATCAAAGCACCGCGGTGAGTGCAGGCGTTCGCAAACACCCGGATCACCCCGTCGGACCCGTGCGCCATGACCACCGGGCGCCCGCCGACATCGCGTGATACGAAGGAACCCGGCGCGGGCACCTCCGATTCGTGCCCGACGTACAACCAGCAGCGATCGAAGATCCTCGCGATCTCGCGCACGGCCACGGCGTCGTCGGTGTAGGCGCGGTGATCCACCCGGAACGAGGGGATCTCTAAATCATCGATGACGATTGGGTCGTCCACCGCCCGCTGCAGTTCAATCGTCACTGCTCCCTCTTTCGCTGTAGTTTCTGAACGGTTCCGGACACAAGAGCGGGCATTGAACCCCAGGGCAGACTCGGGCGACGCACTGACCGCAATATCGGTTGGCGTCACCACAGCACCTCTTCTCGCACTGTCGGTTTCGAATGTATCCGGTGAGGGAGGAAGCCCACCACTACTCATTCAGGTAGCGACGAAGTTCGGGCGTCCAACTGTTGCGCAGCGCTGAAGGTTCCGATGATGGCCATTGAAAAATCCCGGCGAGCGTTGTTGCGGTACGGATTTGATAGAGCGAGGTGTCGCCGGTGTTCGGCGCGGTGCCAGTCAGCCTCCGACGCCCTCGGTGGGCGAGCGCAGGTTTGTCGATGAAGCGCTTCGTGGCGACATCGGTGAACAGCTGGTCGTCGCGGCCAGCGAGCTCAACGACGAGCGACGTCGATGACCTTCTCAGACGCGGCGAGGAAATCTGTATCGCAACGCAATTCGCTGTTCCAGGCAGCCAGTTCCATGGATCGCCAGACGGTACTGCCCGACCAGCAACACCGAAGCAGAGAGCCCTGATCCGTCAACGTATTCGTCAATATGCAGACAGCTTCCAGTTGTTCGTGAACATCAGATACGCCTCGTCGATCACGAGTATGTGTGTACGACCACACCTTTATAGGCTCTGCGACAATAACTTTGAAGGCATTGAGGATCAGCTGGCACCTACTGTCAATGCCGCTGCGGGCGGACTTTAGCTTTGCAGCGCGATGCGTGGGCGGCCACTACCTACCCGGTTGAGTGGTAGCCGCCCTACGAATCACAGTTGTGTGGCCGCGATTCGCGCTAGTTCCACCCGCGAGCAAATACCGAACTTTTCGAACACTTTTCGCAAGTGGTAGTTGACGGTGTGGGTGGACAATTGCAGCTTCCGTGCGATCTGGGCATTCGTCATCCCCTGACTCACATAGAGCGAGATAGTGCGCTGTGCGTCGGTGAGGGCCGCCCACTCCTCCGCAAATTGTGATTCGACCGTCACTGGCGACACTCCTTCGTGCCGACCCAGCATCAGCTCGGCATATTGGGCGGCCCCGGCCTCGCGGTATCGCCGGGACGCGGTCGCGATACTGATTCCGGTCAGCCGGTGCTGGGCGCCGTACATCTTCTGTCGCAACTGGCCCAGGTGTTCATGAGCCAGTGCAGAAGCCCACGGGTCGGCATAGGAGTTCGCGGCGTCGCGAAGTTTGAGTTCATCGCGACCGATCAAGGCCCTGGCGTGAATCGCGGAGTGACGGATGGTGTGCCAGTCGGGATTTCGAGCAGCCAACTCCTCGACCGCATCCAAGACCACAGTGGCTAGCGCAATATCCGCATGGTCCAGTGCGGACTGCACCAACCAGGGTGCTGCACCGGCTTCTTCGATGAATAGCTGCCTGGAAGTCAACAGCAGGGGCAGCCGGGTGGCGGCCAAGGTTTTTGCCCGTTCGAAGCCGAGTTGTGCGCACGCGATCCGGAATTCGCTCCAGTCGGATCTGATAGATGGGAACACCGTGCCAAATTCGGCGGCTTCTGCGCGGGAGCGCCAAACGTGGTTCGCGGCTGCACCGACCTCACCGGCACGCAACCGTACCAGCGCCGCAACTCCGGCGGCGAACGGCTCGATCCATTGATTGCCGGAACTCGCGGCCAGCACCAGGGCATTGTTTATCTCTCGCTCAGCTTCCTGGAACCTTCCTTGTTGCAAGCGAATCCGGCTCGAGATCACTCCCGCGCAAGCGGTCGCGGCGAACGGTTCATGGTCGGCGCGCACCAGCTTGTCGACCCGGCTCAGCAGGCTCTCCGCCAACGCGAACCGGCCGTCGTCTGCGAGTTTGGAGGCATACGACAGCAGTGGATACGGAGTCCAAGGCGACGGCGGAGCCGATTCTGCGATTATGACCGCGCGTTGTCCCCATTCAATGCTGTCGTTCAGAGACCCCGTCGACCACATCAGGTTGGAAATTACTGTGCAGGCCACCAATACGTCCAGGTCCAGGCAGCCTGCTGGAACCTCATCAACAATCGCCATCGCCCGCTCAAGCACGAGGGCAGTGTTGTTATGCAGAAGTCCGACGATATTCGCACTAACCACACAAGGGTTGCGAGTACCACCCAACTGCGTCGACTTGGCCATTTCGAACAGTAGATCCTCACACAGTACGCTGACCAGAGGCTCAGGCAATGGGGTTCGCAATACGTTTCTCGCGAGCAGGATTGCGGGCCACAATCTGTTGGAACCGTCCCGCGCAACATAGAATTGCCGGCGCTTGTCGGGCGTCGTAGTATCCGTGGACCCACGTCCCAGGACCAGGGCAAGATCATTACCACTAGTCGACATCGTATGTAATTGCAAATCCCCGGTCACGAAAAGAATCAACCCCCTGATTCAATGCACTATGAATGGATGGACGGTAATCCGTGTGCCTACCGTCCGGTCCGGAGCGGCTGGGAACATTAATACATAACCTTAGAGTGCGCGCATCACGAAATCCGCTTCAGTGCCCGAGGTCACAAAACGGACCGTTCGACTTCTTGTTGAAACATGCAGGTCAGGGACGACCCAGAGGCGTAAGTAGGCCAGGCTAACAGACGGGAATGATGTCACGACGCATGCCCAAAGTAATTATCTTGCTCTTTTAGGCTAAAGTTCAGGTAAATTGAACATATCAAAGTTCAGGTAAATTAGACATTTTAAAGATCGGGTAGATTCGAGCCACTCGCGCTGATCTTGTACGGTCTTTCCTTGCCGCTATCCAGTTTATTTCGATTGATGAACAGCGTTCGCATGTCCAGGTAATTCATGTAGAGCAATGTTCGCCGCTCGCATTCGCCGGATGTCCTGATGCCGGGCCGACAGTGCCGGCTGCGGCGAATGTTCGGAAATTTATCTACTTGCCCAGGTTGTGGCGGCATACGCCGCTTTCGGTTCCCTCGAAGCTGGCCACCATCGGAAGGTGCTACGCCAACGGCCACAGCCTCGGTGATGCCAGCGCTCCGATCACACGTAGCGGGATCCACTTGAAATTGATATAAGAATCGTTGCCGATAATATAGATTATGTCATGTTATGGGCGAAATGTGCAGTACAGCAACGAAATACATTCGCATTGAACGTGCATCGCGAGTGTCGCGGTGTCGCTACCAGAGTGAGAGTGGCCGTCCTGCAGCCTCGGCCGCGGCGATGCGCTCGTCGATGACGTCGCTTCCTACGTTCTGTTCGATCCCGGTACGGATCGCGGCGGCGATGGCACGTGTGCGACCCGCGGGTCCTCGAACGTCGGCGAGGGGGCTGGCGATGTTGCGTCGCCGGAGCTCGTATTCGCCACGGTTGCTGCGATTGGTTCCCAACTGCATGTGTGCCGGGTTGGTGCAGCCGGCGAAGTCGCATTGATGGCACAGCACCGCATCGTCGGTGTTGGACCAGCCCAACCTCGAGATGACACCGTATTCGAGCTGGTAGGCGAACAGATGCGCCGGCATGGTCCCGCGTCGTGACGGCCCGGGCAGGCTCGCCGCCCGGAAAGATCCGTGCCCGGTCGAGGACACTCCGCCGATCCACGGCCAGCAGTGCTCTCGCCGTCGGTAGCGTTTGGATTCGAAGCGGGACACGACGGCAGGATCGTCGAGCCAGGAACGCCACAGACGTTCGGGGATGCGTACAGGCTGGGGCTGCCCGATCAACGTCATCTGGAACGCCGGCAGCGCGGGAGTGTTGTCGGGCATGCCAGGCAAGGGCGATGGAGCATCGTTGACGAACGTCATCAGCTGCTCCTGGCACTCGATCCGGACTGTTACCCGAACCGACTGTAGGAGCGTGCACCGACAGGACCATTTCCTGCGCCGGCCTCGGACGGACTTGGGTAACAGCTCCAGTGAGAGACAGCGGCATCCAGCACACTCGGCTCCGCGCGTTTCCCGAGCATGCGACGCTGGGCCCGAACGAAGTTGCTCTGCCAGAATCAGGCAGATGACCGACAAAAACGGCAAAAGCAAAGACGTGGCCGCAGTAGGTGCCCGAGTTCGAATCACGGTGTCAGACTCCGATGCTGATGGCGCCGTGACATGCACGGGTGTGGTGATCGAGGACTACGCGGACATGGTCATCGACTCCGGGTCGGTAGGGCGGGACTGGGCTCCGGTACATCGGTGGGCGATCGCACTGGATGACGGACGACTGATCTTCGCCAACGACGAAGACCTTGCCCCTGCAGACTAGAAGCACCCCGTGGCGCGTACTCGCTCTTCGAAAGCGGACTCGGCACAGAACTCCTGGATCGGGTAACAGTGCCAGAGCCGGACTGCGCCGTAGGAAGGTAGTCATCCGCGACGCAGGGCGGGAGTCGTTTTTCGGCTATGCGGTGGGCTGCTGTTCCTCGATGGTGCCGTCTGTTCGGATACGGTTGCCGGTGAACCGGTCTCGGTACTGGACGAGGTGCGGGGCGCCGAGTTGTTGCGGCCAGAGTTGGACGTGGAGTCGTATCTGCGGTTGAGCCTCTGGTGTCCGGTAGGCGTCCCAGTACTCGGTTCGTCCCCGAGCAAATACCCGCGCTCTGCACGGGCCTGGCCCGGGATGGGGAACGGGCTGCGAGATCTCGCCAGAGAACCCGTCGAAGCAGAGTGCGTCGCTCTCGATCGTGAACGAGGCTTCCGCGATGTCCTCCCACACCATGAGGAGCGAATCCGCGAGTGGCGGGGCGGGCGTGTCAGTGTAGGTGACTGTTACGCGCACGAGTCCGCGTCCACCGGTGTGGACGACCAACCGGCCTGCTCCGCCGTTCACCAACTGGGGCTCGGTGGGAAACCACTCCGGCCCGAGTGGATCGTAGTCATCCGGTGATCGCAGGACGATCGTGTTGTAGAAGGAGTCAACCTCGATCGCGAACGGTTCCGGCATCTCTTGCTCCTCGCGCACCACGTCGGTATCGATCGAATATATAGCTGATGCGAATTCCGCTCGGTTAGAGCAGGCCCTGGCCGAAAGCAGGCCGCTGATCCACGGCCGGCACTCATGCCGGGGTCTGTCGGTAGCGGTGTGAAATCGATTCGAGAAACGACAGCAGCAGGATCGTCGACCCAGCACCGCCAACAAGCGCTCGAAGAAACACGCCGACAACGCCGCAGCCCAAACCCGAAACGCCCTGTTCAGGCACCGCCCCACAACGCCTGTTGACCGCAGGAAACAGGCAATAATCAGGTAGAATAGACAACGGTGCGCAGCTCCCCTGCGCACCGCCACGCTCGCCCGAGTCGACGAAGGAGCACCGGTGACCACTGCACGCAACGCACAGTCGCACATGACCGAAGCCCAGATCGACCGAGCCATCGCCGCCGCCACAGCCGGACACCGCATGGCCGGCATGGAACCCAGCGAATACGGCATCGAAGTCGGACGACGGCAACTACGCGGAGAAATCACCGGCGACGAAGCAGTCGCACTCGTCCTCGCCGAAAACCGCCGCCGCCGAGCTGCCCGCAGTTGAAAGACCCGTACGTCGACCCCGAAACCGGGGTCCTGATCAACAAACTCGGGCACACCGACCCGCAAGCACTCCTCGAGGACGAAACCGAAGCGGCGTATCAGCGCATCCTGCAACTCGAATTACAGCCCATCGCAGGTAATTTCGACTTCGAACACCTGAAAAAGATCCACCAATTCATCCTCCAAGACGTCTACGACTGGGCAGGCACCCTCCGCACCCGCGACACCGGCGCCGTCGGCATGAACCTCCCCCACTGCCGACCCGAACACATCGAAAACCAAGCAGCGTTCATCTTCCGCGGAATCGCCAAAGACAACTTCCCCCAAGGACTCCCGAAAGACCGCGCCGTCGACCGACTCGCCTACCACTGGGGCGAAACCACCGTCCTGCACCCGTTCCGAGACGGCAACTCCCGCACACAACGAGTCTTTTTCGACGAACTCCTCAAATCCTCCGGCTGGACCATCGACTGGCAGAAAGTCCACGCCTCCGCAGTACAAGCAGCCCGCTACGTCGCAATGGAAGCAACCCACACACCGCTCCGCGACGTCCTCGCCCCCGGCGTACACCGCAACAACACCGAACCACCCACACTCGCCAGCACTCAAGGCAACGTCATCCACCTCGAGGTGGCCGAGCACCACAAAGCGATGATCGACCACCTCCGCAGCGGAAACCGCGCACCGTACAACCCGAACGAACTCAGCGACCTCATGCGCGGCCGCCTACTCGACTACCCGTCACAGCCACCGACAGGTTCACGAGAATCAGGGACGAGCGGGCCGGAAACCTCGCGGACCCAGACACCGAAACGCTCCCACGACCTCGGGCGTGACTGAAAACTTCCGGACAAAAGCGGGCTGACCACAATAAATGTGGCCCGTACTCTGCTCCTACTGGAACTTTTCGGCGTCATCGCTCAACAGCCGAGCAAGAGCGCGAACGGTTTTCGGGTCAGTCATATCGCCGCCACGCGCGCAACCGATCCGCGCACCGGACGCCGCCTCCGCAGCCCGCAACTCCGCATACGCCGCAACAAGCTCAGGACTCGGATTCGCCATCAGATCCGCCCGACGCTTCTGCTCAGCCTTGTGAGCCAAACGCAACTTGCTAGACAGCTGCTCTTCGCGCCAGATCCTGAACCTGCGACGCTTCCACGGAGAACGAACCGCAGCACCTCCCGTCCATGCCGCGAACTGCTCCTTGTCCCGCTCCCACATCCGCGGCCGAAAATCCGGACTCCAGCTATCCATCAACTTTTCCCCCATCAAGCGCCGACCTGCGGATACACCCAAAATAGCAGGGGATAGTCGCTCTCGACGACGTCTCCGCCACACCCTCAGCCCGTCAGACATCGAGCGAAGCGGCACCAAAAAGCATCCCCAACCCCGCACCCGCGACCATCAAAACCACCAACACCGCAAACGCCAACAGATCCCCGATTGTCGCCGGAAATTCCACCGGAGGAGTGATCGACTTCGCAGGCTGCTCCACGAAACTCGCGTCGATCAGCAACCACGACGAAATGCCGAACACGAAAGAGACGGCCACGCGCCCCAACGCCGCGCCCACGCGCTCCATCGACACATCTTTCATAGCCTCAATGACCGACAACGAAGCCACGAAACATGCCCCAGCCGCACCCACCATCAAAACGAACCACCAGTCCTGCATCGCCGCCGAGGTCGAAAAAGAAAGAAAACTGAAATCACCCTGACTTGGCATAGCAAACCCCCACGCATCATTGAAAGGACTCCCGCAATGCCGCCCCGGACAGGAGCGACAAAAAGAATTATCCACATCCCCTGACGCCTCCGCTACCCAATCCCTACACACCCCGGGGCAGCGTGAACCGACGACGCACTGCAATCGAATCCACATCAAAGCGCCTCATAAACAGCAACTTTCGTGCAGGTGACGTCACCCCCGACGTCCCGAAGAGTAACGAAAAGCCCGCATGACCCACTGTCTGCGAGATAGCTGAGATTCCACGCCACCTGAACTTTTAATCGATGTGTTGTAAAAAATCTCGCTATTCCATCGAATTAGCAAACTTCTCAATAATAAGGAAAAGGAGGAACAGAAACAGGCCCGGCGGTTTTATGCGTCACCAAATCGAAATGAAAGAATCGGAACGAATCGGACAGATTTGCATGGTGTTAGACGCTCCGGTGCAACACAAAACACCCGAAAAAAATTGAAGAGCTACCGCGACACCGCGCGTGTCGAGTCCCGTCGCTCCCGCACAATCACCCCGCCAGCCACCCGAGCGGGAGGTGCGAACGCC
>NZ_JASDCV010000047.1:0-20348 GCF_030407755.1 Rhodococcus sp. APC 3903
CAATCACCTGATCATCCGGCCGCAACGACAACTCGTCCACCACCGCCACCCGCACCGCCTCGAGACGAAGAATCTCCGCGCTCGCCGACACCGCAGCCGCACGCAACTCAGAAGCAGGTAACTGCCACAGCCGTCCACGCAACCCCACCGCAGAACCAGACACCACATCCGACAACAAGACGCTCATTGAATCCCCCGATCCCCACCTCTAACAATACTCGAACATCAGTTCGAGTCAAGAGGTTATGTGAGGGCGCGAATGAGTGGAGTGGGGTCCGCGACTACGAACAAATGGCCGCCCCCGCTGACCTCTTCGAAGCGAGAGTGGGGGATCATCGAGTGGGCCCAGCGGGCAACTTCGATGGGTACGTTCCTGTCATCGGTTCCGTGCAGGAAAACCGTTGGTACCGAGATGGATTGAAGCAACCCTGGCATCTCGTGGCGATACCGAGCCAAGTCGACAACCCCTGCGGATCCGCCCTGTGCGATCCCTTCGGATGAATCCAATTGGAGAGCAGGGCGATGCGACTCGTCGGTCATGACGGCCTGATCGGCGGCCGGCCAGATCGAGACGGAGTCGCTGCGCAACTTGGAGAACACTCCGGTTCCCGCAAGCATTGCGCCAGCCATGCGGGGAGCCCAGTTGGCGGCAAAGTACAGCGCGGATACCAGTTTTATCCTGCGCCGCAAAGTATCTCGTGGGGCTCCGGGAATCATGGCGCACGCCAGCACCAATTTCGAGACTCGTTCGGGTACGGCCGCAGCGACTGCGAGCGCGTAACCGCCGCCTCCGGAGAAGCCCATCAGTGCGGCCGAGTCCAACTCGAGATGATCGATCAGAGTGACGTAGTCGTCGTCCCAGGAATGAAATCCCTTGTCCGTGTGTGGATCTGTGCGACCGAAGCCGGGGCGATCGGGGACGATCAGCCGTAGACCCGCCGTCGCAGCCGCGTTGTCGAGCGAGAGCCCCTCGTATCGGCTGCCAGGTGATCCATGAACCACGACTACCGGCCGGCCAGTCGGATCGCCGTACTCGCAGAACGCGATACGGCGCCCCGAGGTGCCACGAATTTCGGTTGTCGTCACGCTACTTGTCATGTTGTGCTTCCTCGCTGCGCGATCGACGCCACGCCATCCAGAATGAGCGTGACTCCGAATTCGAACCTTCGGGCGGGATCGTGATGAAGCGCGAACACCGATGCCTCGCGTCGATCGGCGGGTGCACTGTCGAAAGCTCCGCGTCCCAATTGAATTGCGACGTGTCCGGTCACGAAATCATGCACGGCGCCGTACGCGTAAGTGGCCTGTTCGTCATCGAGGCCGGCCTGCGAAAGCGCTCGCACGACTCGGTGGGCGGTATCGTCGGCGCCGGGCGCTTCCAGTGATGCCTGCCGATGGGCTTCCAGAACGAGAGGATGCTTCATCAGAAGGTCATGTAGACCGTAGGCGAACGTGCGGGCAACCCCGCGCCAGTCGGTCGGCCAGTCGATCGACGAGACGGCTTCTCCCACGAGGGTGGAAATCAGGTCTCGCCTCAACGCGTCGATGCCGCCGGTAGTGCGGTGGACGGACATCGGCGATATGCCCAGTCGCTCGGCGAGCACTCGAAATGAGACCGCGTCCAGGCCGTCCGTATCGGCGATCTCGGCCGCAGCATCGAGTATCTGTCTGTGACTCAATGCTTTTGGTCGACCGGCCCTTGCGGAGCCGGCGGATTCGGATACCATGCTGACAACAATAGCGATACGCGTATCGAAATTACAAGTGTCGATTGACCTACAAGGAGTGCTGCCCGATGACTGATCTCCATCAATTGTCCGCTGTCGAACTCGCCGGTGTGATCGCCGCGAAGCAGGTCTCGATCCCCGAGGTGGCCCGGTACTTCGTCGATCGTGCGACCACTTCCGATGACGTGGGTGCATTCACGACGATCGCCGGGGAACATGCGATCGAACTCGCCGAGCAGGCCCAGCGAAGGTTGGACGAGCGGGACGCCGGACCGCTTCCGCGCCTGTTCGGCGTCCCGACGGCCATCAAGGACCTCGACGCGACTCGCGGCATCCGCACGACCTTCGGATCGGCGCTCTTTCGGGACTTCGTGCCGGACGCCGATGACGAGATCGTCGAGGCGATCCGAGAAGGTGGTCTGATCGATATCGGCAAGACGACGGTGCCCGAGTTCGGGGCAGCGTGTTACACCGAGCCGGAAATTGCTCCGCCCGCGCGCAGTCCGTTCGATCGCACACGAAGTGCTGCCGGTAGCAGTGGTGGCGCCGCGGCCGCCGTTGGCGCTGGTCTGGTGCCGTTTGCTCAGGGAAGTGACACCGCCGGGTCGTTGCGTTCACCGGCAAGTACGTGCGGAGTCGTGGGCCTCAAGCCGAGTCGCGGTCTGATCACGATGGGGGTGGCAGGTCACGACAACTTCGGTTTTGCGAGCAAGGGGCCGATCGCCCGAACGGTTCGCGATACCGCTGCACTGCTGGATGTTCTGGCGACGCGACCTGGCGCCGGGACGATTCACCCGCCCCGGCCGAAGTCGTTCGAAGAGTTTGTCGTCCAGGCAGAAGGATCGCACTCTCGCCCCCTGACCGTCGCCCTCGCTCATGGCTCGGTATCCGGCGGCACGGTGGACCCACGAGTCTCCGAGGCGGTATCGAGGGTGGGCCTCGTTCTCGAGAGCCTGGGACACAACGTGTTCGAACGTCCTCAGGCCCGAGACGACGCCTTCGTCGATGCCTTCACCACGATGTTCTCGTCCTTGGCCGGCACCAAGCCCATTCCCGAAGAGTACGAACACCTTCTCCGTCCGATAGTGCAGCACTTACGTGTTCGAGCAAACGAAGTGCCGTCGGGCGATCTGGCCGCGGCAATCGGAGTTGTTCAGGCATGGGCGCGGCGGTGGAGCCTGGATTACGCCGACGCCGATCTTGTTGTCACCCCGACGGTGACAACACCGCCGTTGGCAGTCGGTGAGCTACGTAATGACGAAGACCCCGCGACTGAACTGATCGACATGGTCGCTTTCACGGGAAACACCATCGTCGCCAACGCAACTGGATTCCCGTCGATCAGCTTGCCGCTCGGTTGGACGGAAGACGGTGTTCCACTCGGCGTGATGATCTCGGCGAAATGGGGTTGCGACGCAGAATTGCTCTCTGCCGCTGCAATGCTGGAGAACGCGATGCCGTGGAAGGATCGATACCGATTCGACCGCGCAACCGTGCTCTAACCCGGGAGCGACGTCCGCCCGCCGGCCGATGCAAACCCCAACCACGTGTGGCGGTTACCCCACCAACACCACCCGACTTTCGGGGCGTTGCGGTTGTCTTTGCCGTCCCGGCCGGTTCCGTTGCTGATCCACACAGCCGGGGTTCTGGTGTCGAAAGTTCCGTCAGGCTTACGCAATCGGGAGCCGATGGTCATGAAGCACTTTCCGCGTTCGAGGACGTCGGGGCGCTGCAACAGCCAGTGAATGCCTTCGGTGAGGGTCAGCGGCGTACGGTCGGCATCGACGATCGCGGGAAGCGCTTCGTCCGGGCTCCAATTGGCCAGGTGATCCCCGCGGTCGACTTCGCCGAGCAGATACATCGCGGTATCAGGCAACGCGGCTGGCTCGGTAGGAGCGAACAGATCGACGTCGGCCATGTCGACGACAATGAAGCCCCGCTTGTTCTTGTGCTCGAGCAGGGGAGTCAAAATGGAAGCTGGAGCGAGTTTTTCGTGCACGGTAAGCAGTCCAGCCTCACCTTTTCCGGCTGCGGCGGCTGCCCTGACGTCGCCGGCAGAAAGCCCGGCCATCTCGTGTACCCCGAGTTCGATCAATCGCTCGGCCTGCTGATCGATGGGCGGGAGGTCGAAGTGCATACCTGCGATCCTACCGATCGTGAGCAGGCCGAGCGGTGGGATCGGCGGTGAGGGAAGTCGGCCACGAGACGCCCAATGCGCGCATGATGAACGGGACGGTGGTCGCCACGACAGTGTCCACTCGGTCGCCGGCCATGAGCATCGGGCGACGGCTTTCCACGCAGGCGAGGATGAGTTGCGCGGACGCGGCAGCATCGGAATCGACAAAGACGCCGGCGTCGACACCTTCCTGGACGAGCTGTTCTACCAGAACCGACAGCGGGACAATATGTTCGAGGAAGCTTTCGCGATCCTGCGCGGACAGCAATTCGACCAACGCGATTCCCGTGAATCGCTGCAGTGAGAACTCGACGAGCGTCAGTTTGACGAGGATTTCGATTCGGTCGACAGGATTCTCGCGATCCGCGAGTTCACGCTCGGCCAGGAGCAGGAATCTGTCCATCTCGCGGGTGGACCAGGCAAGCAGTAACGCAGATTTGTCGGGGAAGTAGTTGTACACCGCTGTCCGTGAGACACCGGCTGCCTGGGCCACAGTCTGCAGCTTCACGTTCTGCCAGCCCTGCTCGTGAAGTTCGCGAATGAACGCGTCCAACATGGCTTCTCGGGTCGCGATCTTGTGTTCTGCGGTTGTCGCGCCACCGGTCAGCTTCGGCATGGTCGATCCTCCTGTGTCTGATTCATGGTCACGGGGAGGTCGAACAGATCCGCAACAAGGCGTGGATCACCCTGCCACATCGAGACGGGTACAAGCATCATCTGCTGCGCGATCGAGCGTACGGATCGGCAGACTTCCTGCGCTTCGGCGGCGGTGAGCGTCGTGCGTTTGCGTAACCGCTCCATCTCCGCGGCAGTCAGATCGGTGATCCATTCTTCGGCCGCAAGCGAGAGGGGTGAATCCGGTGTCACGGCCGATCCAACTCGGCACTGGAGAACCTCGAAGTCATCACGGACAGCATGACGACGGCGACGACCGAAACGGCGTGTGCCGCCGCCAGCCAGAGCGACTCGGGTGCATGTTTGTGGAGGGTCGGCGCCATCAGCATGGCCATGAGGAGGGCGAGACCCGACAACATCGCGGGGCCGTTGGGTCGGCCGACAAGCAGGCTGACCAGGAGAACGAGCGCGACAACGCTGCAGGCCACGTCTACAGGCGGGTACGTGGTCGGGACGATTCCGTGGACGGTGTCGGTTAGGTTCAGCCCGATCGACACCAATTGTGCGAGGCCTGTCGCGCCGGCCAGCCAGGCCGTCCACCGCAGTCCGTGAAGACCGGCTTTCCGCACCACGGTCAGAGGCTCCTCCGAAGATCCCCATGCTGCGGACGTCGGTGTTGTCACGGGCCTTCTCCTTTTTATGACGAGGTGTCGTCATAAAGTATCAGCGCTGGAAAAGTGGGTTTCCGAGGGTAGGTAATTGGCTAGTCCTGAGGAGACAGACACGGCAATATCAACAGTTGAATAACCGACGAGGCGAACTGCGGGAGGTGGCTCGATGACGACCCCTGTCCGCACGGATCGGCCCTCGTCGAAACAGAGTTGGTTGGCGCGCGCGGCATTTGCGGCGCTGGTTCTTGCAGTCGTGGTGCTCCTGATTTTCGCCGGACTGAAAACCTTGACCATGCTGATCCTGGGGATCGGTGGGGTGGTCGTGTGCGTCGTAGCGGTGTACTGGTTTCTGACCACCCGCGGATTCCTCCGCTGGATCTCGTTGGCTGTGGCGGTTCTGACGCCGATCGTGGTGCTCGCCTTCCTGATCCGAGAACGCCTCTTGTGGGTGGTGCTGCTCTCGATCGGATTGTTCGTCATAGCCGGTATCTGCGCCCGCGCCGCTTTGGAGGGGGAGGAGAAGGAACTGCCGGTGGTCGAGCGACCGGCGCCGCCGCCCGCCAAACCGTTCTTCGTGATGAATCCGAACTCCGGCGGTGGCAAGGTCGAGAAGTTCGACTTGAAACGCAAGGCCGAGGAACGAGGGGCCACGGTCGTACTGCTCGAGGGGCCGGAGAAGATCGACGTGACGGCCTTGGCCAGGCAGGCGGTCGCGGACGGCGCCGACCTACTCGGTGTTGCCGGTGGCGACGGAACTCAGGCGTTGGTTGCCGCTGTCGCGGCCGAACACGACCTGCCCTTCCTCGTCGTCAGCGCCGGGACGCGCAATCACTTCGCCGCGGATCTGGGTCTCGACCTCGACGATCCGTCACGGTGCCTCGACGCGCTTGTCGACGGCGTCGAGGTGACGGTGGATCTGGGTAATGTCGGCGGTCGAACCTTCGTCAACAACGCATCGTTCGGGGCATACGCCGAAGTTGTCCAGAGTCCGGAGTACCGCGACGCCAAGACCAGCACCTTTCTGCAGAAACTCCCGGATCTGCTCGCCGGACGCGCCGGAGCGGTGCTGACCGCGCGCTCCCCGAGCGTGTCCGCGGTGGGTCCACAGGCGGTTCTGGTCAGCAACGGACCGTACGAGATGAACGACTTGGCGGGGCTCGGTCATCGCCCGCGATTGGACCGGGGCACTCTCGGGATCGTGGCGATCTCCGTCGGCAGCGCCCGTCAGGCCGTCGGGTTACTCCATCGGGCGCATCAACGAGGCCTGGCTCAGGGCACCGGATTCGAGGTGATCATCGACGCCGACACCGACGAGATTCCGGTCGGCGTCGACGGTGAGGCTCTGGTGATGCCGACTCCCGTCAGGTGCACGGTCAGCCCGCAGGCACTGAGAGTCAGAGTCCCCCGAGACCGTCCGGGCGTCCGTAAGCCCAGGCATGCCTGGGATCTGGTCCGATTGCGAGAGTTGGCTAAGTTCACGAAATCCGGCGCATGACCTGGCGATAGCCTTGCATGACTGCCAGCAGAGTGAATCCGGCAAACATGTCCGATTTGCACCGGATGCTGGCAGCATTGAGGGCCGGCACGGATCCTCGAGGAGCAATCGAATGACGATCACACCCAGCGAAGCGCCGGTAGTCGAGACAACGTGCGGGCCGGTTCGTGGATCCACGAAAGGCGCGGTATCGAGTTGGAAGGGGATCCGCTACGCGGCACCTCCGGTCGGGCCGTTACGTTTCCGCGCACCGGTTCCGCCACAGCCGTGGACCGAGATTCAAGACGCAACAGAATTCGGTCCGTGTGAACCGCAAAGTCGACTTGCGATGATCCCGCTCGGCGAGAACGTTCCAATGGACGAAGACTGCCTGTTTCTCAACGTATGGGCGCCGGGCCCCGCCGGCTCTGATGCGCCGGGTAAACCGGTTATGGTCTGGATTCACGGCGGTGCGTACTTTCGCGGAGCATCCAGCCAACCACTGTTCGACGCAACCGCATTGGCTGAAAATGGTGACGTTGTCGTCGTCTCGATCAACTACCGCATCGGTGTGTTCGGCTTCGTCGATTTCTCGTCCTTCAATTCGAGTGAACATACCTTCGAGCCCAATGTCGCTCTCCGCGACATGATTGCAGCGCTGCAATGGGTTCAAGGCAACATCGCGGCCTTCGGTGGTGATCCGAATCGGGTGACGTTGTTCGGCGAGTCGGCAGGTGGCGGGGCTGTGACGACGCTGATGACCGTGCCGGCCGCCCGTGGCCTGTTTCATCGCGCTATCGTCGAGAGTTCCCCCGCCACTTCGGTGTACGGGAGTGAACGTGGCGAGATCGTCGCGAAGCTGTTTCTCGAGATCTTTAGCGGCGGTGGCGATCTGGGTCTATTGCGGTCCACGTCTGCCGAAGACTTGATCGGGCCGTCAGACGAACTGTTTGCTCGCGTCCCTCAGGAGACGCCCGGCACTTTGGCGTTCGCGCCGATCGTCGACGGTGATCTGCTCCCTGATTACCCGGTGCGCGCGTTCCGTCACGGCAGTGCACACCCGATTCCGCTGATCATCGGAACCAACAAAGACGAATCTTCGCTCTTCCGGATGATGAAATCGCCGTTGATGCCGATCGATCCCGTCGTGATCACGTCGATGTTCGCGGAGATCGCCGACGAGCACCCGGGGCTCGAGCTACCCGATCATTCTCAGATCGAAGGTGCGTATTCGGGGCTGTCCAAGCTGGGCGCTGGTCTCGGGCTGACCCGTGACTTCGGATTTCGTTTGCCCACGCTGTGGATTGCCGAGGCGCACAGCAAGATTGCACCGACGTGGTTGTACCGATTCGACTACGCGCCGCCGATGCTCAAGGCGCTGAAAATTGGTGCGACCCACGGGACCGAACTTGCCTACGTCTTCGGCAACATCAATCACGGAGCGCGGGACATCACCTACAAATTGGGTGGGCTGAGCGCGGCGCGTCACGTGTCAGAGCGCATGCAGGCTAGGTGGCTGGATTTCGCCAGAGCTGCAGGTGATTACGGCACCGGGGCCGATCGTGAACTGGGTGCGGACCCGGGGTGGCCCACTTACGACACCGACACACGCTCGTCACTGTTGATCGACAAGCACGATGCCGTCGTCGCTGATCTGGATTGCGAGATCCGGGAGGCGTGGGGTGACACGGTGATTGCATTCACCTGATGGTTCCGGTCTACTGCAGTGTGGCGAGATAGTGCGAGACGGGTCCCGCAGTGAGCATTCCGCTTCCGGCGCCGGCAATTTCGGCGGCGGCAGGTAAGAGCGCCGCTCGAGCGCGCTCCTTGACTCGACTGTCGCCGACTGCAGTGGCCGCCGCGGCAGTCAGGCACCACAGTGCCTCGGAGAGTAGGTCTTTGGGCGGGTCCGGCAATGCCTCGACGGCCTTCGCTGCTTCGTTCGCCTGCCCCTGTGCGATGAGCAGGTGTGGCCGGGCCCAGGGTTCGTACGGGCCCCACTGCGTAGCCGGGTCGAAAATTGCCGGCAGTCCCCGCCACACGCGGAGGGCGAGAATTGCGAGAGGGACTATGCCGTCCTCGAGACCCGGCATGCCGGAACCGGAAAGGTTCACCGCCGCAGCTTCGTACAGCGTCTCGCAGTGCGCCGCTTCTGCGCCGGTAGTGGCCGTTCGCATAGCGCGAAACCAGGTGGTGAACACCGCTGCCAACGGCCGTTCGTGACGTCCGGCCAATCGATCAACTGTCTCGGCGTGTAGCTCGGCTGCGTCGAATTGCCCCAGTGCGCCGAGCGCTTGCATACGGATGAGATGGCCGAGAATCTCGAAGGTGGACAGTCCGTGTCGAGCGGAGAGGTCGACCAGTTCACGGCCGATGCCGTCGCGCTCGGAGGCCAGACCGGTAGTCCAGAACGTCTGCATGAACAATCCGTTCAGAGCGAAAGCCAGGAGACCTGGATCGTCGAGAGCGCGACTGATCTGCACTGCAGCGCGGGCACATTCGAGCCCGCGCTGACCGGACAGTCCGCGCGATTCGAGTGCAATTGTCGCCAACAGTCTGGCCCGAGCGGGTTCGTTGCCGACCGGAAGTCGATCGAGGGTGCGCTGAGCGGCCGCGACGATCTGTGCAGCCTGCCGAGGATCGTCGGATCGTGTCCAGATTCCGGGCACGTCGTAGTTGCCGATGATCCGTGCGGTGAGTTCGACATCGTCCAATTGTTCAGCGGCACCGATGATTGTCAGTCGTTGGTTTCGGGCAGTCTCGAGTCCGCTTCCGCCCGTAACTGCCAAACTTCGGAGCAGGCCGACGGTTGACTCCAATCTCGATTTCGATCCTGCCGCTACGGTCCGGTCGTACGCTGCCGAAACCTGAGTGAAGATCTGTTCTGCCGCTACAGGATCCAGGTGGTTTTCGCGGCGGAGAATGTCCGACTCGAGGTCGGTCAGTCGTGGCCCGGGGTCGATGCCCAACTCTTCGGCGAGTAGCTCGCGTGCGCGACGTAGGACTGCCAGAGCATCGCCTTGACGGTTGGAGCGGTACAGCGCGAGAGCGAGTAGTCGCCAACCATCCTCGCGCCAAGGGTGTTCCGTGACGTGGGCGTCCAGATCGGGAATCGCTTCGGCAGTTCGCCCGAGATCGAGTTGCGCGGATGCGAAGCGTTCGACGGCAGTCAGACGCAGTTCTTCGAGGCGCGACCGCTCCGATCGAGCCCACGGTTCTTCGGCGAAATCCGCGTAGGCCGGTCCTCTCCACAGCTGGAGCGCGGTTCGGAGCAGTTCGAGTGATTGCGCCGGCGTCGAATCGGCGCCTTCACGTACCAGTCTTTCGAATTCCCAAGCGTCGACCGCGTCGGGTGCAGCGCGAAAGGCGTAGCCAGGCCCTTCGGTGACAATGACTTTCGGCTTCGTTCGCGGGGCACGATCCGGTTCGAGTGCGCGCCTCAGTGCGGAAACGAACGTACGTATTGCACTGGTCGCCCCGGCCGGAGGATCGACCCAGAAGTCGTCGACAATCACGTCCACCGGAACAACACGTCCTCGGGCAATGATCAGACGAGCGAGGACCGCTCGGTGTCGTGGACCTTTCAGATCGATCAACCCTGACGAATCGTTCCACGCGACCACGGGTCCGAGAACTCCGAAAAATATGTGGTCTCGCATTTCCCCACGTTATCGCGCTCATCGAATGCTCATCGACTACGGCGAGGCTGATTGCCATCACCCGAACTATTGCCATCACCCCAACTATTGCCATCACCCCGACAAACGAGAGCGACCGATGACGATCACCATTCCAGGCTTCGACTATCAGCAGATTTCCACAACAGACGGGGTGCGGCTCAACGTCGCGGTCGGCGGAAACGGGACACCACTCGTCCTTCTTCACGGTTTCCCCCAGACGCACCTCATGTGGCGTCACGTCGCCACTGCGCTGGCGTCGGATCACACCGTCATCTGCCCAGATCTCCGCGGATATGGAGCCAGCGACAAACCGGTCGAGGAAAACCCGGACACCTACTCCAAAAGAACAATGGCTGCCGACATTGTCGAGGTGGCGAAGAAGCTGGGACACGAGAAGTTCGCCCTCGTCGGCCACGATCGTGGTGCGCTGGTTGCCGTCAGAGCTGGGCTGGACCACCCGGATGTGATCACACAGCTCGGTTCGCTGGACGTGCTCCCGACCTTGGATATGTGGGACATCCTGCACGGATCGAATGCTGCTGTGGCGTTCCATCTCTATCTCATGGCTCAGCCACCCGGTCTTCCCGAGCAGATGATCAGCGCCAGCGCCGACGTGTTCTTCGAGCACTTTCTCGACGTGTGGACGCAGAACCGCGAAGCGATTCCGGTAGACGTGCGGGCGGAATACCTGCGCGCCTCACGGGAGGCGGTGCCGTCGATCGTTGCCGATTACCGGGCGTCGGCAGGCATCGACATCGAACACGATCAGGTCGATCGGGAGGCGGGCAACCAACTGCACATGCCGGTCACGGTCATTCAGCAGGACTGGGGTTCGATGCTCGGTTACGACGCCGAGGCCCGGTGGAAAGCGTGGGCGCCCGATCTCGAGCACCGCACGCTGTCCGCAGGTCACTTCATGGCAGAAGAGGCGCCTGCCGAAGTGGTCGAGGCGATCCGCACTCTGCTGAAAAGGTAGTTCTAGCGCTTGACCCCGGCCGCCAAGTCGTCGACCAGGACCTTGGCGGTCAAGGCGTATCCCGCGGCCTTGTAGTAGTCGAACGGAATTACGCGACCGGCCTGTGCGGCGGGCAGGCGCTGCCACGTCGGCGAGGTGTACACGCTGCCGGAGGCGCTGCGATCCAAGGCGAAGATGACGTCGGCTTCTTCGAGACGGTTGAACTGCTCCGACCCGAGCATCACGCGAAGGTCGGGGCCTTCACGGAGCACCTCGAACCCGAGGTCCTCGGCGACGGCGGTGCGGAAATCGTTCTGGAACCACGCGATCTGATCCTCTGCGGCGGCAACGAAGGCAACCTTCTTGCCGGCCATCAGCGGTTCGACGGTCGGGCGGACCTGAGCCACATGGGCATCGTACTCGGCGAGTACTTCTTCGGCGCGATCGCTGCGCCCGATACCGGTGAGGAAGTCCGACATGACTTTGCGCCACTCCGGGGTGAAGTCCTTGCCGACGGGCAGGACCGGTGCAATCTGCTGCATCCGGTCGTTGCCGTACGACCCGGTGTCCCACCAGCCGGCGCTGAGGACGAGAAGGTCTGCGCCGAGGGTCGAGATGTATTCGAAGTTGGGATCCGAAGCACCTTCGGCGAAAATCTCGACACCGGTGGCATCCGGGACCTCGCGGCGAAGGTGTTCGGCGGCGCCGGTCGGGTAGGCGGTCACCGGGTACCCCGCAAGGATCGACAATTCGAGGCCGTCGCGTGGATCGAGGGCAACGACGTTCTGGGGGTCCGTCGGAATGATCAGCTTCTCGTCGCCGCGTGTGAACTCGAAGGTCTCCGCGTTATCGGGCGTCGAACTTTCCGTGCTGCTGCAGGCGGCGAGAAACGCGGCCGCAGCGACGCCCGCGCCGACGCCGAAGAAACCGCGCCGCGTCAGGTTGTCCACGATCGCCCAGTAGTCGCGATCGGTCGTGGAGGGAGAAAGAAGTCGAGTCATATTTGTTAGGTTAGCCTTAGGGGTTGCCTTCGGGAATGGCGAAACAGCTCCCGTGAGCGCCAAGAAATACGGCGAACACGCCAGCGCGCAGAGTGTTGTCGGCGTCACCGGCCCGCCTGAATCACAACCCACTTTCGACCTTTGACGTGCATGACGTCACAACCGGCCGCCTCCTCGATCGCGATTTGGCCCTGATGGCGCCGACTATGCTGGGTGCATCAGCAGTACGATTTCGGAGGTTGCAATGCAGATCACCAGCGTCGGCCACGCAGGATTTCACATCCAGACCGAGGCCGGATCCATCCTGTGTGATCCATGGGTGACCCCGACGTATTTCGCGTCCTGGGTGCCGTTCCCCGACAACACCGAGCTGGACTGGGACGCGCTGGGCAATTGCGACTACCTCTACGTCTCGCACCTGCACAAGGACCACTTCGATCCGAAGAACCTGATCGCGCACGTCAACAAGGACGCCACCGTCCTGCTCCCCGATTACCCGGTGCCGGACCTCAAGCGTGAGCTCGAGAAGCTCGGCTTCCACAAGTTCTTCGAGACGGAAGACTCCGTCAAGCACACCGTCAGCGGTCCCAAGGGCGATCTCGACATCATGATCATCGCTTTGCGCGCTCCCGCGGACGGTCCGATCGGTGACTCAGGCCTGGTCGTCTCGGACGGGGAGACCACCTGTTTCAACATGAACGACGCCAGGCCAGTCGACCTCGACCCGCTGACCGACGCCTTCGGGAAGGTCGACATCCATCTGCTGCAGTACTCGGGCGCGATCTGGTACCCGATGGTCTACGACATCCCGAAGGGCACCAAGCGCAACTTCGGCAAGCAGAAGCGTCAGCGCGGCATGGACCGCTGCCGCAACTACATCGCCCAGGTCGACGCTGCGTGGGTTGTCCCGTCGGCCGGCCCGCCGGTCTTCCTCGACGACGACCTGCGTTACCTCAACGACGATCACGGCGACGAGGGAAACATCTTCCCCGACCAGATCACGTTCCTCGAGCAGATGCGCATCAACGGCAACGATCGTGGTCTGCTGATGATCCCCGGCTCGGCCGTCGAACTTCGCGGAAGCGAGAAGGTCGCCCTGACGCATCCCATCCCGGAAGCGGACGTCGACAAGATCTTCTCGAACAAGGCCGAGTACATCGAGAAGATGGCGCAGAAGATGGCACCGGTCATCGCCGCGCAGAAGGCTACGTGGGCTCCGGCCGAAGGCGAGCCGCTGCTCGACGGTCTGAAGGCCAAGTTCGAGCCGATCATGGCGCAGTCCGATCTGATCTGCGACGGAATCGGCTACCCCGTCGGACTCGTGATGGGAGAGGAGACGGTCGTCCTCGACTTCCCGAAGCGGATCGTTCGCGAGCCCATCGACGGAGAAGGTAAGTACCGCTACGGCTTCCGCATTGCTCCCGAACTGGTTCGCACCGTTCTGCGTGACGACGAGCCAGACTGGGTCAACACCATTTTCCTGTCGACACGCTTCACGGCGTGGCGCATCGGTGGGTACAACGAGTTCCTCTACACGTTCTTCAAGTGCCTCACCGACGAACGCATCGCATACGCCGACGGCTGGTTCGCCGAGGCGCACGACGACAGCGCGTCTATCGAGTTGGGTGGCTACGAGATTCAGCGTCGTTGCCCCCACCTCAAGGCTGACCTGTCGAAGTTCGGTGTCGTCGACGGCACCAACCTCACCTGTGATCTGCACGGCTGGCAGTGGGATCTCGAGACCGGCCGCTGCAAGACGTCCAAGGGCCACGAGCTGCGCACCAGCAAGCTGAGCTGAACCGAGCTCGTCGGGTGACGGGATACAGCAGGTCGCTGATCGGCCTGGCGACAGCGCTCGCCGGGTTGGCCGGTTACGTCGACGCGCTCGGATTCATCACGCTCGGTGGGCCTTTCGTTTCGTTCATGAGCGGCAACATGACGCAGGCGAGCGTCGCATTTGCAGACGGGGTGTGGTCGACCGCGCGGGTGGCAGGCGGCATCATCGTGCTCTTCCTCCTGGGAATCGCGCTGGGAACCGTCGTCACCCACTTCACGGAGCGGTACTCCGTCCGGACCCGCAAGGTCACAGTGCTTGCGGTTGTGGCTGGACTGCTGGCCATCGGTTCGGTGATGAGCAGCCTCGACGTCACCCCAGGCGCGATCTCGGCGATGGCCCTGGCGATGGGAGCCGTCAACTCGGTGTTCCAACGCGACGGTGAGGTGACGATCGGTGTCACGTACATGACCGGTGCGCTGGTCAAGATGGGCCAGCGTCTCACCGGAGCCTTTCTGGGCGGCCCGAAGTGGGCGTGGCTGCAGCACTTCGGGATGTGCGCGGGGTTGATCGCGGGCGCGGTAGTCGGTGCGCTCGTTCATCGGTGGATCGGCCTTCACGCTCTGTGGCCTGCTTCGGCATTCACGGTTCTTCTGATCGCCGTCGCGTGGCGGGTCTCGCCCCCGGCGCCGGCACAGGTGTAAAAAGAGCGGGGTACACAAGCCGGAGTGCGGGGGAACTGTGGATGCTCTGATCATCGTTGTGCTGGGACTACTCGGAATCGTCGCCGCCTCGACGCTGGGGGCGCGGATCGGAGTCGCGGCGCCGCTGATTCTGGTGATGGCCGGGATCGTTGTCAGCCTCCTCCCCTTTGTCCCAGCAGTGGACATCGATCCGGAATGGATTCTCGCGGGTGTGCTTCCGCCGCTGCTGTACTCAGCTTCGGTCTCGATGCCGTCGATGGAGTTTCGGCGTGAATTCGGTGCTATCGGTGGGCTCTCAGTTCTCCTCGTCGTGGTGAGTGCGCTTGTTCTGGGTGTGTTCTTCTCCTGGGTGATACCAGGACTCGGCATCTGGTGGGGCATTGCACTCGGCGCGATTGTGAGCCCGACGGATGCCGTCGCGACGTCCATCGTCAAGAAACTCCCGGTCTCGCCGCGGGTGGTGTCGATCCTCGAAGGCGAAAGCCTGCTCAACGACGCTACCGCTCTGGTCCTGTTGCGTACTGCCATCGCCGGAGCGGCCGCGTCGGTATCGCTGTGGAGTGTGTTGGGCAAGTTCGCTTTTGCCGTCGTCGTGGCCGCGGTCATCGGTGTTGTCGTCGGCAAGGTCAACCTGATGGTTCGTGCCCGTGTCACCGACTCGACGGTCAACACGGTCATCTCGTTCACGGTGCCGTTTCTGGCCGCGATCCCCGCCGAAGAGTTGGGTGCATCGGGGTTGGTTGCTGCCGTTGTGGCCGGGCTCGTCACCGGCTACGACGCTCCTCGGAAGCTTTCGCCGCGTCATCGGTTGTCGGACTCCCAGAACTGGCGCACAGTCGAACTGGTCCTCGAAGGTGCGATCTTCCTGGTGATGGGCCTCGAACTCTCGTCGATAGTCGACGATGTCCGGGTCGACCACGAGGGAATCACCACCGCAGTCTTCGTCGCTGCGGGTGCACTGTTCCTCACGATCTTGGTTCGGGCTCTGTACGTCGCGCCGCTACTGCGAGCACTCCAGGCGCGGGCGAACTTTCGCGAACGCATGAAACCCAGACTCTCCGACATCGCGAATCGTCTCGACAATCCGGAGGATTACCCACCGGACGAAGGGCGGCGTAGCAGGCGCCGGGCGCCTTCGGCGAATCAGATGGAACGGTTCAAGATTCGGGTGCGGCGGACGGTTGCCGATATCGATTACTACCTTGCCGCGCCGTTGGGATGGCGTGAAGGGGCGATCGTCATCTGGGCCGGTATGCGCGGAGCGGTCACTCTGGCTGCCGCGCAGACTCTTCCGGAAGACACTCCGAGTCGATCGCTTCTGATCTTGGTGGCGTTCCTGGTCGCAGCCGGCTCGTTGATCCTTCAGGGTGGGACGTTGAAGCGCGTCGTAGTGGCGGTCGGTCCGGCAGCGCAGGACCTCACCGATTCCGAACTCGACGAACATCGACGTTTGCTCGCTCTCCTCGAGGATGCTTCTGCGAGTTTCGTTCCACCCGAGGGGCAGTCGAAGAAGAAGACCCGGCTCGACGTGATCGACGCGCAGCGCCAAGCGCTACTCGACGCGCGGGACGACGGCCTGTTCGACGCACGGATGCTCGGATCGGCACTGGCCGCGCTGGACGCCGATCAGATCAGCCTCGAACTCAAGGGCGGTCCGGACGGTTGATCACGTGCACAGTCTCTTTCGAGCAGACGTCATCATTGCCCGCGTGATCACGCCGTGCAGTACCTGAACTGGTGCGAAGTAGATTCGGCCCGCGCGGTTCTTCAGCTCCACGGCAGTGACGACGTGCAGGAGACCGGCGTCGTTGTCGGCCTGAACCGAGGCGACGAATCGTAGGTGTTTCTCGTCCGCCTCGATGAGGGCCTCGCCGTCGGCGATCTTGTCGACGGTAAAGGTGTCCGGGCGTCCCTTGGCGATGCCGAGCAGTCCGACTACCCGCTCCCTGAGCCAGAACATCGCGAGGACTGGTGCGGGGACATTCCTGACGTCGAAGACGGCCTGCGCCCACTCCTCGGATGTATGGGTCGGAACAGACGGGATGGTGATCGTGGTGGCTTCTGCCCAGTCCGGTGCAGGCATTGCCTTGAATGCGAGTGTCATTTCATCCTCCGTACGGTGCCGTATGGAACTTACCCATACGGTACCGTACGGAGGTGACGAATGCCCGCGCCCGACTCTCCCGCGATCAGTGGATCGATGCTGCTTTCGAGGCTCTGACCAGCCACGGGCCAGGTGCCGTCGCTGTGGAGAAGGTGGCACGCACGCTGGGATCGACCAAGGGTTCCTTCTATTGGCACTTTGCGAACCGTGACGAATTGCTGCAGGCTGCGCTCGATCGATGGGAAGTTCTGGCAACCGAGCGACTGATCTCTTCCGTCGAGGCCTCCGGCGAACCGGCAGAGGTGAGGTTGCGTCGCCTGGTCGACGCGGTCACAACCGGACTGCCCGGTCGCCGTGCGGAGTTGGAACTGCTTGCCGGGATCGACCATCCTGTGGTTTCGGCGGCGGTTCGACGTGTCACCGAGCGTCGAGTCGCCTACATCGTGACGTTGTTGGTCGATCTGGGGATGGACAGGCAGAAAGCGGAACATCGTGGCGTACTTGCCTATTCGATGTACCTGGGGCAGATGCAATTGGTGCACAGTGCGCCAGATGTGGTTCCTGGCAGCGGTGCGGACGCTCACGCGCTCGCCGACGAGTTCGTGAGCATGGTTCTGGCCGGGTAAGTCCGCCATCGAATGCAGCGTGATCTGCGCATCACCCTGCGCTTTCAGGTGAGGGACCACACATTGCGCGTAACCCATAGTTACAGATACTTTGAGGTCAGCTGAAGTGGGGTGCCGGATATGTCGGCATTTCCCGGAGGCGCAAAACCGTTTCACGACAGGAAGAAAGGTGACTCACCATGAGCGTTGTGCTTATTTCGTTGCTGGTCGCCGCTGGACTCACCGTGCTGGCCACCAGTGACGGTGCCGGTCTGGACTTCGGGAGTCGGCAGCTGAACCGCCAGTTGAAGACCCGCACGCACCGGTAACCCCGGAAATCGGCCGGCTCCACGCGATACTTCGCGGAGCCGGCCTTTTGCGTTGTCCGGTCAGTTCACCCCGAGATCTGCCAGCCAGGCCCGCGTGCTGCGGGCAGTGATACCCAAGGCAGCAGTAGAACCCGTCGCGGAGTCGAACGCGACGCTGTCGGCAGATTCGAGTCCCGTGTAGAGCTGGGAAACCCCGGCTGCTGCACCCGCTCCGATGATCGGCGCAATCGATGCACCGAAGGCATCGGGTGTTACGGCTTCGAAAGTTACCGCGCGCGAGAAGTGTTCGGCGAATGCCTCGGCCAATTCGATACCGGTGATCGCCGGAATCTGTCCGATGTCGACCGCGTCCGGTGCTACGTCGAGAGTCAGGGCCGCGACGGCTGCATCAGCGACGTCGAGATGTGAACTCCATGCGACCGCGAGATCGGCACGCAGTGGGTAACGCAGGACGCCTTCGTCTTTCACTCCCGACAGCACAGTGGGCAGAAGAAGATTCTCGAGGAACAAACGTGGGGTCAGAACGGTCACCGCGATGCCTTCGGCGCGAAGTCCGTCGACGAGCTCGGAGAGAACGGGTGTGTTGGGACCGGCAAGCGGCGAAGTAGCGTCGCCGATCACCGTGCCGCTGGTAGAGATCACGAACCGCGAAGGGCGCGCCGCTCTCGCTGCAGCCAGAACATTGTGGGCATAACCAGCTAGCGTCTCGGTGTCTCCGGCGAGTGGCAGGTGAAAGAACACCCCGTCCGCCCCGCGATAAGCGTCGGCGAGAGAGTCGACTGACGCATTGTCCGCGACGACGGTGTTCGCACCCTCGAACGTCTGGTCAGGGTTACGCGTGATTGCTCGGACTTCGGCCCCTGCCGATCCGGCGAGAGCCGCGACCAATCCTGCGAGAACGGGAGAACCCTGTGCGCCGGTGGCGCCATGCACTGTGTAAGTCATGACGCCTATAGTTCACATCGGGAACCAGTTACTTCAAGTGAACTAATGGAGACTCGATGAGTGAATCAGGTCACGTTCTTCCGGAGTGCGGCGTCGCGCGCTTCCTGCTGGTCCTGGACGGACCGTGGGCAACGCTGATCGTTCGTGAGCTCACGCACGGCCCCATGCGCTTCACGGAACTACGACGCGCTTTGCCCGGCATCAGTCCAAGGACACTGTCGGCCAGGCTCAAACGTTTCGAGGAGTTCGACCTGGTGACCCGGACTGCTTACGCCGAGGTGCCGCCGCGAGTGGAGTACGAACTCACCGCGACGGGGATGGAACTGCGCTCCGTGCTCGAAGCGATGGTCGAGTGGGCGGATCTGGCACTCCCCGTTTCCTGACGTGCCCTCAGCGCGGGCCCGAAAGTCCAACTCGCAGAGCGCCACAGGCCTCGAACATCGCGTCTTGTCCGGTGTGGCCGACGCCGGTGGTGTTGACGAAGGCATGGATCAAACCGCTGTGACGCCTCAGTGCGACCGGGACTCCGGCCTCTCGCAGCCGGTTCGCATACGCTTCGCCCTCGTCGCGTAGTGGGTCGAAACCGGCGATCGCAACGTACGCGGGCGGTAGGCCGGCCAGGTCCGGAGTGAGCAGCGGTGAGACTCGCGGGTCGAGAGCCGAAGTGCCGCCCGACAGGTAATGGGCTGCATACCAGTCGAGTTGGGCGTCGGTGAGAAAGAAGTCGGTGCCGAACATCTTGTGCGACGGGCGCTTCGACGAAAGGTCCACCCAGGGAAAGAAGAGCAGTTGGAATGCGGGTTTGACGTCGTCTTCGGTCGTGGACTGCGCGACGACGGCAGCCAGGTTCCCGCCGGCGCTGTCTCCGCCCACTGCAATGGATTTCGGATCGGCGCCCAGTTCCGCGGCATGTTCGACGCAGTACCGGAATGCGGCGACGGCGTCGTCGATCCCGGCGGGAAAGGGGAACTCCGGTGCCAGCCGGTAGTCCACCGACAGCACACTGACTTCGCCGTGGCGGGCCAGGAAGCGGCACACACTGTCGCCGCTCTCGAGGCTGCCGAGGACGAACCCGCCGCCGTGGAAGTACACCAAAAGTGGAGCGGGCGTGGAGACCCCGGCCGGGCGATACAGCCGAGCGGAAATCGCGTGGTCTCCGGCCGGGATCTCGAGGTCGCGAACCGTTTCGATGTCGATGGGCGTACCGCCGAACAGTCGCGATTCGGCGTCGATCTGAGCTCGTCCCTCTTCGACCGGAAGATGCTCGAAGCTCGTACCTTCCACTGCCGAGAGCAATCGCAGTGCAAGCTGGATCTCGGGGTGCAGAGTCTGTCCGTCGATCTCCTTCGGCTTGCCACCGAGAATGCGCTGCGCGCCGGTCGGTAAGGCGCCAACGACATCGAGCACCACCCGCGCAACACGATCTTGGACAGACATCTTCTCCGTGGACATACTCGCCTTCCGTCGGCTGATCACCCGTCGCTTGTACGTTACGAAAGAACTGGACAAATATCCAGGAACTTCGACGCTCGCGATCAGCTTGCCGGCGTCACCGTGACTGTGACGGGGCCCGCGTCGTCCGCGGTTT
>NZ_JASDCV010000048.1:0-8136 GCF_030407755.1 Rhodococcus sp. APC 3903
CGGGGCATCGTGGACCTCTCTCGGGTGCATCAATGCCTGAAGTAAAACAAACGAATTCCGGAAAAATCGGGGTAAATCAAAGTCTCCGGAAACTCCGGTTCGATTCAAAGTGTCGTGCGAAGCGTGCCTGATTTACGTCTTTAGTGCTCGACTGCGATAGCCGTTCGACGGCACGCCGACGCTTTTCAGAACCAGCCTTTTTGTATTTGATTGGGTTATCTTGGGTTTTGCTTGACCAAATGAGGCGGATCTGACATCGAAAGATGATCACGTGCGCCACCTTCGAGGGGAGAATCGGTACGAAGAAACGACCCAGACCCAGGTTTACAGTCAGAGCAAGGGCGGTGCTCGCGGTAACAGCGGCAGCGCTGCAACTCGGCGTCCGCAATGCAGGCGCCGATCCAAACTCGGTTACCACCGTGTCAGAGCAGGGAACAGCGTTATCCTGGTCGACTGGCGCGGATTCGGATGCGCCGACGAGCCGAAGCGCGCCGACTGTCACGTACGAGTCCGTCGAATTGCCCGATGGTGCACAGACTCTCATTCACATCAACAGTGCGGATGCGCCGAACCGGTTCGAGTTCCCGGTAGCTCTTCCGGAGAGCGCTCGCCTCGAACGCATGGATGACGGAAGCGTGAGCCTGAATGTCAATCGCCTACCCAACGGCGGTTTCCAGGCTCCCTGGGCAAAGGACGCTGCGGGCGACGAAATTCCGACGCGTCTCGAGATCGAGGGTACGACCCTCGTGCAGATCGTTGACTTCGACGAGAACACACAGTTCCCCGTGGTCGCGGATCCTCGTTTCGACTGGGGATCGTCTCAGGGCATGCCTGGTTTAATCGTGAGGAGACTCGCGTGATGGCCGCCGTCGGGGCTGGTGGCATCGGGGTTCTTCCCTGGCTTGCTTTGGTTCCGCCGCCTTTCAGTGCCGTGATCGCATCCAACCTGGTCAACATCTCGGCATGGGCAATCGCTGCACAAGCGACAGGTAAGTGCTTGGCGCTCAAATTCGTTGCTACAAGCTCGTTCTGGCCGCCGGCCATCGGTGTTACCCCGCTGCACCACACAGGATCTGACTGCTACTAAGTTGGGGATTCATGAAGACGAAACCAGTCGTCGTCGTTGTTGTTGCCCTTCTTCTCGCACTCGCTTCCTACACGGTGGCGAGCTGGATATCGAGCGACACTTCTTGGGGTAGCTGGGTTTCCGCTGTATGCCTTGCCAGTTTGGTCGTCCTGTCTGTGTGGACCATGCGCAACATCGATGCTGAACCGGCGAAGATCATTCTCACGGTCTATTCCGTGACTACATTGTCCGCCGCCCTGGCCGCCCTGGTCGCGGAGAGCTATACCCGGGCAGTCGGTATCGCTGCAGCGTCAGTGGTGTTTGTTGCGTTCATGGCAGACAGGCGAGGGAGAGCATGGCTCAACCGCCTCGGCGGTGAAAACAGTGCCCCGGACCGCTAACCGGACAGTCCGCGGTTCAGCAGTGCGGCGAGAGCGAAGTTCAACCCAGATAAGGTTCGCACCAATCACATTGGTGCGGACCATATTTTGCGGATCATTGCCGCTCGACCGCGCTCACCGATCGCTGGCCTGGACGATTCGGCGGTGTTTCGTGTCCGAGAAAGGAAGGAGAGTAGAGAACAAGGGTTTGTCGACCGCGCGAGGTGAGTAGTGCGTGTGGTCGAGTTGTCCTGGCAACGAAGGTACGTCGCTCGAATTCAGTTGAGTCTTGCTCTGAGGGGTGATTAGGCGGCTGCAGGTGTGTGCTCCTGGGTCGGGGGCGCTGTGGGGCTCCAAGTCCTGTGGTCGCGGATCAGAGCCCAGAGGAAATTGGTCCGGCGTCTCGCGAGCGACATGACCGCGGCTTTCCCACGCTTGCCCTCGGCCTTCTTCTTCTCGAAGTAGATCTTGGATTCGGGGCAGAACCGAATGCTGTGAAGGGCGAACAAATACATCATCCTCCGTAGTTGCCGGTTGTAGCGGTACGGGCGATGAAGTCGCCCAGTGGTTTTGCCGGAATCTCGGGGCACCGGTGCCAAACCTGCGTAGGAGGCCAGGCGGTCGGGGGAGGCGAATGCTTCGATGGTGCCGATTGCGGCCAGGAATTCAGCTCCGAGGCGGGGACCCATACCCGGCATGCTGATTACGATCTCGGCGAGTGGGTGTCGGCGGAAGCGGCTTTCGATTTTCGCGTTCAACTCGACCAGCAGAATGTGGGGGCGGAGTACATCTCGTGCGAGGTCGCCGACCAGTTCGGCGGGTGGTGTAACCGCCGTCGGCGAAGATCGTCTGTCCGGTAATCCACCACCCTTCGTCTGCGAGGAAGCGGATGATTGGGGCGATGTCGTCGATCCAGTGCAACTGGTTCTTTATTGCCTGCGATTTGTGGAACTGATGAGTTGGCGGGTTCAGCCGGCGTCACCGTCGGTTTTGCGGGCTCAGCCCAGAACGCGTCATGACTTGAGGTGAATGTTCCATTTCTGCGAGCTGCAGGCAAAGCGCTCGCTCCTGGCAGTGCACCGGGTTTGGTGCGTAGCGCTTCCAGGTAGTGGTGGAGATCGAGGCTGTGGCCGCCTTATAGTGACGACGCGACTGTGACGTGCGATTACCGTCCGGCCGTCGAAGGTCACTACTTCCGATGAAGACGCGCTGGGACAGAGTATTTCACCATCTGGATGGGGATCAACGCTGACCGATTGACTCGGGGAGTTAATCGAGGACAGGAGGGGGTTGAGTTCTCGTCTGACTCAGGCGGCAGGGGCGGTGTCGCTACTGCGAGGTCCTGCCCAACGGCCCGGATTCGATCGTTGATGCGGCGGCTGTTGTCGGCTGTGTCCCAGGCGCGGATTTTCTCGTTGAGCTCATCGAGTGAGTCGACAACAGGCATCGGGGACAACCGGTTTCGGCGGAATCGGCCCTCTTCCCCCCACAACCCCGTCTGTCTCGTGCGCCTCGGAGATGTCGCGTCGAACCCGAAGTGAGAGCGAAAGAACAACCATCGCGGGTTCTCGACCCGAGATCGAGAGTGCCCATAGAATCACCTTCTGCACTGCGCTGATCAAATTGTCGTAGCTGATGTGACAGGTCGGGACACCGCCGATCTCGTCGAACGCTGCGATATATCCTTCGGCGGACGCTTCCGGACCTTGCGTCGAGTACGCACGGTGCACAGCTTTCCCCGAGTGCTGGAGACGCAAGGTGAACATATGACATTTTGTTTTTCACCCCGGTCAACATCTCCCACACTTCACCGAAATTGACTCCGACCTCAGCTCCGGGAGCGTTCGCTGCGACGTCCGGCGTCGATCTGCGCTCGTCGGACCCGCACGTAATCCCACACCGTCGAATACGACAAATCTTGCGCCCGTGCTCGTCGGCAAGTCTGGCCAGGATTCGGCGAGCCGTGTGACGTTGCTTGCGGGTGCGTCGATATCTGCGGTAGGCATGGCGTCGATCGCGTTTTTTAACGGATTGAGCTTCGGTGAACGACGCACCGGAACCTTTCTCGGCGGCTGTGCGTGCGCCAACGCCATCCGTACTCTCGCCCGACGGATCTGATGCCGGCGAGGAGTTCTCGATCATAGTGGGAAACTTTCATTCCCGGTTTTTCGCAGCGTCTTTGTGTAGCGCCACTCCACGGCAAGCATCGTGCCTGCGACGATGGTCCACGAGACTATGAGAGTGAACGCCCACAGTGCGGAGAACATGAACACCACAGCGAGAATGGCGCCGAATGCAATGGGGATGAGCATCGACTTCCACCAGTCGAGCGTGAAGAGGTAGTGGATGGCCCACTGCAGAGCGTTGCCAGGTCTTGAATCTTCGTTCACGACTGGTGCCTTTCTACGTTCATAGTGCCTATCGGAGAAGACCATCGAGGGCGGGAGGAGTCGAGAGCCTTACGCTCACCCGGAAGCCGCACCAACTATCCCCATCGATCGAGCATGCAGATCCTCCGCTCACGCCGCCGCCTGGTTGGTCGTAGCAGTACGGAACTCGTCGATCCGAATGCGGCACGACTCCGTACGCAACGCCTCCACACCGGCGAGCGCAGTCAGGAACGCAGTCAGGAACGCAGTCGTGAGCCTATCCGAGTCGTCATCAAGAAGAGGGCATTCGAAGATCTCATACGGTTCAACCAGTAGTCAGCGAACTTGCGTCGCATCTGAACAAAGATCACTCATGCTGCGTGCCAATCCTTTTCGTGATCCGAAGTCGCATCCTTCCGATCCGCGATCTGGTTACGGGCACGAGGAGTAATCAGCTCCAGAACTCCGAGCCCAACAAGAGCCGCGATGATCGACAGGAACGTCAGCGGGTAGGTCCTGGGGCTCTGCGGCCTTGCCTCGAGCACGCTGTCGATACTTGGCAGCGGATCGTCTGGCCGCTAACGTGCGCTGGAAATGTTGCCGTACACCGCCGACGGTTGGTGCATTTGGAGTTGAATCGCCATTTCAGATGCCGAGATCTTGTTTGCCGGAGAAAGTTGCAGGAAAGTGACTGAACATCAGTCGGTATTTCGCTCCGGGCGGCGTGTAGTGGCACCGCCGACTGATGGCGTAGCAAGCAAGCAAGCAAGCAAGGCGGGCGGCGCGCCTTTGCTGCAGACTTCGTCGATGCGGTGTACAGCTGCAAGCTTGTTTTCTGCTCCACGCTCGCGCTTTCGGAGTGAATGGAATTCATTCTCACGGCAGAGGGCGCAACTGTCAACAGCCCCCATGAGTTGTAGATCCAGTTTCTTGGCGGCCTATCAAATTTCTTCAACTTGGATCGAGGATCGAAACCGAAGGTAGCTGTGGTGTAACGGACGGACCGTTTTCTGATATAACAAGCTGAGACCGGCATCGGCTAGTGCGCGAGACGGATCCTGTTGGGCAGTAACGCGCCCGCACTCTCAGTAGCCCGTGTGTGCATTGCACGGGGAAAGAACGGCCGGCGTCCTACGGCGGCCGTGGCCCTCATTCGTGCTCGGCAAGTCAAGAGAGATGACAAGTATGACTGCAACTGCGATCCGTCGTATCGGGAGGCTGCGGCCACCACCGTTGATGCCGTCCCGTGGCCACGGACGATTGGGAAGGCACTGCTCATCGGCTGCGATTGCTCTTCTGCTGGCGGGCAGCGGAATAGCTCTCTCTGCCCCGAATGCGTATGCGGCAGTGGATCAGATCACCTTGTCCGTCGCATCCGACGGCACCGCCCCATTCGATTCGATAGATGTCGATGCCAGCAACGGGAAGGTTCGCACGAACGACACCGTGACGTACAACTGGCAGTACACCACTGATGGCGCTGAGGGGCGGACTGTCTCGTTTGTCCAGACCCTCGATGCACCTACGCCTGCGGCGGTGACGTTCGCCCCAGAGAACATCACTCAGTGCACAGGGGAGGGGGGTGGATCCATTAGTTCGGATGGACGTACGTTGACCTGCAATATCGCACTGCCCCCCAACAGTTCGGGTTCGGTGCCGATCAGCGTCCGCGTGGGGGGTGCGGCCCGAAACGGTGAGCAGATTTCCACGACGCTGGCCGCTGGAGGTAAGACAAGCGCGCCGGTGCTGACTGACATCGTCGCCATGCCGCAACTGAACTTGAGTAAGAAGCACTACAGCTATCCGACCACCAGTATTGTCGACGGCGTTCAGGGCGTGACAATGACATACGGGGTGGCGGTCGAAGGTCCACCGTTGGCCAAAGGATCAGAGTTGGTGACCGAGGACCTGCACTGGATCGACGATCTCAGTCAGGTGTCTCCGAACGCGAAGCTTGTGAACTGCGGTCCGAATACTCTGGCCACGAGACTGCCCAACAGCAAGATTGGGATCAATCCATCTGCTATTCCGGCGAATTCGGTCACCGATTCAGGAACCATTGCATGTACACAGACAGGGGGCGCAGGAACCCCTATTCAGGTAGCTGTGACAGGAGCGGACCTCTCCGGTAGCCATCTGCCGTCGAATTATCCGAACACCGCATTCCTGGCAACGTACAACATCATGGTGTTCATCCCGGCGTCCGACATCGTCTCGGCACCCGAAGGTAGATTGTCCATTACCAATCAGCTGACCGGGTTCGACCCGAACGGTGTATCGGGGCAGTCGAACTTTGGTGAGGGCTTTGAGCCTGGCGGCGCTCCCGACGTCGGTCTGTGTGCGTTCGATGCCAACAACGCCGGTCGTGCAAACGACAACTGTTGGTCCAGCTTCATCGATTCCGGTGCCGGACCCGCCGGGAAATTGCTCACGGACAGCGACAAAGTCTTTGGTCCAGTAGGGGGCGCGACGAGTTTGAATTCGGGTAACGGCACTGTCGCGGCGGGCACAAAGTACTTCACCCAGCTGCGGCAGGACGCAGGTGCGGTGACGACGTTGCCGCCAACTGCGATGTGCGACAGGTGGGATCCGTCGACGCAACAGATCGTCGGTCCAGGCGCGATGTACCACACAGGCCTCGGCGCTCCTGGAATTGTGACCTCGGGTTACATAGTTGAATATGCAGTGCTGCCCATGTCCTCCGACGATGATCGGCGCGCTGCCTCCTGCGATAGGGGCACCTGGTTCTCGAGCATCGACGCAGCTGGAGGGCCGGCGGTGGTCAATGCCGTCCGAATCACCCCGGATTGGTCCCTGCAACCAGGACAGGGCCAGCGCCTGCATATCCAGTTCGTCGCGATGGACAACGAGGCAGGAACCATCATCGGCGACTGGGCGGGTACCAGCGCGAAAGCCACGGGCGGATCGTGGGGGCAGTCCACGTATGTCAAAGAGACACACGCGGGGGGCCTCGGTGGGCGGTTGTTTCTTACCGGAGCGACGTTGAGAGTGACTAAGGGCACCGTCCCGGCCGCAGTGACCGATGTCTTCGCCGGTGAGCCGATTAAATACGAGCTGAAGCCACGTGTGTTCAATGCCTCTCCGGTGGATAACCAAGCGCCGGTGACAGGCGTCAAGGTCACCGATACGCTCAGCAGCTGCGTCGTATATCAGGAGGGCAGCTCCAGTGTTCCAGTAGCAGTAGCCCCAGGAAACAACGGTGCCGACGGCGTCCCCTGCACCGGCGACGTCGGCGAGACAGGTCAAACATTGGTCTTCGACCTCGGAGCGGTGACGGCGAATAACGCGATCGCGCCGATTACCTATGCCGTGACGACGCAGGCAACTACGCCGGAGAACACTCACGCACCCAACGTCGCGGTCATTTCCTCGGATACCGCTGTGGCGGAGGATCTGGCGTTGCGCACCACGCGCTACGACGTGATCATTCGTAACCAGGCGCAGTTCGCAGTCGCTAAGACGGTCGACACGCCGACCGTCGAAATCGACAATCCATACGCATACACGATCACCTACCGCAACCTGACATCGCAGGTCATTGACAAAGCCCAGCTGATCGATGTGCTGCCTTACAACGGCGACAGCCGCGGCACATCCTTTACCGGGACAACGGCATTCGCCGGGACAGGGTCCGTTCCGAGCGGCGTTGTGGTCGAGTGCACGACGGATGCACCCGCGACGATCAACGCTGATCCTGCGGCGAACACCACGATCTGGTCGAGCGACTGTCCCGCTGAAACAACAGGCTTGCGCCTGACAGTATCGAGTGTCCCAGCTGGTGGTGTGGGCGCGGTGAAGGTCAATTTCACCCCGACGGAGAACACTGCCGCCGATGTCTACGTCAATGATGTTGCCGGTGCTCGTTCCTCGTCGTCGGACTTGTTGATTCCACCGACACCTTCGGTGCGCGTGGACGTAGTGTCCTCGAGTATCGGCGATTTCGTCTGGCACGATCTCAACGGCAACGGAATTCAAGATTCGGGCGAGCCGGGCATCGCGAATTTCCCCGTCACACTCTCCGGTAACGATTCGAAGGGGAACGCGGTCACCTTGTCGACGACCACCGACGCGAACGGGAAATACCGTTTCGACGGATTGCGTTCGGGCACATACACAATAACTTTCGACCCATCCGGATTGGGGGTGGGAGAGAGCTTCACGACGGCGCATGCCGGCAGCGATGGCATGCTTGATTCCGACGGAGATTCGGTCACAGGAAAGACGGATCCGATTTCGTTGGGTATCGATAGCCAAGACCTCGGATGGGACCAGGGCGTCGTCACCGAAACGACTACCACCC
>NZ_JASDCV010000048.1:8234-20025 GCF_030407755.1 Rhodococcus sp. APC 3903
GCCGCCGACTACGACGACGGAGCCGCCGACTACGACGACGGAGCCGCCGACTACGACGACGGAGCCGCCGACTACGACCACGGAGCCTCCGCCGACCACCACAGTGGTGATCGTGGTACCGCCGACCTTCCCGAAGCCGTCGGTCCCCCCGGTCGCTTCGTCAACGGTTCCCAAGCCGGGCACTCCCGGTGGGGGACAAGCCGCGCCGGCACCCAAGCCCTCTCAATCGGGTGGATCCATCAATTCCGGAGGCGGAGCTGGGGAAACCGGAGTCAACGGTGCTCTCCTGGCAGCCGGTGGTCTGGTCCTGCTGGCCGGGGTGGGAACAGGGATCGTCCTCTTGACGCGTAAGCGCCGCTCGGACGGACACGATTCGGAGTAAGGATTTCAGCAGTTCATTCATGGGTGAGCCAGTGGCTCACCCACGAATGAACACCTGATAGAGGATCGGAAAGTGATGGGGCAGAGCGTGTTGCATACGGAACATCAACGTCGGACTGGGCGCGCTCTGCCCTTGATCCTTCTCTTCTTGATTTTTCTCACGGCGGGGTTGGTGCTGATCTACTTCGCGTTCAGCGCCGCCGGGGAGCCCATCAGTGCGCCGGTGCCCGACGCGCCGTTCGAGATCGGGGCCACCCCGGAGCCGGGCGCGGTCTGGGATCCGGCTCCTGTTGATCTACCTGCCAACATGCTTGCGATTCCGGACCTGAACGTACGCGCCGACATCGTCACCAGTGGATTGGGACTGCAGGGCGGGATGATTCTTCCGCATCCGGACAAGGTTTCCCATTTCGCGAACGCTGTGCAGTTCGGCTCCGCCGAGGGGACGAATCTCGTTGCCGGGCATGTCGACGACGGAGATCGTACCCATGGTGCGTTGTGGCCACTTCACCAGATGAAGCCGGGAACTCCGATTTACGTGACAGACGATTCGGGATCGATGTTCGTCTATCGCGCAGCGAGTTTGACGCTGTACGAGAAAGTGGCGTTACCGGCGGAGGTCTTCTCCGATGCGGGTGCGCCGCGGTTGGTTCTCGTCACATGCGGTGGCGCGACGGTTCCGGATCCTTCGTTGCCGTCCGGGTTCACGTACGAGCAGAACCTCGTAGTCACGGCAGTACCTGCGTGAATGGATCGAGGCGCCGGCGACACCTCTGGAGTGAACAAGGATCACGAATTGAACATTGGTGGTGGTGCTGACTGTTTCAGCAGCAAGGTTCAACAAAGATGCAAAATAATTGCAGCACAGCGGAATTAGGTGTAAATCAATTGCCGGTGCGGGTCGATTCGCGTGTTCTTGCGTTGTCGTTGGCCCCGTCGGCACCTCGGGCTGTTGTTCTGCCGGCGAATGCCTCGGGTACGAGCGTGGAAGAGCTGACTGATCGGCGCACTGAAGATTGCCGACTTGGCACGACAGAGCATGTGGCCGGGGATAAGCCGCTGCGCAGCCATTTTTCTGAGGGGCGGAGTCGGGTTGTCACCGCGCTCAATGCCCTCGATGAGCAGCACGCGTTCGACACTGAGACGCGGGAGGCGATGGCAGCCGCGCTGGGTGAGGCAGTGAAAACAAGCAAATTCGGCGACGACCCCCAACGAGTTACGGAGATATTGCTAGAAGCCCTCGACGGATCTCGCGACTGGTAGGTGATGGGCGCCAAAACCTACACATGACAGAAACCCCTGGCCGTCAGTTCGGAGCAGGGGTCTCTGTTTCTTCGTTTCCGGCCGCGCGAGGTCTGCGGTCGCGTTGATATCCGGGGGAGCCCGGGGACTTCGGTCAGATCCCTGAACTGTATCTGTTGGCGGATGCGTTGGGCGTGATGTGGTGTGGGGTCGTGCCGAGCGATTTTCACGGTGAGGAACGGTGCGGGGTGTAGTTCCTGGACCGTGCAACGGCCTTCATTCGCTGGAGTGTGCTGGCGGGTGGGGCCGTTGTCGTTGGGTGTTTAGCGTCCGTGGTCGTGGGAGTGCTGGCCGCCGTGGGTGTTCGGCTGAGCGAACGGGTTTCTGTGGGTGCCGTTTGCTGCGCTTGTGACGGGAGCGTGTGGGGGTGCGTTATGTGCTGCGTCGGTTGCTGCGCTGGTGGTGGGGGTGTGTGGTCCGCGTGCGTCGTCGGCGACTCCGGCGGATGCGAGTCCGGTTCCGGCGGTGAGTGATCCAGCTGTCAGGGCGGTGAATGCGGCTGCTGCTGCGATTTTTCGGATATGTGTCGGTGTGATCATTGGTTCCCCCTCGTAGGTCGATCGGTGTGGGTCGAGCCCCAGGCTAGGGGCAGGTGTGCAGTGCTGTAAGGGTTATCCGCGTGTGTCGAGGGTCGGCTGGAGAAGGGAAGCGATCACCGGCCCGATTTGCCTGAATTTGAATTGGGTTATTTGTCAATAACTTTGGGGATGAGTTGGTGCGTAGTTGCTTTCGGCGTTGATGTCGAAGCCGTCGCTGGGGATTGTGCCCGTCGAGTGGTCACAACGCCGTATCCTGACGTCCCGGGCGAGTTCGACGTCAACCCAGCGCGGTGATGTGGAAGTCTTCAAATCTCTGAGATCGTGGTTGTACCGGTTGGTGAGATTGTGGCGGACGACGGGTACTTGTGTTGGCGCGCCGCAGGTCCAAGGTGCTGTGGGCGATGCTGCGAGACGACGCACCGTATCGACCGGCGCCGCGGACGCCCTCGCGCAAGGGCTCGACGTAGCCTGCGAGTGAGGAAACTCGGCGGACGTCCCTGCCCAGCATTTTTATAGCCGCTGGCCAGTTGTGGAGCTACCTCACGCGTTTCCAGATGATGATCGCGACAGCGATTCCGATCAGGAGCAGCGCGGCGACTATCCCGATTTTCCAGATGAAGTCGACGAGTAGGTGATGCATCAGTTCGTCTCCATCGGCCGCGAGCGTTGTCATGAACGGTCTCGGTCTTCGTTGAGCCGCTTTGCGGCAGACTGCGCGGCGCGGGCGGTCCATGATCGGCGGAAGGAGGATGGGGATCGTCGCGCGTACGTATCGGCCGCGCGCACGGCCATCGGGCCGATGCGTTTTTTGGTGCCGTCCCATTTGCCGCGTCGTTTCAGGTGCACCGCGATACCGAAGAGTGCGAGGGCGACGACGGTCACCACTGCAGCGATGATCGCGAATCGGATGAGCAACAAGGTCAGTACGGTTTCCACAACATCTCCTCTTTAGAAGCATGAACGTGCTAAATAAGAAAGTAGCACAAGTCTGCTATAAAAGAACGGTGCCGAGAGTCGTCGATCCCGCCGAGAGGCGTCAGAGAATCTTCGAGGCCGTATTCGATGTGGTCGTCGAATCGGGAATCGAACAGGTCACCCTCCGTGCGGTAGCAGACGCAGCAGGTTTGGCGATCGGCTCTGTGCGCCACTACTTCCCGTCGCGCGACGAACTGATCGCTGCCGCCTCGAACGAGATCATCGAGAGAGTCTCGGCTCGTATCGAGGCGCACCGAGATCGGTTGGATGGCAACGAGGACCGTGTCTCGATTGCCGAAGACATGTTGGGTGAGTTGCTTCCACTGAACGAACGAACGAGTCGGGAGGTCACCGTCTGGCTCGAGATCGTCACATCGGGACGCACCGACCCGGTTCTGGCTGGGGCGGCTGGGCGGCTCTTCGCGGGGTCATCGTCGATGGCCAGGCTGATCGTCGTGCGAGCCGAGTTGGCCTCGGAAGCGGAGACAGCATTGGAAACGGAAAGGTTGGCGGCGGTGATCGACGGACTCGCACTCAGGGCAACGCTGCATCCCGGTGTGACGTCGCCGACCGTGGCCAGGAATGTGGTCAGGCGACACTTGGATCAGTTGCGCGCAACCTAGTGTTCCGATTCATGACCAGTCGCGCACCGGTGGGGCTGAGGAAAGAGCGTCGGAGCCTGAGCGGGTGGCGACTGTGGGCAATTCGGCGTCGGCAACGGAAGAATCGCGGAAATTCTCGGATGTGAGAGTGTGAAGCAGGCCCTCCTGGAAGAACCGCCGACCCCGGTATCGATCGGATCGATCCGCGGAGGCCACGTCTGACCAATCCCAGGGTCGATCGGATCGATCCCCCCGGGGAGGGGGGGCGTCGGCGGAAACCCTGGCCTCTCGGTGTGGGCCGCGGGCGACAACGGAATCGCGACGGATGAAGACACTCATGACAGATGAGCGCTCACATCCGAGGTGTTGATCAGCCGGTGTGGTGGGCGCTAGCGGGTGATCTTGTGGTCGGTGAGGTAAATCAGACGTGTGTCGTTGGCGCTAAAGGCTGTCGGATCGTCGGGATGTTGTTGTGCGATGACGAAGACCTGCTGAGCAGAACTTTTGTTGTCGCGGCCGAAGGAACTGACGGAGTCCAAATTTCTTGGCAGATAACAGGTTCCAACATCGCTGCCAGAAGTGGCGGAGCAGCGGCCTCATTCGACACGACCGCCGGTGACAACGGTTCGGTATCGACGATCATCACGATCCCCGACGCATCCGCACCGAACACCTACAAGTTCCCCTTGAATCTTCCCGAGGGCTGTGTCGCGGAGCCGCAGGAAGGCGGTTCGGTGACCGTCGACAACGACAAGGGAATTCCGATCGGAGGTTTCGCGGTGCCGTGGGCCAAGGACGCCCACGGTGCAAGCGTTCCGGCCTCACTGACGGTTGAAGGTTCGACGCTCGTCCAGCATGTCGATTTCTCTGCAGATGCGGCGTTCCCGGTCACCGCTGACCCGTCCTGGGACTTGGGGCATCATCGCCGCCACGATCTACTTCAACAAGGCCGAGACCAGAACGATGGCCTTGGGTGGAACCGTGGTGAGCTGGATTCCGAGTCCGTGGACAGTGTGGGGCTGAAGCGACCCCACTTAAGGACGAGGTCCACGCGATCCGCGGCTTGGCGAGATGATCGGTTGCGTGCGTACCTGCAATCTGCGCGGGCCATCAACGCATCCATCTTCTCCTGCGCGGGCAAGCAATCCGTCCGATCAGCTTTCCGGTCCAGTTCCGAGCCGTGGTCCTCGACTTCACTTATCGTCGGGGTAATGCCAGTCAAACTCCACTTTTGCAAGTGGAATCGCCTCCGCGATGCGACTCTGCAACGACCCCTCGAACGTGGGGCGCCACTTGTAGAAACCGTTGAAAACTACGGGATGCTGTGACACGACGTACACGTCACGGGTCCCGTCGGCGTTCTCTCGTTCGGAGATGGTCACGTAGCGTTCGAGCTGATTTTCCTCGATCACCCGCTCGAACAGGGTGTAGGCCACTGCTGCATCCTCCGTTGCGAGGCTGTACACGCCGAAACTGACATCGATATTCACAGACATGGCGGTAACTGTAGTGATCCCGGATCGACTGCCCAGTCGACGGCATCGAGCTCCCTCTTTGTTCGTGTTCTTCCCTTGCCTTGGGTCGGTACTTCATCTAGCGAAGGCTGGTGAGTGATCCGGCTGGGCCGTGGAATGCTCTTCGTGCTAGGTCTGCGCGAAGCCAGAATTCGGCAGGCACGGGCAGGGCCTGCCGAGTCGACATTCTTCGAGGACGAACGTCACCCGAGGTTGCGCTTCGACACGTTTGCTAGTGCGGATTTTGTTCTCGCTACAGGTGGTGGTTCGGCTCTATCCTCGGAAAGAGTGGGACCCGAGGAGTTCAGCTGCGGCGAGACCGAGACGTACTCGCGACTGACCTGCACCCTGTTCGTCGTTCTGGGCCTGTGGCCGGATGTGGTCGCAGCGACCGACGCGCGGGCGCACCGACACGGTCACATGCAGGCGTGGCCGAACGTGCCCGTGCGACCAGGTCAGCCCTTCGGCGGATACGGATCCTTCTCGCCGACGGTGTCCGTGTCCCGTATCTAGATGTTGTCCTTGCGGTGATCGCGAACCTCGCTGCCGCTGCCCGCAGGTGCCCTCGACTGGACGGCCCCGATCTAGGATTCAGGCATGGGCAGGCATTCGTCGGGTGAGTCGCCAGGCATGTCGGTAAAGCTGCTCATCGCGACACCCCTGTGTCTGATCCTCGGGGCATTCGCCATCTGGATGGGCCTCGTGACAATCCACGAGCCTGCGACGTGCGACCTCAAGACCATGTCGGCATCGGACGTGTGCCGAGTGGGTTCGAAGCTTGTCGAGGAGCTGATCGTCGATGGGGTGTCGAACCCGCCCGAAGGCAAGTACCGCTACCTCGCTCAACAGGAGGCGTACAACCGTATCGCTGCGCCCACCTCCGTACTGGTCGGTGTGGTGTTCACCGCCGGGTCCGTGTGGCTCGGCGTGCTGCAAGCGCGCGGACTACGAGCATGACGAGATACGCCGACAGCAATGTAATTGGACGTAACTTCGCGAACCACCAAGGCATCAGCGACGAACGCAACGAACGTGTAACTCCACCTCGACGTCGACCGCTGGGAGCTGAAGTTTCCCGGGGTTGCCCTGGCGGTGGCCCGAACCAGTCAGGCCGAATCCAGAGTTGCACCAAGTAACTTAGAAGCCTAAGTTACTCGGTATGGATCTGGCTTACGAACTCCACGACTTGGTGCTCACTCTCGACCGCCAGGCGGACAGGATGCTCGGGGAGCACAGTTTGACCTACAACCGCTACGTCGCTCTCGTCATCGTCAGTGAGCATCCAGGACTCACCGGGCGCCAGCTCGCCACCGCACTCCGGATCAGCGAACCGTCGACGAGCGTCATCATCAAGCGCCTGATCACCGAGGGGCTGATCGTCGACGTCGCCCCCACTGGAGCCGGCCACGTGCGTCGCCTTGAGATAACACCGGCCGGGCGGACGCTGAAGGAAACGGCCACCGCGTCACTGGGAGGATCCCTCGACCAGAGCGCCGCGGCCGTCGGGATAGACCCGAACCAGCTGGCGCGCACCATTCGAGCCCTCCACGCACAGATCAAGGGACAAGCCGGATAGCGCCGGCCCACTTGCAAAAGACCTGCACTACTCCCTCAACCCAGGAGCATCCGTGATCACCACTCTTATGATCGTCGCCCTGATCTTGGCCGCCACTCGTCTCGCGCTATTCCTGACGCTGCACATCGTCGGCCGAGCCCACTACTCGCCCGTCAAACACGCCGTGAGCGACTACGCTGTCGGACCTACCCGAAGACTCGCCTCCGCGATGAACGCCGTGACTGCGGCCCTGTTCGCAACTCTCGCCGCGGCGGTGTTGTGGGGTTACCCGAACTGGACCTCCCACACATCGACCAGCATCTACCTGCTCGTACTGTCCGTGATCTTCCTCGTCCTGCCGGCGTTGCCGACTGATCTGGAAGGCGACAAGGCCACGCTGATCGGGCGGGCCCACATGGTGGCCGCCATTGCATGGTTCGCTCTGAGTTACACCCTCACCGGGCGCTTCGCCCAGCTCGTCGCGGACTCCGGCAACGCTCTGTCCGGCGCCCTGCGTGCCCTCAACATCATCGCGATGGTCTCGCTCATCGCGCTGGTCATCGCGCTTCTTCCCAAGCTGCGAGCACGGTTCTTCGGCATCGCCGAACGCGTCTTCCTTGTCGCGATATCGCTCTTCTTCCTGGTACTCCCGATTGCACTGCTTGTGCAGTGAATCCGGGTCTATCTCGCTAACGGTGTTTCGGCGGATTTCCATCAGTAAGTTTCCGACCCAGGCCAACGATCGGCGAACGTGATCGCACACGCGTTCAGAGCAGGCTTCCACCTCGTTATCCATCGTGCCTGGCCCTTGCCTGTCGGGTCCAGTGAACGCGTCACCAGATAGGGGCACTTGAGCGCGGCAGCCTCGGTGGGAAAATGCTCACGAGCCTTGACAGTCCGCCGGTGTCGGGCATTCGAGGACTCAATTGCATTGGTAGAGCGCAGCGCTCGCCGTATCTCTGTGTCGTATTCGAGGAACGGGATGAATTCCTGCCAGGCGTTGTTCCAGAATCGGATGATCGCCGGATTCTGCTTGCCTCAACGGTCTGCGAGATCGTCGAACGCTGCACTCGTGGCGGCTCAGGCGGGGCGGTGCCGATGACCTCGCCGTGCTCGTCGAGGACGTGATCGCCGCCGACGACCACGGAGCGGGTGTGTCCGTGGGTGTCGATGATGCGGTGGCGGCTGCTGAGCGCCCCGCCGGTGGTGCGGATTGTGTGCAGGGTGTGGGCGACGTGGGCTCTGTTGTCGGGGTGTTTGTGGGAGAGGAGCAGTTCGGTGGCCGGGGTGATGGTGTCGGACCCTTCCGGGCGGTCGCCGTGGTGATGGTCGAGGAATCCTCCGACTCGTTGTGGGGCAACGGCTTTCGCTATCGGGCCTAGTGTTCCTTCGTCCGCCGCGACACTCGTACGCCCTTCCGATCTTGCCTGTTTTCAGCGTGCTTGTTCGATGAAGTTATATCGGATACGGCGGGTGGCAGCGACGCGTGGTTCCAGTCAGGGAGAGGTACAGGCGAGCGGGCAGCGCTGCGGTCGTTATCGTCTGGTGGTGGGGTGTGTCCGGCCGGTCGAGCGGGGGAGGGACGGAAGCGCATGGGCGTTGACGGGTGTCGGCAGAAGTTTCTGCGGGAGTTGAGGCAGCTTCGTGGACGGTTTCCCGAGGATGCGGTGTTGATCGGTTCGTACGAGGCGGTCGTGGACGGCGACGACGATGTGGTGTTCGGTTTGTTGATCGGGTTGGTGGGCCCATCGGCGCCGGTGTGTGCTGATGAGTTGTGGGAGTGTGTGAGCGGGTTTCTTCGCGACCTGAGGCGGGTGGAGTTGTTCGGCGAGCCGATCCAGTTGAGAAGCCCTGCGCGGGGGCGCTATTCGCGGTACACACCACCATCGGTGCGTCCGGTCATTAGGAAATGAGTCTGCGGACGATGAAGCCCAGCGGTGATGGCCTCGTGTGCCTGTCAGGCACCGAGCCATGAGGGACTGTTTCGTATCCGCTGGGCGATTTCAGCAGTGACACGTAGGGACGTTCGGGTGGGGCGGACGCGCTGCTGCGACGCGATACGGTGCGCGCATCGATTCCAGAAAGTGTTGGCTGAGTTCGAGTCCCCGGTGTAGCGCGGTCGTGCTGCCGATGATTCTGGGGGCGCTCGCCCCTCGGGTCCGGGGCACGTCACCGTTGACTGCCGGGCGTGGCTGGGGTCTTCGACGGATGTCTGCTGACGCGTCGCCGAACACCGCCTCCGGGGAGGATTCCTTCGGGCGGGCTGTGGTTTGTCTTTGCTGGTGGGACGGCTGAGAGGGCTGTCCGGTGGGTGGTCGGGCGCGGTTCTTTAACCAGATAGTTAAAGTGTATTCTTCCCGTATGCCGCCGGATTCCACCGCTACGAAGAAGCGGTTGCTCGATGCCGCGTTGGCGGAGTTCGCCGAGCACGGGTTGGCCGGTGCGCGTGTGGATCGGATCGGGTTGGCTGCGCGCGCGAACAAGCGTTTGATCTATGTGTACTTCACGAACAAGGAGCAGTTGTTCGACACTGTCGTGGAGAGGTTCATCGATGATCTCAATGCTGCGGTGTTGTTCACGCCGGGTGACCTCGCGGGATATGCGGGAGCTTTGTTCGATCACTTGCTCGCCCATCCGGAGCATTTGCGGTTGACGGCATGGGCGCAGCTCGAACGTCCCGAAGTGAGGCCGAACGAGTTCACGGCGTACGAACGCAAGGTCGATGCCATCGGCGCGGCCCTCGAGCCGGGTTCACCTGCTTCGGCGATGACATCCACGGACGTCCTTGCTTTCGTCTGTGGGCTCGCGACGTCGTGGTTTTATGCCTCGCCGGCGTTGAAGGCGACAGTGAGCGGTGACCCGTTCTCCGAGGAGCGGATAGCTCAGCATCGCATCGCGCTGATGGCGGCCGTTGACGCCGTGATCGCGCGCACCCCCGGTAGCTGACAACAGTCCCGCGGGCCACCGCGGGTCGAGCCGGGCCGGGGCCGGAACGTGTGCTTGCGCCCGGGGATTTCGCGGCTGCCCGAAGTGAGGGGATATGCCGGAGCCGTTTCCGTATTTACGCTCGATCGGGTCAAACCTGCTGCTCAATGGAGGTAACTAACCAGTTATTGACAGTTGGGGGTTCGACTGGCACGCTGAAATCGGCATTCAGCCAAGTCCTGTCGCCAGACGAACGGAGATCGAAGGTATGTCTCAGACAATTCTGATTACGGGTGCAAGTTCTGGTTTCGGGCGGGGGACTGCGCTCGAGCTGGCGCGGCAGGGTCATCGGGTCATTGCTGCGGCGGAGACGTGGCCGCAGGTGCGGAGTTTGCGGGCGGATGCGGCGGACGCGGGTGTCGAGCTCGAGGTCATCAAACTGAACTTGCTCGACAGCATCGACATCGAGCATGCAGGGTCCTTCGATCCGGATGTTCTGGTGCTCAACGCCGGTGTGATGGAGGGCGGGGCGATTGTGGACATTCCGTTGCAGCGTGCGCGGGAGTCGTTCGATATCAACGTCTTCGGGCATCTGCAGTTGGTGCAGGCGATCGTTCCGAAGATGGTCGCTCGTGGTGCGGGCAAGGTCGTGTGGACGTCGTCGATGGGCGGCATCCTGGTGGTTCCGTTCCTGGGCGTCTACTGCGCGACGAAGCATGCCATCGAAGCGATCGCAGGTTCGATGAAGGCGGAGTTGGAACCGTTGGGTGTCAAGGTCGCAACGGTGAATCCGGGTGTGTTCGGAACGGGCTTCAACGACACCGGAGCGGAAAGTTACGTGCAGTGGTACGACGCGGACAAGGCTGTGGTGAAGATGCCGGACTTCGGTGATTCCCTGGTCGGTCAGGCTGATCCGCAGGAAATGATCGACGCGATGGTCGAGATCATCCCCGCCGAGGAGCATCTGTACCGCACGATGCGTCCCCTCGACACCATCGAAGCCGCGAAGCAGTGGCAGGAGACGGAGTGGACCCAAAATGCCTGAGAACGTGAGCATTTCGACATTGCAACAGACGATTACCCTCGATCATGCAAATGACTTGATCCAACGTGGTCGGGCAGCGGCGCGGGATGCCGGTATCCGGGCGGTGTTCGCGGTGTTCGATCCGGGCGCGAATTTGGTGGCGTTCGGACGTTCGGATGGGGCGTGGCTTGCCTCGAACGATTTGGCGATCGCGAAGGCGCGTACGTCGGTGATGTTCCAGATGCCCAGTGGTGATCTCAGTGCACCGTTGGTGGTGGGGGAGCCGGTGGCGCATTTCGATCACATCAGCGGTTTGTTGTTGATGGGAGGCGGATTGCCGATCCTCGATGCGGACGGGGTTCTGATCGGGGCGTTGGGTGTGTCCGGTGGTACGCCGGATGAGGATGCCCAACTAGCCGCAGCGGCGCTCGCGACAAGCTCTGATCAGCCGGCGTGATCCGGATTTGACTGCGTAGGCTCCCGGTCCCATACAAGGCAGCCAGCGACCCATCGGGACGGCTGCCATGCCGGTGTGAATGTCCGTGTCCTGCCTGAAGGCTGGGGCCCGACGGGTGTTGCGTGTTTTTCGCTCGCACTCACTTTCCTGGGGGCGTTTGTGCTCTCAGTGCAATTGAAGCGTCCTACCGCTCGTTAGCCGTAGCGGTCGGGCTGAGGCGCTGTTCTCGAGTAGCGGGCACGTAGAAATCACGTTCGATCCTGGGCGAATTTCTGCCCATAGATCCGCATGATGGCTCTTACCGACTCGCCGGCCGGCTTGCATGAAGGTCCTTCGCGCTCATGCACCGGTCATGGCCACGCTGGTGTCGTGGCCAGCGTCACGGTCGGGGTGTGTGCCAGTTGCGGATTGCGGCGACGAACTCGTCTGGGGCGTCGGATTCGACGTAGGTGCCTGCGTCTGTGACGATCACGGTCGTGTGGTCGGGGAACGTCACTTCCAGGCGTTCGCGCTCCTG
>NZ_JASDCV010000049.1:0-19974 GCF_030407755.1 Rhodococcus sp. APC 3903
GGTGGATGGGGTGGGCGGTGAGTTGGCACAGTCGGGCGACGGGGGAGCAGACGTGGTCGAGTCCGTCGACGATCGCGGTCATTCCCCAGAGCGGGTGGGTGAGGAGGTGCGCGAGCCATTGCCATCGTTCGGCGGGAAGGCCGGTCGAGGCAGGGGAGTGGAGGGCCCCGGTACTGATCCCGTAGATGATGTCAGTGAGGGAGTGGTGGGGGTTGTTCAGTTCGTCGAGCAAGCGGTGTGTTGTCATGTGGGGCAGTCCAATCGGGTGACGTCGAGCGAGGCTTGTGACGTGCAGGGGTGAAGGTGTGCGGAATCTCTCGCACCGGTACGGATAGGTGCGAGGACCGCGGCAGGGGAGGGGTCGACCCTTAACGGGCCGTGAGCTTCGATCAGATCGCGGGCATGAAGAACTGCGCGGGAGTCCACGTCGATCAACCCGTACACATCCGGTGAGTCACCGATGTCCGGGTGATCGTGAATGAAGGTGCGTCGACTACGCAGGCGGCCGGCGACTTCGACGAGGATCCACAACCGGTCGTAGCGGTCCCGTGCCGGCACATGGCCGTGCGTGTCGGCGAGGATTCCGTACACCGACCACGCTGATTCGAATGTCCTCAAGATCAGCGCCGCAGACTCCTCCGATGCCACTGTGTTGAGTGGCCGTGTGAAGACCGGAGCGAACGCCCCCACTATCGGGGTCACGCAGCGCTCCCACGAGAAGTACCGCGATGCCCGTCGACCCGCCGATAGTACGAACGCAACACCGCATCCGAGGTAATCGGCCGGCCACGATGACTGAACGGCACACCCGCCCAAATCATCGACCGAGGCGGAGTACCCGCCGCCACCATCGACGACAACTCCTTCCGGCAATCCGCCAAACGCGGGCACCGGAAACACTCAGCCTGCGCATCCACCCCCGCGCGATACGAACCCTCATCCAAATCCCACGATTGAGGATCGACCGCGCACGCCAACACCGTCGGCGGCGGCACCGCGGCCCTCACGCGGCCACCACCGAATCCCGGCGACGGCGCGTTGCTGTCGTCAACGACTCATACAGGCCCAAGCGTTCACCGTCGACGATATTGCCGTGACTGTCATACGCATTGCCCGCCATGATCATTCGCTGCGGGCCATCCCCACGCTCCGCCGACGCGGCCGCATCTATACGGCACTGCGCCAACAACGGGCACGCCTCACACGAGGAGATCGCGCGGCGCCACTCCACCACCGTGCGGCCATCCATCTCCCACGACCGTGACTTCCCCGCGCACAAACCCTTGCCCGGCTCGGCACCAACAATCGGCACCACGCCCCGAACCTCCAACTCCACACGAACAGCTCGCACAGTCGGGCACACATCGCACTCCGACGAGAAAACGAACCCGCACCGCGCGCACCGACCAACCCGATCAGGATGATGCGAAGCAGCAACCCGAAGAAGATCGTCAGTACTGAACTGCGGCAACTCGACCGCAGATGTTCCCCGGCCCTCACGGTGCGTCAACTCACGCAACGCGGCCGCAGCCTCCGGGCACAACGGAACAAGCTCCGAAACACTGAAACCGCAACCATCGCAACGCCCGCCGATCGACGAATGCCGCGCAACAAGCCGACGAAGGGCAAGCGTGGAGAGAGCTGCATACCGATTGCGGAACACGTCATCCGGACCTGATGGGTCCACTAAGATAGACATCGCAGAATCCTTTCTGCAACTGAAGAAAACTCTGGACGGGCGCCAACCCGTTTGGACATCGTTCCCCTGGTCGTTGGTAGCGACCGGGGGAACTTCTCTCGATATGTCAGATCACCCCTTTGCCTGTGAGATGCGGACTTGCTGCCGTGTGCCTATTACAACAATTGCATCGATTAAAGTCATGCACGTTTAGACCCTAGAGGAGGTGCGGCATGGTGTCTAGCAATGACGAACGGAATGCCCACATGAGTCGCCGTGTTATGCGCGGGTTCGAACCCGCGCGACTTAGTCGTGCGCGTGAGAGCAAAGGCCTCAGTCGAGCAGATCTTGCGCGTCGCGCTGGGGTGGGCGGCGCGACAGTGCAGCAATGGGAGTCCGGCAACCGGAGTCCTCAGGTTGATACGTTGGCCTTGGTTGCCCGCACGCTTGATGTCCCTATGAGTGAACTGGTAATAGTTCCGGAGGATGAACGGTTCCCCGGAGATTGGCGCATCCTCCTCGGGCTTACGCAACCTCAGCTTGGAAAGCTCACGGGGATCAGCACCTCGATGATCGCGCGAATAGAGCGAGGCGAAGTGCTCTTGACGCCTGCGAGTGCTCAAAAGTTGGCGGATGCCCTGGGAATCAGTGCAATTGAATTGCATGCAAGCTACGAGCGTGCCAGGACTCGACCTGCTGGGGTACCTGCATAGGTACGCAAGGGCATCGACATGGCAACTGAGGTAGTCGACGTGTGTGCGGCACAAACGGGCCTCCGGTTGAGTCTCAGGTGCGGGATCGAGCGGTAACTAGTACCGTCCGCGCTACCTGGCGGAGTCACCTGTAACCACTCACTGCCGGAGCCCCTGAAGGGCGCGCAGTTGCACGTTACTAATGCCTAGTGTTCTACCGCAATAGGCCGCAAGCATCTTGGGTACTAGGTCCCAAAACGCTTGAACATTCGGTGATCATTGCGCGCGACGCCGCCGAAGTCGATGTTCATCGGCATCACGCGCTGATGGCCGGGACTGGTCCAAGTCTTCGAATCAATTGCGGCAGAGGTGAAATCGTAAATGATCTTTAGGCCAGTGAGGATGAAGGCGCTATGTCAGATGCATGGGCCTCTCCTATTCCGGAGAACTTGCCTCGCGAATCATGACCAGGCCTGCCGTCGTATGCTGGTCCAGCATCATCAGAGTTGCCTCCACCGCATAGGTTTTCCAGGCTCCGCTCAATTGGCGGAAACGAATGACTCCGCGGGTCTTGCCCCGTGCGAGACCTTCTGACATCGCAAGTGCAATGTGGAAGTCGTCCGGATGAATGCTGGGTTCGACCTGATCGTCAACTGATTCCCATGCAAGTCCCGGCATGGCGTCGCCGACCCATCGAATCAACTGCAGGGTCTTGAGATTGACGATGGCTCGATACTCTCCGTCATTGGTTGCCGCCTCTAGCACTCTGTATTCGAGAACCACAGGAGGAGGTGCGGAGGTTACTTCTACTGCTGGTCCGATATCTTGAGTAATCCCGCGCAAGATCACTTGGGGTTGACCTGTTTCCGGATCGTTCTCTTTGAGCATTCGGCAGGAGAAGTGAGCTGCTCGCAGTTCTCCATCATCCCTCTCCACCGTCCAGACGGCTTGGTGAACCGTTCCGGGTTGCGACTGGACGATCTTTGACAGTGCGTCGCTCTCGTCATGATTTGTCCGCAATCGTGTGAACGCGCCCGCCATCGCCTTCTCTGTGTGGCGTTCGTCCTCAGGGACGCCGTACAAATCCAGTAGGGCGACGCTCCCGCTTGCTTTGCCTGCCGTAAGATTGAATAGCCATGCGCCAGCCGGATCATGTTCGGGTACTGTTTCGTTCGATCTTCCGAACCACAGATGTATTCCATGCAAGCGACCGCTGAACGTGATCAGGGGCTCAACGATGAGGCGACGTTGCCCGTCTGCTGATCTCCGATCAATTTGTCCAGGTGAAGCACTGACTTCCTCGATGATCCGCTTCACAAGTTCGAGTGAGTCTCTACTTTTCAATACTCTCTCGATTGGCATGAATCGCCGTGGTGCGCTACCCAACCCAACAATGGATGGTGCAGCGTCGCCGAATGTTTCGATCATCAACCATTTTGTTGTCACAGTGGACGTTCCTCTCCCCGCGGATTGTGAACAGACGAACACTACGCAAATTCTTCTGTACATGTAACCGTCGATAACGGAAAAAGGTCCCAGGCTGGTGGGCGCAATGTCCTCATACGGACTTCGTTGGGGCAGGCTAGGAGCGATTTGCCCTATTCGTGGCCGGTATCAGGCGTTGGTATCCAGATCCGGAGATTCTGGTCAGTACGTCGATGATTCGAGCGTCTGCGCCGACAAGTATCCGGGGACGTCCTTGTTTTGCGCCACGTAAGATAACCTGCGCGGCCTTCTCCGGTTCGGTTCTCGCGATGCTGTGTTCGAAGGACTCAATGACTGCTTGTCTGTCTATCGGCGCAGCCATACGGGCAGTCCGTGCAATCGAGGTCTTGATTCCACCAGGGAAGACGCAAGACACCTTGACTTGAGGATGCAGAATCAGCATCTCCTGCCGTAGCGATTCGGTGAAACCTCGGACGGCAAATTTGGCTGCGTTGTATGCCGAGTATCCGGGCGCCGACATCAAACCGAATGCAGAGGAAACATTGACGACGTTTCCCTCATTCGATCGAAATATGAAGGGCAAGAACGCTTTTGATCCGTTGACTACACCCCAGAAGTTCGTCCGCATTACACGTGCGAAGTCATCGAACTCAGCATCGAGCACGTCCCCGGTGTAGAGGACGCCAGCGTTGTTGAATACTGCGTCGATGCTCCCAAAAGCATCGAATGTCTCAGCGGCGCAGGCATGCATGGCGTCACGGTCGGAAACGTCCACAACCGACATACGGCTTACACCTGATTGCGTGCCTATCAGGCTGATCGTTTGATTGAGTGCATGTTGGTCGCGGTCGATCAGCGAAAGTGTCGCGCCTTGTCCTGCCAACTGAATGGCCAGCTGGCGGCCCACCCCCGCACCTGCACCTGTCACTGCGACAACCCGACCATCAAAATAGCTCACCTACACACACTATCCGGCAACGAAACTGGACACAGATGCTGGCGTATCAGTGTGAATCGGCTATTGCCAGTTATAGGGCCTTCGGCGGTATCGTTCCTGGCCTAAGCGTGCGGCTACGTCCCTTCGCATCGTACGTGCATGTCGATGGTGACTCTCTCCCTTGCTCGGATTTGCCAGTGGGGTGGTGTCTTCTGGCTTAACTGAATCTCGACGTCGCCGAGCTGCGGGAGATCCCACGTCACGCCAGGAGGGAAGAGGTCGGTCGTTCCGAACTTGTTGTTCGATTCGCTCTCGCTGTCGAGTGCGCTTTGAGGAGTGGTGAATTCCTGCAAGGGGTAGTCGAGTTCCCTGTTCTCGATGGCGATGGTTTGGGATCCATGCGTAAGTAGGGCGTTCCAGCCGTTAGGTGCGGTGATGCCGATTGTGAGATTGTCTCCTGCTCCGATGCACCTAGCTTGGACCTGGTCGGGAGCCGGTGTCGTGATGAATTGATTGCTTTGGATGTCTCCGACGCCGATCGCTAAGTTTCCTGGCCAGAGGGAGGATTCGGCTGGCGTGACGACCCCCATTCGGTCGCCGTCTGTGCTGGCGGGTTGGTTGGGGGTGGCGACCCTCTGTGTCGCTGGTGTCGAGCATGCAGGCAGGAGTGGCAGTAACGTAAGGAGCGCCGCGACTACAGTAATACGTCTTTTCATGAGTCTCCTCGTCGATGCAGGTCTAACGCGATGGGCGTTGCGCAGGACGTGAAAAGTATTGTGTGCAAGTAATATTCGACTATATTCCTTAAGTCGTCTATCGACTGGATTTCGAAGGACGATCCTCCACTTCTTTGTGTCGGTGGATGGGTTATTCAGTACTGAATGGTGTCGATGCGCCACTGATCAACCTCCTTGGAGAGCGTGACCCACACGGTCGTTTCCGGTACAACAAGATTGGTCCCATCTTCGGTAATTACGGTCTGGCGGATGGTGGCGACTCGGCGGACGAGTGCATCGGTATCTGGTGGGCAGCCGGAGCAACCCACAGTCACATCGGCGACCACTTTGGCGTTGCCGGAGGCCCATTGGTTCCACTGTGCTCCTGGTCCTCGTTCGGTGTGCGTGTCGACGAGCAGCGTCTGTGCCAGGGTGTCGGTGAACCATTCCCGGGCGCGTGCGTATCCATTGGTGGGGCTACGGTCCGTTGCCGGGTACCAGGTGAACGCCACGGAAAGTGCCTGGCGAGCGATGTTTTCGGCTCGCTCCGTATCCGGATCTTCGGTGACGTCGATTGTTGTCGGAGTCGGCGAAGTCGAAATGGTCAGCGGCGCCGGTGCTGGGGCGATCTGTTCAGCTGTCTCGGTTTCCGTCTCGTTGCCCCAACCGAAGAGGAAGTACACCAGTCCACCGACGAGGACGACAGCGACGGCAAGCAGAACCAGCTTGCGTGCGTTGCTCACAGAACCCTCCTGGCTTTCATATCGCTCTGCAGTGGAGCTTGTTTGACGACGTCCCCCGTAGTGGGAGCATGGATCATCTGGCCTCCGCCGATCGCGACGCCGACGTGCCCCGGACCTGTTCCGGCCCACGAACCGAACACCAGATCCCCGGCTTGTGCTTGGTCGATAGGGATCTCGACTCCGACGTTCCACTGCTGTTCGGATGTCCTGGGCAGGGTGATCTTGTTTCCACTTCCCTGGTAGATGGCGTAACTGGTCAGTCCGGAGCAGTCGAATCCACCGCCGGTGGTGCCATTGATGTTGCCGCCGCCCCAGACGTACGGGGTGCCGAGGAATTGGCGGGCAGCGTCGACGACCTGCGATCCGGACGCCGAACCGGGCGAGACGATCAGTTCCCCGCTACCTCCGGGGGACGCGAACTCTGCCTCGTATGCAAGGACTTTCGCGACGTAGGGCTGTGTCTGGGTGGTGTAGTCACCGCCGCTGGGCATTCCGCCGGCATTCTTCACCGCGCCTTCGCCCGCGTTGTAGGAAGCGATGTAGAGCGATTTCGGATCGCCCTTGACCGATCCGTCGGCAATCCATCCGTCGACCTGCGCCGCGATGGAGCAGAAGTATCGGCCCTGCGCCATGATCGCGTCCCCATCGTCCCAGATCGAGATCTTGCCGTTTCTGTCGTCGTCCTGGCCGTAAGAAGCAAATGTTCGCGGCATGAACTGCGTGACACCTTGCGCTCCACTGCCGGAGGTCAGGCCACGGGTCAAGCCGGATTCGGCTTTTGCATCTGCGGCCAACAGGGAGGGCTTGACCTGGGGGCACAGCGATCCGGCCTTGCGGAACCACGGTTCCATCTCCGGAGGAACGGAACCGGCTTTGAGATCGCCGCCACCTGCCACGCCGAATCCAGCGCAGTCGATCGACGATGATGACGCGGCCAGCTCGATGGCAGGAGAATCACTACCTGCTTCGCCGGCGGGAAAGGGGGCTCCGCCGAGCTTGGTCATCGGATCGACAGCGGTTCCACCCTGCAGCCGTCCCCCGTCCCAGTATTCGAAATGCAGGTGTGCGCCAGTGGATTGGCCGTTGTTTCCGATGTTCGCGATATGGTCGCCGGCCTTGATCTGCTGGCCTTCCGTGACAAGGACACCGTCGTCGAACATGTGGCCGTAGACGGTGCTCACGGGTTTTCCGCCGACGAGCGAGTCGAGCACGATCCAGTTCCCGAACCCGGATGCGGGTCCGGCCTTCACCGCAACACCGTCAAGCGCCGCGTAGATCGGTGTCCCGACGGGGCCGGCGAAGTCGACGCCTTTATGTTCGGTTCCCCAGCGAGGCCCGAACGGGGACGTGAACGTCGTCGTTCCGTCCTCGGTCGGCTGGGTGATCGGCCCCGATGCTTTCAGTTCGGTGTTTCCCGTAGCGGATCCCTTGTCGTCTCGCTCGTTCGACGAGGTTCCGCCGCAACGGTTGTGGGGGATCACCGGCAGCTGGGTGCATCCGGACAGCCCAAGGATCGCGGCGGTGGCCGCGGTGACGATCAGGGCCACCGCTGCACGGCGGCGGCTCACAGCGTCCCCGGGAGCGGTGTGTCGAGGTCGGGAATCGGGATGGGGCCCGGGACGGGAACAGGCGCAGGTCCGAGGTCTACCGAGGGAACAGCGACAGAGGTGGTCGATGTCGGCGACGTGGTCAAGGTAGTGCTCGTCGAGGACGTCGATGTCGGCGTCGTGGTGGTTGTAGCAGCTTCCGAGGTCGGTGGCCTCGCGAGGGAAGGTACGCCGAGCTTGTCGATCTCGCTGCGGTCCAGGGTGGGCAGCGGCATCTGGATCTGCCACGTCGAACCCTTGTCGGTGCCCGACACTTTGAGCGTGATCCGCAGATTCCCCGCCCGCGTCGGGACGATGACCTGCACGGCGCTCTCACCGCCGGTGCCGGCCACGATCTCACTGCGCGTCGGGCCGGTGATCGCGACCGGTACGAGCGGGCGGGCATTGACCACCGTCACGCCGGGCGCTTCGGCGGTGTGCACGCCCAGCTTGGTCTTCCATTCGCTGTTCGAGAGTGACTGATCGACGTAGACGTGCGCGTAGGCCATCGCTGTCGCCGGTGCGCTCTCGGCAACCGAAGCGATCGACTTGCCGGCAATGGAGGATTCGGTCACTTCGGTCAACTCGTAGCTCAGATCACCCGGGGTCGCGGACGCTGCTCCTGTCGTTGATGCGGTGGAGGCTGGGATCTTCGAGGCAGTGTTCGACGGGGTCGGGGATTGGCCGAACACTGCTCCCGCCACGAACAGCACACCGAACGCAGAGACGATCGTGATCGTCAGGTTGGTGCGCGAGTACAGCACCCACCGTCGGATCGGTGCGAGTACGGGATTGGCTGCGCTGGAGGACATCAGCTGAACCTGTCGGTCGAATCGGGCGAAGTACCTGCGGAGGTCAACGACGGTGTCCACAGTCGGGCGGTGGACCGCGGAGGCGTCGACGCGTTCGAGCGCGTCGCACCCGAACTGGGTGTCGTCGACCCGGTGGAGACATCCCGCGAGGGCGGTGTGAACACCTTCATCGGCGCGATACTCGACCGCGGGCCTCCGTCCCATGCCTCACTCACCGACGAAGAGCTGCGCGGCGAACCGGCTTCGGTTCCGACCAACTGGCGAGCGAGTGCCTGGCCTCGATTGGCGGCGGTACCTGCGGTTTGCGGCCGATTGGCGACGGGCCGCTTGAGGCCCGTAGGACTCTTCGCGGTACCGGCGAGGCTTTGGCGGCGCACATCGTTCTTGCGTGAATCCGTCAGACGCTGTTGGCGATCCACCGTCTTGCGTGAATCGACACGCGATTTGTCGACCTCGTGGCGACGTCGCTGATTCAACTCACGTCCTTCCGGACGCACTGGTGTCACTGAATCCTTGTCGAGGTCACCACCGCGTTTGGTCGCCTTCCGAAGCGCGCCGACACCTTCCTCGACCATCGACGCTGCGGGACCGCCCACGACGGCGCTGCCGGCCTTGAAGAACTTCTGTTTCATCGACGTCTGCGCGTGACGAGCCTTGCGATTGAGTGCACCTGCTTGGTTCTGGGTGAAGGTCTGAGTCATCCGTTTGAACGGGCGCATGATGAACCAGCACACCGCAGTCAAGATGACCATGAACCACAGCCGCCACGTGCCGTCGACGAGGCCGTTGTCGGTGTCGGTATCGTACAGCTTGACCAGCGCCATCAGATACAGCGCGATGGTGACCGCGCCGGCCACGCCCCACATGTAGGCGGTGGCGATCATGCGGCACACGCGCGAGAGGGTGCCGCCGTGTGCGGCGGCGATCGGAACCCAGATCGGTGCGAAGAGAATTGCGAGTCGAATAGCCAGTAGCGCAGTGAGTTTGAGGATGGATGCGCCGATCCAAAGGATGGAGGGCATGGCGAGTTTGATCATCGCCATGAACCCTGTGCCGGTGCGTCCGGAGTCTTTGCCCTGGAACTGATTGTAGGAAAGGTTCAAATCTTTCAGCTTCTCAACCAGATTATTTTCGAAATCCTCTCCTTTTTTGCTCGCAAGCTCACTTGCAGCCTCGTTGTCGCCGGCCACGTTCTGCTGCTCCGCGTACGAAAATGCAAGGGTGTCGCGGAGCTTCGGTCCAAGTTGCAGTTCCTGGTCATTGAAATTCGCGCCGAACCATCCCTTACGCCAGTCGTCGAGGAAGATCTTGTCGATCAGCACATTGCGGGGGTCTCCGGTGTTTCCGGACACGGACAGCATCTGACCTTGTGTGTCGGTGATGACCGATCCGAAGGTGTCGTCGGCGACCTGGATGGCCTTTTGCGGTGCGCCGACGAACAGTGCTCCGATGGCCATTGCAGCGCCGGCGATCGCGACGGTGCGGGTCACGGCCGCGGCGTTTGATTTGAGGGCGTTCCAGATGATGATCGTGGCGACCACCATCAATGCCACACCCAGCCACGTTCCGTAGACGCCGAGCATTCCGTTGGAGATCGAGGCGACGATCTGGTCGAACTGCACCATCGCCGGGGCGATCCCTGCCTCTTCTGCAGCTGCTCCGGTCTTTGTCTGGTCGTCGAGCCAGAACGCTGCAGCTGCGAATCCTTTGCCGATTGCGAGGAATGTGTTGCCCAGGGTGGTGTCCGCGACTGCGTCGGGTGCGCGGACCAGGTCGTTGCCGCAGCCGAGGTCGTAGGTGTACCAGCGCAATCCGGCCCACCCGTAGGTTTCGTAGCCGGTGCCGCCCTGTTTCGGTTCGCGGTCTTTGCTCGAGGAATCGAACTCGGCTGCCATGACCGAGTTCGGGAACTCGGGGGAGGGGACGTCTTTGCAGTCGAATCCGCCGGCAGATGCGATCGGCCCTCCCGGGGCGACGAGGGGCACCAGCGCCAACGCTAGAACGGCGAGAACCCGCGTCAGATTGACGGTTAGCGCCCGAACGCGCGATCTGCGAGGGTTTGCCTCATCCAGGTCTGTAGAGGGCGCTCTGAGCCCTCTGCGGGTGATCATGCGGTACCGCCGAGGGCGTTCTTCGCCGAGGAGGAATTCAGCGCTGCGAACACATGCGCGAGATGCACGTAGTGGATCCAGCTCGAACGCACCAACTCCACGTCGTCGGCCATCCGGATCATCCAGCGCCGTGCTTCGTCCTGGTAGGAGGTGTCGGTGTCCTCGTCGAGGGTGTCCTCGCCGCCGCTGCCCAGTTCGGCGAGGAATTGCTCGAACCCTTGCCCGGTGGGAAGTTTGAGCAGTTTCAGGGCGCCTTCGATTGCATGCGGATCACCTCCGACGTCACCGACGAACACCTCGTAGGTCAGGGCGGTCTTGTCATCGCTGCCGTCCAATCCGAGGAAATCATCCGGAAGTTGTGAGCAGACCAGGGCGCGGACCTTGAATTTGCGTGAGTCGCGGGCGATTCGGAGGTTGAGGGTGCGGCCGGCACCGGTGGATTCGAGGTATTTGTTTTCGTCGAGGAAGAGCACCTTGCGCACGTGGCGAGGCTTTTCGTAGACGAGCCTGTTCGCCAGCCATGCGGCCATGTGCATCAACGGCGCCGTCATCCGTTGCTGCGGTGTCCACTGTGAGGACGGTGTGCCTTCGGGCGGTAGCTGTAGGCCCGGCATCGTCAGGATCGTCAGGCGGATGTCGGCGTCGAATGTATCCGCTCCGCTCCCGATCGTGCCCTCCTCCGGGAACAGCACACGCGCTTCGGTCAGTTCCGACATCAAACTGAGCTGCTGGTACAACCCGTTCGCGCACGTTTTGACGGCTTGGTCCGGATCGCTCACTCCGATGGACTGGATCGCGGCCAACACTTCTCGGAGGTTGTGGTTGCTGTCGCCGCCGACCATGTTCGCGGCCATGTGCAGCACGGGTTCGGTGTGCTCGAGATGCAGATGCCGTTCGGTGAGTATCATCTTGAGCACCGAGACGGCGACCTCGACGCGCTCGGCGGCAGCTGCACGCATATCCGCATCGAACTTCGACTGCGCCGCCGCGAACGGATCTGCATCCCGGGCGAACTCGACGTTGCGGGCGTCGTACTCGGGATCGTCGCGACGCGGATCGGTGATCACGCGGTACGGGTTCAAGGCGCCAGCGCGTGAATCGCGACCGGTGAGGGCGTAGACGCGGGCGATGTCACGAAACTCCGGTAGTCCGGCCAACGCTGCGAGCGGACCGGAGGGGTCGAGGACGACGCCGTACGCGCCGGCCCTGACGGCTTGGTAGACGATCATGCCGGCCAGGAACGTCTTACCCGAACCGGGTACGGCGACGATCGGTGTCAGACCGGACTTGTGCTTGATCTCGTGCGCGGCGAACAGGTCCCAGATCACCGGGCGCGGCGAGATGGATCCGGTCTCGCCCAGGACGACACCGCGGCGGTCACCGATCCGGTCACTGACGGTCGCCATCCCGGCGGCGACTGCTTCGACATCCATGTGCCGTTTGTTGGCGATGTTGGCTTGCGGCTCACCAGGTATGAACTCTCGCAGCAACTGGTATTGGCCGTGCTCTTGTTCGAGCGCGATGTGCGGGGAGTACATCTCCTGCAGATCGGAGACTTTCTGCCGCGCATCGTCGGGGTCGGTGCCGACCACCGCAAGGCGGTACCACCCGGTGGTTCGAGTCGAGAGTCCGGAATGGTCTTCTTCGACGTCGGAGATCACGTCCTGTGCGCGGGCGTGCTGCTCCGCCAACTCTTTCGGCGGGACCTGATCGTGTTCGACGGTGTAGTGGTCGAACTGCGATTCGATCTTGCCGGTCAGCGAGCGCATGGTGCGGATCGTTTTCGCTTTGTCGTGCAGTTCGATGCGATCGGACCATTCGAGAGGTTCACCGGACGGATCGCCGATGATCTGCCACGGCAACATCCGTTCCGGAATCGGTAGGGGAGCCATGCGGCCGATCGTCAGCACGATCACCACGCCGGTGTACTTGCGGCCGTCGACGACGCCGGAGACGGTGGTGTACCCGTCGCCTGGGGTGAGGGAGAGGTCGGTGAGATCTTCCAGGGCGGCGACGTCGGTTTCTTCCCAATCTCCGGCGCCGGCGATCGCACCGCCAGCTTCCAGCGGTAGACCGATGGTCGCTGATCGGCGCAGCAAGTAGTCGATCGCCGCCGGTGTGGCCGGTGTTGCTTTCACACCGCGGCCGGACATGATTCGTTCGAGTGTGGCGAGGTGATCGGCAAGGGCCTTCTGCTCCCGGTCGAAGGCGTCGTCGGCCCAGCTGTTCACCCCGGTGCACACTCTGCCCAGCAGCGGCCAGTGAGCGAGGTGGCGCAGCATCCGGGCGGTCCAGTCCAACCCCTGGCCGAGTGAGGAGCGTTGCGGCAGTTCGATACCCCAGTAGCGGCCTTTGATCGTCGCGTTGGACCACAACATCGCATGCTGCTGCCCGCGCAGGTAGTCCGCCCATGACAATGCGCCCGGAACATCGGGAATCGGGGTGGCCCACTTGTCGTGATCGACTGCCCACTGTGCGACGGGGAACGGGGTGCGCACGAGGCGGCGATGCACCTTGTTGACGCCGGCCTTCTGCAAGTTGGTCAGGATGATTGCTTCGTCCTGGATGAAGCGGCGCTGCTTTCCGGCGGTGCGGAAATTCCACGGCCCCTGGCGTTGGACGAACCATGCAGTGGAGGTGGTCGCGGTGCGGGTGATGTTCGCTGATGTGCCGGTCAGTTTCAGGCGCACCGCTTTCCGTTCGCGGTCTGCACGTTTCTTCGCTGCTGCCTTGTCCCGATCAGTGGCCGACTTTGCCCGTTTCTTTCCTGTGCGGCGACGCCGACGGCCGAGCACTTTGTCTGCGACGTGGTCCGGATCGGTTGCAGGGGAAGTATGGCCGTCGGTGTCGTCCTCGCCGTGGTCGTGTTCAAAACCATCCGGAGCGTGTGCGGGTTCGGCTTCGGACCACGCCCGCACCGGTTGCGGAGCATGCGACTGCACTGCAGCCCACGACGGCGGGAGGGCACCGGGAGGAATGACCGGAACCGGGTCGTCGAGCTTCGGATCGAACAGAGCCGCAATGTCGTTCTCGGGAAAGGTCATCGGTGAGCCTCACCGTCGAGGCGAACAGGTACGACGGCACGTTCTCCTGTAGTCAACCGCTCAGGGAGCGAGATGAACACGGGTGCACCGCGCTTCGGTGGGCGCGGCGCAACGAGGTCGTTGAGGGCGGCCTTGAGAACCGACCGCAGTGGGCGGTCCGGGGTGACGAACTTTGCGATCCGGGTCGTAATCCACACCGTGATCACGGCCATCACCATCAATGATTTGAATCCGAGCGGGACGTGCAGAATTCCGCGACCGATCACGAACACCACCACGAAAGCAATCACGCCGACGATGCCGGCCGTGTAGCGGATCCGTACCGGCAGTGGATAACCGGTCGGACCGAGGTAGTGCCGGTCCACGCGGTACATCAGGTCGTCGTTGTCGATCACCGAGCATCCCCTTCGAACGTTCTCTGCGCAGGCATCAGCGGTCAGGTCGAGATACCGACGAGCCCGAGAAGCCAATTGCCGATCCCCGTGGCCGCCGATTCCGATGTCGCGATACCGAGGTAGGCAAGCCCGAACAACCCGAGTCCACCGACGGTGAAGACCCGCGACAAATTGCCCTTGAGCCCACCGACGAGAACCACACACGCGAGGGCGATGAGGATGGTGAAGACGATGTTGTCCTTGATCCACGCGCGCAGACCACCGGTATTTACGTCCGTCGACTGCGCGAAGGTCACCGCGTCTGCGGCGAGCGGTGGATGCGTCGCCGGGATCGACACGTCGATCACGGTGGAAGCAAGAGAAAACATGAGCACTCTCCAACACAGTGGTGAACCAGACCCCACGAATGTGGTTGCGCGGAAACGTAGAAGAGTGGTGCCAGGAATTTCAATGCAACCTGTGGATAACTTTTCGGCACCCGCGGTTGGCGCGCTGGTCGATCAGCGCTGGTGCGGGTCGTCGTGTGGAGTGTGGTCAGGTGTCGCGATTCATCCGTCGGGGATCTCTCGGCGATCGCGGGAACTAACTCGAATGCAGGGGGAGCGCGGCCACGGAACGGTCTTCGCTGCGGGTGTCCGCGGAAGTCTTCCTCACACGCCGCCGGGAGCGTTCCTTCAGCGGAGCGGCAGAGGGTCGCGAATCGGCATGGTCGACGGACCCGCCGCAGACCCTGGAGATCGACACATGTCTCCCTCGCTGTGCTTCGTGGGCTTCGTCCGCCTGAAGAACTTGGCGCAGAACCTTTTTCGGAACGTGTCCGCCAGCTGTGCGGGTGACCCCTGCTGGAGCTTGCTCAATGCACGCGTGCGGTGGTCATGATCTGAAGTTCGAGGAACCGTTCGTCACCACTGCCTGCGTGGTGTGCATGCGCTGCATGCATCGCGTGTTCAGCACGCACGCGTGGCAGGCTGCGCACCCTGTGCTCGAACAGTCCCGCATCGGGGGTGTCTGCAGAGGGTGCGGGCAGAGGTGGAATTCAGGGGCCCGATTCACTCTTCCCCTTCGGGGTCACTCCCCCGGCCCTTCGGGCCTAGGGGGAGTGTACTTGTCAAAATTGCTTCGCGCCAAAATATTTCGATCAACTGCTGGTCAGGGTTCTGTTCGGAGTATCGCCGGGTCATTCTGGCGCTGCGCCTGCCGCGGTGTGGTCCACACCGTTCTCAGGTGTTCGCGCACTGGGTTCTGTACCTCACGAAGTGAGACGTTCGAGCGCCTGAAAGGGGCCCGCGAACAGTGGCGCGGGAAAGCGCAATCACCCGAGATGTATATCGTCATCGGGGCCGTGGCGTAGGTCGTTGAATAAGTCTCCAAACGGTGCATCAACGATGCCGTCGCGGGTCCTACGATCGGTAATGCGCAGCGCCACAAACAGAACCAGCCGCGGGTAGAGGCGATGGGTGTCTATCGCGCCCCGGTATCACCGCTCGGGCATGTGACGCACGCTCCAGCCACGCACCCGCGAAAGAAGTTATCCACAGGCGGGTTGAGATTGCTTCCCGCGCTCTGTGAAAGTGCACCCCACACGCCCCGGCGACGACCGCCTCGGGACTGGATTCGAGTGAGAGGAGTGGACGATGAGCAGAAGCCAGCAGGACCCGCTCAAAGACTTTCTCGTCGACCTCTTCGGCTCCGACAAACCCCACGCGCGAACAAGCCATGCGGGGGAGTCCGCTACCCGCCCGTACAGGGCGTGGGCGCCTTTCGCCGTTATCGCAACAACACTCGCGTTTTTTGCGCCGCGACTCCTCGAACTCGCCGAACAGGTCTCGACCCCTCAACTGGACAGCGCAGTCTCAGCAGTCCACGAGTATCGATGGCCGCTCGCCGCTCTCGCGCTCGGCCTGCTCGCCTGCGATATGGCACGGTTCCTCACCCACCGTCACCGCGCCGGACTCGACGCGCAAATCCGGCAAAGCACCCGCCACACACCGGTCAAAATCACCATCGGATATCCACCTGGCATCACCACCCTGCGCAGCGCCACCATCACCCTTGCACGCGGCGCCATCATCCGTCCGAAAGAGCTCGACGAATTCACCACCGCAGTAAGAGCTTCCGCGAGCAAACGCACCAGCAAATGGACCTACACCGTCGTCCATGACGCCCACCGCGACCGAATCCGCATCACCCGCACGCTGACTCAACCCGACCTTCGATCACCGCGGCACAAGGCACTGGCGAACTCCCTCAAAGACGGACCGCTGAAAGAGCCTGCCGTGAGCGTCGCCGCGCTCGACGGCGACGTCGAAACCGCCTTCAAGATCACCTTCACACCCACCCTCTCCAGCGGAGCACGCGGCTTCCAGAAGAAGGTCGACGAAGCCCTCGCCGCCCTCGCCGGCGAGCACGAATCCGGCCGGACCTGGGCCACCGACTGGTTTCCCTCCGAGGGCTACCTCCTGATGAGCCTGCGCGCCCCACTGCCCACCCGCGTCGATCACCCTCTCGAACTCGTCGACGAGAACCTGCGCCACTTGCCCTACGCGACGGCAGCATCGGAGGTGAACATGTTCTGGGACATCTCCACCAAGTCGAACAAACCTCACTGCCTGATCGTCGGACCCACCGGCGGCGGCAAGACATCGGTGATCCGCACCCTGCTCACCGAAGCATCTCGACGAGGAATCCCGTTCCTGGGCGTCGACCCGAAAATGATCGAACTCGACGGACTCGAGGGCTACCCCGGGTGCGCCGCCATCGTCTACGACGCCGTCCGCTCCGCGATGCTCGTGCGTGCCCTGCACAGCGAAATGATGGCCCGCAACCACTACGTCCATGTGAAGAAGATCGAGCCGTCCCAACTTCCGCTGCTGATCGCCGTCCTCGACGAGTTCTTCATTCTTTCCGGCAAATGGCAGCGCCTCGCCAAGACCGGTGATGACGAAACCCGCGATCTCCTCAAAGAACTCGACCCACTCGGTGCGTGGGCCGATCTCGCCGTCCTCGCACGCTCGGCCGGTATCCGGCTCCTGCTCGGTGTGCAACGGCCCGACGCGTCCCTCTTCGGTGGCGCCTCGGGTAACGCGCGCGACAACTTCGGCACCCGTATCTCTCTCGGCAACCTCTCGCAGGACGGCGCGATGATGCTGTGGGGCGACTCGCAGATCGGCCGCGAGATCGACACCTCGGTCCCCGGCCGAGGAGTCGCCCTCGGCAACGATGGTGTGCCCGTCGATGCGCAGATGTGGTGGACACCGAACGTCGACCCGCACCCCAACAAGTGGAATCAGCTCTCGACCTCGGAGAAGAAGATCATCGACGGGCTGAGGCCCCAGCAGGAACCGCATATCGCGTTCTACTCGACCGAACTGCGCCACTTCATCGAATCCGAACGCTCCGTCGCCGTCGCTGCCCGCGCCTACGGTCGAGCTCCCGAGCCCACCGTCCTCGGCCACCACGACAAGACGCCTGCCGTCGATTCGGGGGACGACTTCGCCGACGCGATACCCGCCGCCGCGGTCACCGAAGGAATGACGGTCCTCGTCGACGACGGACGCGGCAACGAATACCCGGCCACCGTCGCCGCGGTCACCGTCATCCGAGACAAAGACAGCGGCGCCGTCACTGAAACCACCCTGACCTTCCACGGCGCCGGACGGGTCAAGAACCACATCACCTACGGACCACACGAAGTCGTCCTGCTTCCCGAACCCGACACCACCGCACCCGCGACCTGACACCGCGGCCCCCGACTTCGCTGACACACCTGCTCAACCCTCACCCGAAAGGTCCACCCATGAGCCGCCGCATCTCCCAATCGATCACCCCCACCGCCGACGACATCACCGTGCTGCGCAACCCCTTCGCAGCCCCCAAAGGCGGCGGCGACCCCGTCATCACTGAACTACGCCGCGTCCTCAAAAACGCCATCCCCAGCTGGTTGCCGAAACTCAGCGAAGACCAGGAACTGACCGCTCCGCGACTCGACGAAATCAAGAAAGCCGTCGCCACCCGCCGCCAGATCATCGAAGTACTCCCCGACGGCAAAGCCCGCGACGACGCCCTGGCCGCCCTCGACAAGGCCGACACCATCGTCCTCGAAATGGACACCGAACTCTCCGGCGTCGGAGCCTTCACCGGAACCACCGCGTGATGTCCACCCTTGCCATCGAAATCACCTCCGAGCGAACCGCACTCGTGAGCGGGGCAGGGGACGAGAAGGTGGAACTGTCCGCCGAGAACGGGCAGTCGATCCACGCGGTGATCGCACAGTTCAGCCGACAGCACTCCGCCGACGCAGGCTCACCCGTCGAGGTCACCGTGCAGGAAGCGGGCCGCTCCCGCCAACTCACCGTCGCACCGGACGGGAAGGTGGCGCAATCGCTGCCCACCGGACCCATCCCCGCACCAACTGACACACCACAGACGCAGCCGGATCATCATGTGGACGAACCGGTCACGATGGCGGTGACACCCCTCGGTGACTCCCCGCCACCCGTGGGAGTAGACGCCCATACTCGGCCAGTCCCCGCGGCGCGCACACAGAGCTCGACATCAGTGCTCGCAGCACCCGAGATCGCGGCCGGCTCGCACGAACCCGCCCGCACCGGACTACGCGGCCGACTCAACACCATCCTCAACCTCCGGATCGCCCCGAAACCCGAGTCCGCCGAAATGCGCCACCGCGCCGCCATCGCATCCATCACCGGCCCCATCCCGGGGTTCTCGATCGTGACCATCGCCAACCCGAAAGGAGGCGTCGGCAAAACCCCACTCGCTGTAGGGCTGAACGCGATCATCGCCGAACACCGCGGCGCCGCAACCACGGTCTGCGTCGACGTCGCCGACGTCGGCGGCAGCCTCGCCGACCGCGTCAGCATCCCTCCCCGCGACCGAAATGACGTGCTCTCACTGATCGCCGCAGGCGCAGCCGAGCCCGGCAGCATCCGACCCTCGTCGCTCTCGCAGTACCTCACCCGCCAACCAGGCGGGGATGACATCGTCGCCGGCAACAACGGCGCCCACGGATCCAGTCTCGGCTACGAGGACGCCCACGCCGCGGCACAGCTTTTGTCTCAGCACCGCGAGATCCTCATCGCCGACACCGGCAACAACCGCCTCGCTGGCAGCTGGCACTGGGCAACTACCCACGCGGACGTCCTCCTCGTACCGGTCCCGCTCCGCCGCGACGCCGCCGCAGCCGCGCACCGCATGCTCCTCGACCTCACCGCCACCGCCGGCCCGGCGATGATGGCTCGCACCATCGTCGTCATCACCGACGGACCCGGGGACGCACCGATGGTCGAAATCGACGCTGTCGACGCCTTTCTCGACGCCGGAGTCCATTCGGTCGCCCGGATGCCGTTCGAGCCACTCTTCGCCTCCGGCGAGCGCATCGCGCCCTCGAAGCTCCGGCGCAGCACCACCGAAGCACTGACCGTCGTTGCCTCGACCGTCATCGATCTCATCACCCACGCCGCTGGCTGACCCCGTATCAGCCCGGGGCCGCACACCAGACCCCCTCCCGGCACCCATCCGCACCCTCCTGAACGAAAGGCACCACATGAGCACCGACACCACCGCAGGAAACCGAGCCGCCCGCCGCGCAGACCAACACGGCCGACACCGCAGCCGCACCCTCGCCCGCCAGAGCGCCATCGCCGTCGTCGCAGCCGCAGCAGTGGCCGCAGGAATCACGCTCGCACCACCGGCAATCGCAGCGCCCGGGCAAGCCGGCATCACCGACGGAGGAGGACAAGCAGGCATCACCGACGGCGGCGGACAGTCCGGAATAACCACCGAACCCACCCCGCC
>NZ_JASDCV010000005.1:0-333931 GCF_030407755.1 Rhodococcus sp. APC 3903
TCGAGCTCTCTTGTCACAGAAAGGATTCGCATGGCGCACGATCCGTACGAACCATTGCCGAAGTTGCCGAGTTTCGAGCTGACCAGTGACGACATCACTGCGGGCCAGCCGCTGAAGCTTGCTCAGGCCAGTGGAGCCTTCGGAGTTCCCGGTGGCGAAGACATCTCACCGCAGCTCTCGTGGTCCGGCTTTCCAGCCGAGACGAAGAGCTTCGTCGTGACGGTGTTCGATCCGGACGCACCGACGGCGTCAGGATTCTGGCACTGGGCCGTGGCGAACATCCCCGCTTCCGTCACCGAACTCCCGGCCGGTGCCGGCGCGGCGGACAGCGATGTCCTGCCTGCCGGAACCGTCACCCTCCGCCACGACGGTGGCGGGTTCGGTTTCATCGGTGCAGGCCCGCCTCCCGGGCACGGTCCGCATCGCTACATCGTGGCGGTGCATGCCCTCGACGTGGAGACGCTCGACGGCGTCACCCCTGACTCGTCGCCGGCGTTTCTCGGTTTCAACGTGTTCCATCACGCGATTGCGCGTGCAACCCTGACCGGGACGTTCGAGGTCGAATAGTCACTTTGCTGTGCGCCTTTATTAACCGCGGGCGGTTAATAAAGGCGCACAGCAGTTCCTAGCGAGGGTTCTCAGCTCCCACAGCCTGGGCAATTGACGAGAAACCGGCTGCGCGGACCCGCTTGGCTATGCCCTTGTGGATGCTGCGAGCCCAGAACGGTCCGCCGTAGATGAAGCCGGTGTACCCCTGCACCAGCGTCGCGCCGGCGAGGATGCGCTCCCACGCCTGGTCGGCTGTTTCGATACCGCCGACCGAGATGATGGTCAGCTTGTCGCCGACTCGGGCGTACAGGCGCCGGAGCACCTCGAGCGAGCGGTCGGCCACCGGTGCACCGGACAGCCCGCCAGCGCCGAGTGCAGCTACCTCGGCATCCGGGGTCTTCAAACCGTCGCGGCGGATCGTGGTGTTGGTCGCGACGATTCCGGCAAGCCCGAGTTCGACTGCCAGATCGGCGACAGCGTCGACGTCCTCGTCCGAGAGATCGGGCGCGATCTTCACCAGTACCGGCACGCTGACGGTGTCGAGTACGGCCTGCAGGATCGGGCGCAGAGATTCGACGGCCTGCAGATCACGGAGTCCGGGCGTGTTCGGCGAGCTGACATTCACGACCATGAAGTCGGCCAGCGGACCCAGAAGCTGGGCGCTGGCCGTGTAGTCGGCAGCGGCGTCGACAGCTTCGACGATCTTGGTCTTGCCGATGTTGGCACCGATCGGCACCGTGACGCGGCGCTGTCGCAGGAAATTCGCCGCGTGACCAGCGCCGTGGTTGTTGAAGCCCATTCGGTTGATCAGAGCGCGGTCGGCCGGAAGTCGGAAGAGACGTGGCGCGGGGTTACCGGGCTGAGCTTGGGCTGTCACTGTTCCGACCTCGGCGAAACCGAAGCCCAACGGGCCCCAGGCGTCGACTCCGGTGGCGTCCTTGTCGAATCCTGCGGCCAGGCCGAGAGGTGCCGGGAACGTCAGACCGAAAGCCTGACTGCGCAGAACCGGGTCGTCGACGACAAGGACTTTTGCGACCAGCCAGCGAAGGGGAGCGAACCGTGTCACCAGTTTCATCGCGGTGAAGGCAATGTGGTGGATGCGTTCCGGTGGGACCCGGAACATCAGGCTCAGCAGCAGTTGGTACACGATTCTCCAGCTCTTCGATGGTGTGATTTTGTCAGCGGTTTCGATAGCGGCGGGTTCTGGTCGTCTGTTGAACGATCAGTGCTGAATGCCGTCCGGATCGGTCACGTGCAGCGGCGTCTTCTTTCGCTTGAGGAGCACGCGACGGCTGCCGTCGGGGTAGAGACGGACTCGGGAGAGTTCCCACCCGCCGAACTCGGCGGAGATCGCCAGGCGCATCGACGCCGTGACCCGCGAAACGTTCGGCGGTAGCCGGAGCGGCACGTAGTCGAACTTGTCGTCCGACGTCTCCCACTGCGCGGGGATCCCGCGCGTACGCTTTTCCATCAGTTCTCCCGTGACGGGATGACCTGCAGCCCGTCACCGGTTGCCGATCCGACGATCAGATTGCCGTTGGAAGAGTCTACGGCCAACGAATTCGGCTGTCGCACCGTCTTGAACCGTCCGGTCTCCACGGGGATGCCGGACGACAGATCGAAGCCGACCACTTCGTTGGTCGCCGTCAGTGTCACCCACACCCGATCCGCGGTCTCGTCGTAGGCGACGGCGTAAGGCGATTCGCCGACGGGGTAGCGCTGGTGCATCAGGAGCGGATCGGCAGTGAAGACGAGCAGTTCGTTGCCGGTGGTGTCGGTGACAAGGATGCGTCCGAAGCGATCGGTGGCCAGATGAGTTGCGCCCTCACCGGCGCGAAGAGCGACGCCGAGTTTGCCGTCTTCGAGATTGATCGCCGTCAGCGAGGTCTGACGGTGATCGAGGGCGCTCAGGTTGTCGCCGGTAACCGCAAGTTCGTCGACGGATGCAAACCCCGAAACCGTCTGTGACTGATCGGTCTTCGGGTCGACGATGTGAACTGAACCATTGTCCGTGCCGATCGCGATGCGGCCGTCGGTCAGCTCGACCGCGGAGTTCGCCTGGCCGTCGACCGGTATGGACGTCTGTTCGCCCGATGTCAGATTCAGCTTCACTACCTGGCGATCCATCGCCAGCAGAGCGCTACCGTCGGAGCCGATCGAAACGTCGCGTACGTCTGAATCCAGAGCTATCGGACGACCTGCGGAGGCGGGGTCGGCGCCGGCCAAACTGTCCGAAGGAACGACCAGCACCGATCGTGGGTCGTTGGCAACCAGAACAGCGCTGCGCGTGATCGGGTCGAATGTGATGGAATCGATCAGACCTGAATACGGGTGAACCACGCCGTCCGGGGTGCTGGTGGTGGCCGGTGAGACCGCTGCCGTAGCGGGATCGATCGTGATGAGGTCGTCTCCGCCATCTCCGGAAGAACATCCTGTGACCAGCAGAACCGCCGCCCCCATTGCTGCTGCAGTGGTGCGGATCCCTAGGCGAGCCATGTGTAGTTCCTCTTTTTCTTGTCATCTGTTCTTCACGCAGTGCGACTGTCATCGATCATCCCTGATCGCAGTCGGGCGCCGTTCATCGCGTCGAGGAACTACCGACCATTCCGCTCACACCCTTGACGCGATACCGTACGAACAGCGGTTGCGGTTGACGCTGCAATCACCGAGGAGATCATTGTGATTCCCACAGAACCCACCGATTCCGGCGCACAGCCGCCCGAACCGGCGCGGCCGGGCTTCGAGATCGAGGACCTCACCGTCGGCGCTCATGCACACGGTTTCGGCAGGTCCGACGGTCGAACTTTCGCGTTCCGCGTACGCAAGAGCGTGCTGTTCGTCGAGGTATACGGCGAATACTGCGAGCACAGTGTGCCGACCCCTTCGGACGTTGTCGCCACGGCGGAGCGATCGGTCACCGACATCGATCTGACCGACGAGCGAAGCATCGCCGGTGTGGTGCGCGACGCAGTTCTCTCGACCGAGACTGATTGGTCACATCCGGACGTCGGTGACGGCGTTCGTCAGGGCGAGGGACGCAGCCTGCCGACGGTGAGAGCAGTCCTGAACAGGCTGGGATCGATCATCGATTCTGTTCGGTGAATTCTCGGCGCGGGATAACCAGCGTTGCTCCGGTTGTCGGATGCGGGAACACCTCGACCGGATAACCGTAGACGCGGGTCAGAAGCTCTTCGTGTAGCACCGATTCCGGGGGACCGTCGGCGGCGATGCGTCCATTCTCGAGTACGACAATTCGGTCGGCATACGCCGCTGCCAACGCGAGATCGTGCAACACGACGACGACGGCATCGCCGTCCGCAGCGCGAGCGCGCGCCACGGACATCACCGCTTCCTGGTGTCCGAGATCGAGTGCTGCAGTCGGCTCGTCCAGCAGGATGGTCGACGTTTCCTGTGCCAGTACCCGGGCAAGAGCGACCCGCGCCTGCTCGCCACCGGACAGCACGGCGAATGGCCGATTGGCGAACCCCTCGACATCGCAGGTCTTCATCGCCGCGGTGATAGCAGCGCCGTCGCGGTCTTCTCGGCGCGTTCCGGCCCATGGCGCACGTCCCATGCGAACGACCTGGCGAGCGCTGAACGAAAATCCGATCGTGTGTTTCTGGGGGAGAACCGCGCGTCGGCGCGCCATGTCGATCGGCGACCACTGAGTGAGGTCAGTGCCTTCGACGTCCACCCGCCCAGCGATGACGGGCTGATCACCGGCCAACGCCGCAAGAAGAGTCGACTTACCGGCGCCGTTCGGTCCGACGAGGACGACGAGCTCGCCTGCCCGGACTTCGATGGATACGCCTTCGAGAATGTGTCGACCACCGCGTTCGACGGTGATGTCGCGCGCTTCGAGGGTGACATCACCGACGCCAGGGCTTTCCGGTTCGGGGGTGACGCGGCCGAACAGTTCGCGCCAGTTTCTTACGAGGCTGCTCATGCCCACCCGCCCTGTTGCGCGCGTGTTCGTCGGAGAAGCCAGAAGAAGAAGGGGCCGCCAACCAGAGCGGTCAGCATTCCGAGGGGCAGGTCTGCGTTGTCGATCAGCGACCGCGAGCCGAGATCTGCGACAAGCAGAACCAGTGCGCCGGCAAGGGCGCTCGCCGGAATCAGCGCGCGGTGGCCGGGGCCGACAAGAATGCGCATCAGGTGCGGAACGATCAGTCCGACGAAGAGGATGATGCCGGTGAAGGCAACACTCGCCGAGACCAGGAGAGCGACGATCAGAACCGCGAACTGGCGCAGCCGTTCGACGTTGACACCCAGGTGACGAGCTGCGTGTTCACCGAGTGCGAGAAGGTCCAGACGTGGAGCGATCATGACCGTCGCGGCAATGCCGACAACGGTCATCGGCGCCACGATCATGACGGCATTCCACGACGCTCCGTTGAGTGAGCCGAGTTGCCAGAACACGATCTGATCGCGAGCGGACGGGCTGGCGACGAAGGTGAAGAACGCGATGAGTCCGCCGGCGAACGCATTGATCGCGACGCCGGTCAGCACCAATGTCACGACTTCGGTTCGGCCTTCGTGGCGCGCAAGCAGGTAGACCGCCGCGGTGGTGAACAGCCCGGCGACGAACGCCGCCGCAGCAACGGCCCAGCCGGCCACGAACGTGCCGCCGACGACGATGACAGCGCTCGCGCCAACTGCAGCGCCCGCGGACACTCCGATCACCCCGGGCTCCGCGAGTGGATTGGAGAACACACCCTGCAGGAGCGCACCGGAACATCCCAGCGCCGCGCCGACACAGATGGCGAGCACGACGCGGGGGAAACGAACCTCCCACAAAGTCACTTCACCGCTGGGATGGGCGGGCATCGGACCGAGATCGAGCCCGATGCGGTGCAGGATGCTGCCCAAAACCTCGAGAGGCGATGTCGGAACTTGACCGATGCACGCCGACAGCACTGCGACGATCACCAGGGCGAGAGTCAAGCTGACCAGAACCGCACTCACCCGCGACCGCGACGCGGGGCCAGACGCCGACTTGTCGGCGCCCCCGACGTCATGTGAATCCTCGGCTGCGGTCACAGACTTACCTGCTTCGGAACTACCTGTTTCTGTACTCACGAATCAGCACTCACAAATCTTTGCTCACGATCCACCGGGCTCGTAGATCGCTTCGGCGAGTGCCGCCATGACGCGTCCGGTGTTCGGCCCGAAGCTGAGCAGGACACCGTCCTCCATGTCGACTACTCGTTTGTTCTTTCCGGCCGGCGTCTGAGCGATGCCAGGGACCTTTTCGAGGCCGTCGATTCCGCCGATCGATGCCAATCCGTCCGTCATCATCAGCAGGGCGTCAGGCGCTGCGGCGATGAGCGCTTCGCTGGTGATGGGTACGAACTGTTGTGTGATGCCCGAGGCGGTACCCGCATCTGTGGCGCCGAGGGCCTCGATCAAGGAATCGGCACCCGAACCTTCACCACCGATCATGGTGATGGCCGATCCGCGCATGTAGAGGAACGCGATCTTCAGTGGATCGCCGTCGTTGGGAACCAGATCGCGCGCAGCAGCGATCTCCGATTCGGTTCGATCGATCAGCGCTGCGCCCTGGGCCGGAACGCCGAGCGCGTCGGCGACTGCTTGGATCTGCCCCGGCACACCTTCGAGGGTTCGGGTCGGGTCGAAGAACACCACGGGAACACCGGCGGCGCGCAACTGATCCTGGACGCTCTTGGGCCCGATGCTCGTGTCAGTGAGAACCACGGTGGGATTCAGATCGAGGATGGCTTCGGTATTGAGCGATTGGCCGCCGACCGTGACAACCGGTACGTCCGCGACCGCGGGGAACTTGGCGGCGGTGTCGCGGCCGACAAGGTTGTCACCGAGGCCGAGCGCCACAGTTGTCGTTGCGAGCGTCCCGTAGCGGTCGGCCGCAACGATCCGGCTGTTGTCGGTGATGGTCACGTCGACGCCGTCGAAGCTCTTCACCGTCACGGGCAGCGTTGCGGTCGGGTTGTCGGACACGGGAACCGGGCTGGAATCTTCGAGTACTGCGGTCCGGGCACCCTGAGATGTCGTGGAGTTGTCGCTCGATCCGCAAGCCACCAGACCGAAACCGGCTGCTGCGACCAGTGCCGCCGCGGCCAAGCGCTTCATCATTTGACGAGGTAGCTCTCGATGTCGCCTTCGAGGTCGGCGAACAGGTCACCGTTGAGGCGGTACGCCAGATTCACCTCGTCGATGAAACGCTGCTGTTCTTCGGCCGGAATCTGCAGCGCATCCAGATTCGAGCGGTAGTCGTCCTTGAAAGGCTTCGGCTTGGGGATGCCTTCGAAGATGTAGAAGCGAAGTCCGTCGGTCTCGAATCCGTAGGCGCGCTCGAGCATCCGGCGGATGATCTGTCCGCCCGAGAGGTCACCCATGTATCGCAGGTAGTGATGTGCGACGAAGCCGGCGGGCCAGTCGAACGCCACTTCCTTCAGGCGGGCGATGTAACGCTCAGTTGCCGGCAAGGCCACGAGTTCGTCGCGCCAGTTCGGTCCGCCGAGGAACTCGAGATCGGCTTCGAGCGAAGCCACCCGCAACAGATCCTCGGACAGGAACGGAGCGACCAACTCGTTGTCGGCGTGTGTGCGGCCGGCCTCTTCGAGGCTCGTGTAGACGAGGTACGTCTGTCCCAGAAGAGCGGCGTAGCCAGCCGTGGTCAGCTCACCGCCGAGAAGCGCGCCTACGAATCGGGACTGCTCCGTCTCGCGGTGTGCTGCGTCCGTCTCGGTCTTGATTCGTTCGGAGAAGGCGGGGCCTGCGTCTGCGGAAAGGCTGTCTACGTCGAGCGTGGTCATTGATTCTCCTGAGGCTGTAGTCAAGCGTTGCCTACTAGGTTAGCCTGCCCTCGCCAACACGATACCTTCGGTATTTCGATCAGCGGGACAGATCAAGCGCTCACATCGTCGAGAGCCGCGGCAATCGCTTTCGGAAGTTCCAATTCTTCGGTTGCCAGTACTCCTGTCAACTGGGCGAGATCCCGCGTGCCGACGACGGCGCTGGCCACCCCGGCGCGATCGCGCGCCCAGGCCAGTGCCACCGCCAGTGGGGAAGTACCCAGACCGTCGGCGGCGGTAACGACGGCGTCGACCACCCGGATCGAGGAATCGGTCAGATAGCTCTGTACATCTTGCGAATGTGCTTCGTCGGCGCCGCGGGAATCGACGGGAATGCCGTCGCGGTACTTGCCGGTCAGAACACCGCCCGCCAGGGGTACTGCGGCGAACACTCCGACGCCGTGGTGGGCCGCCGCTGCGAACAATTCTTCCTCGACGCCGCGCGCGAGCAACGAGTACTCGGCCTGCGTCGCGGCGAGTGTTGTTGCGCCACCGGCTCCGACGGCCGTCGCGAGCTGCCAGCCGAGGTAGCCGCGCACGCCCACATACCGCACCTTGCCGCTCGAGACCGCGTAGTCGAGGGTTGCTGCAACCTCGTCGACGGGCGTGAGCGGATCCCAGGTTGCGACCTGCCACATGTCGAGGAAGTCGGTTCCGAGTTCACGAAGAGTCGCGTCGAGCTGACGGAGCAATCCGCGCCGCGAGCAGTCGACGCGGTCGGTGCCGATCGGAGTGGGATCGATGCCGGCGCTCGAGCTGATGATGAGTTCGTCACGTGGAACGACGTCGTCGAGCAACTCGGCGAGGATCCGTTGCGCCGCACCGGCGCCGTATGCGGGCGAGGTGTCGACCAAGGTTCCGCCGGCCTCGGCGAAGGCGAGCAGCTGCGCCGCAGCCTCGTCGCCGTCCGTGTCGCGTCCCCATGTCAGTGTGCCGAGCCCAAGTCGCGAGACCCGAAGTCCGCTCGTTCCGACAGATCTGTGCTTCATAACCGCCTGCATCTCGCGCCCGACTCGTGTGCGCAAGTGCGGCACCCGAGAGATCTCACCACGTGCAGACTAGTAGGCGCTCGCCTCGAGTCGGGGTATTCGGACACGGACGTGCCGGGCGCGGCGCGGCGTCGTGGGCCCCGGTAGCGTGGCGCCGGTGAAACGTGAACCCGACACACGAAACCTGTGTGCAGTAACCCCATTCGAATCAGCCGGGATCGGTGAGTGATGGGCGAAGCGATGACCTGGCTCCAGGCCGTGATCCTGGGCCTCGTGCAGGGATTGACCGAGTTCTTGCCCATCTCGTCTTCCGGACATTTGCGAATCGTGTCGGAGATATTCTTCGGCAGTGACGCCGGTGCGTCGTTCACCGCGGTGACGCAGCTCGGCACCGAACTGGCTGTGTTGATCTACTTCGCGCGCGACATCGTGAGGATCATCACTGCCTGGTTCCGGGGTGTGTTCAATGCCGAGCACCGGGGCGATCTCGATTACCGGATGGGCTGGTACGTCATCATCGGTACCATTCCGGTCGGCATCCTCGGGTTTCTGTTCAAAGACCAGATCCGTACCGGCGCACGCAATCTGTGGCTGATTGCCACGATGTTGATCGTGTTCGCGCTCGTCATCGCCGCTGCCGAGTACTACGGACGCAAGACGCGCCCGATCGAATCGCTCACAGCGCGCGACGGCATCATCATGGGTTCGGCTCAGGCACTCGCGCTCATCCCGGGTGTCTCACGTTCGGGTGGCACGATCAGTGCCGGTCTTTTCCTCGGACTCACCCGTGAGGCCGCAGCTCGTTACTCGTTCCTGCTGGCAATCCCGGCGGTTCTCGCCTCCGGTTTGTTCAGCCTCCCGGATGCCTTCGAGCCGGCCGGTGAGGGTCTGAACGCGAGCGGTCCGCAATTGCTGGTGGCAACCGTCATCGCCTTCGCGGTCGGTTACGCAGCGATCGCCTGGCTGCTTCGATTTGTTGTCGATCACTCCATGTACTGGTTCGTCGGATACAGAATCGCTCTCGGCGTAGTCGTCCTTGCGCTGCTGGCCACAGGGGTCGTGTCCGCGACATAGAGCCCGTTTCGACGTCGACCACCCGTCCGTGCGGCCACCGCCCCATTAGGGTTGTGGAATGACAGTTGTCCTACTGCGGCACGGGCGGTCGACGTCCAACACTGCCCATACCTTGGCCGGTCGAACGCCGGGTGTGGAACTCGACGACCACGGCCGGAAACAGGCCGAAGGCGTCGTCGATCGGCTGGTCGGTCTGGACATCGCGGAGATCGTCCGCTCGCCGCTGTTGCGGTGCGAGCAGACGGTCGGCCCCATTGCCGTCGACCGTGGTCTGACGCCGGTGGTCGAGGATCGCCTGATCGAGGTCGATTACGGCGACTGGACGGGTCGCCCGCTCAAGGAGCTGTTGGAAGAACCGCTCTGGAAAGTGGTGCAGCGCCACGCTTCCGGCGCAGTCTTTCCCGGCGGTGAAGGGCTGGCCCAGGTACAGGCGCGAGCCGTTGCCGCGATCCGAGAGCACGATGCACGGCTGGCCGAAGAGCACGGCAAGGACGTCGTCTGGATCGCCTGCACACACGGTGACGTCATCAAATCGGTTCTCGCCGACGCGTTTGCGATGCACCTCGATTCGTTCCAGCGGATCGTCGCCGAGCCGGCCTCGGTCAGCGTGATTCGCTACACGGCCACACTGCCGTTCGTTCTTCGAGTCAACGACACCGGAGACGTGCTCGCAGCGATCAGTGCAGCGAAGACCGCGACCAACGGTTCGGCTCCCGCGCAGGAGTCCGTCCCCGGTGGAGAGGTCGGTGCGTGAGCTGTGACGGATAATGGGTATTCAGTGATGTTCTGCTCGAACTCGAGGAGGTGCAATGTCGCGCGCGATTCACGTATTTCGCACTCCTGACCGATTTGTCGCAGGAACGGTGGGCGAGCCCGGTGACAGGTCTTTCTATCTCCAAGCCGTGCACGATTCACGGGTGGTGAGTGTGCTGCTCGAGAAGCAGCAGGTTCAGGTCCTCGCCGATCGCATGGGCCTTCTCCTCGAAGAGGTACATCGACGTTTCGGAACCGAGGTTCCGCCGCAGGCCGACGATGTCTCCGATCTCAGCCCGCTGGTCACACCGCTCGACGCGGAGTTCCGGGTCGGCACGATGGGGCTCGGTTGGGACGCCGATGCCGGTGCGGTCGTCGTGGAGTTGCTTGCCGTCAGCGAGACGGAGTTCGACGAATCGGTTGTCCTCGACGACGCCGACGACGGTCCGGACGCGGTCCGTGTGTTCCTGACCCCGGAACAAGCGCGCGAATTCTCGCTGCGGTCCGAACGCGTCATCGCGGCGGGACGCGCGCCATGCCCTCTGTGTGGTGAGCCGCTGGCGCCCGAGGGGCACGTGTGCATCCGAACCAACGGATACCGGCGCGGCGAGTCCTTCGGTTTTGCGATCGACGACGCAGACGACGACGAGGTCTGACGTCGTGTCCGAACCTGGTGTGCCGGACGTTCTGCTCGAGGGTGATCTGACCCTGATCGGCCAGATCACCACGGCAAGCAACGCCACGCTGGTGTGCGAGTCGACTCTGGGGGAGCAGTCCACCCGTGTGGTCTACAAACCGGTGCGGGGTGAACGCCCACTGTGGGATTTCCCGGACGGCACTCTGGCCGGGCGTGAGGTTGCGTCGTACCGCGTGTCCGAGGCGCTGGGCTGGGGAGTGATTCCGCGAACAGTGTTGCGGGACGGCCCTTTCGGGACAGGCATGGTGCAGCGCTGGATTGACACCGTCGATCGCCGCGCGGATGGATCCGGCGGACTCGAGATGGTCGACCTGTGCAGTCCCGGCAATGTTCCGCCAGGGTGGTTCGAGGTCCTGCAGGCCTTCGACTCGGAGGGCGAACCAGTCTCTCTGATCCATGCGGACGATCCACGGCTGCAGCGAATGGCCGTTCTGGACGTCCTCATCAACAACGCCGACCGCAAAGGTGGTCACGCCCTCGAAGGCGTCGACGGCTCGGTGTACGGCGTTGATCACGGAATCTGTCTTCACTCGGAGAACAAGCTGCGGACCGTGTTGTGGGGGTGGGCCGGGCAGCCCGTACCCGGTGCTTTGATCGCCGACGTCGCCGAATTCGCGACAACTCTCGATGGAGATCTCGGGGACGAGTTGTCCGAACTGATCACCGAAGAGGAAATCGTGGCCTTGGCGGTCCGGGCGATGCAGTTCGCCGAGTCCGCGGTAATGCCCGAACCGAACGGCCATCGAACGATTCCCTGGCCGGCTTTCTAGTCTCGAGACGTTTCCTGCTGTTCGCGAGTTGCCGTCTTCAATCCGGGTGAGCGAACCAATCGCAGTAGTTGTTCGCGCAGCGCGGCGACGTCCCCGACGCCGACGGTCAACGCCGCATCTTCCTTCTCGAGCGTCAGTAGTCGCTCGTACGTCAGTCTTCCGGCGTCGGTTATCGCGATCACGCGCCGGCGCTCGTCCCGCGGATCGGTGTCACGCGTGACGTAACCCGCTCGTTCGAGACGGTCGATCGTGCGGCTCATCGTTTGATCGGTGACGCGGGCGTTCTTCGCGATGTCGCGTTGAGATGCCGCCCCACCGGCGATCGAGTGGAGCACGATCAGGCCCGCGTGCGTCATGTCCTGAGACCGCAGAACCTTCTCCCACGAGTGCTCTACCAGGCGCGCAGCGGTGGACAACAGCCGGCCGGTTGGCCAGTCGTCCAGGCCGTCGCTGCTCATGTTTTTGCCTTCCGTTTGCAATTACTCAGCATGCTGAACAAAATAGTCGGCAAGTCCTCTCTGCTGCCGATCCCTGGAGACCCAGTGAGCACACCAGTACAAAATCGTCCTGTTCGTCGCCTTCGATGGATTGTGCCAGCTCTCCTTGTGATCGGCTGGCTGGCAATCGGAGGATTCGGCGGCCCGTTCGCCGGAAAGCTCAGCACCGTGCAGCAGAACGACAACACGTCGTTCCTGCCGGCGTCGGCCGAAGCCACCGAGGTGGCAAAGCTTCAAGAGAGCTTCACGGACACCCGCTTCGTGCCGGCCATCGTCGTGGCGGAACGACCAGGTGGCCTCGAGCCCACCGACTCCACCTTCCTGTCCCAGACCGTCGATTCGTTTGTCGGTACCGAGGGATTCGGTGACGCGTCATCGCCGCCGATCCCGTCGGCCGACGGCCAGGCGTTGCAGATGTTCCTGCCGGTCGACAGCACCCTCGAGGTCAAGGACAGCGTGAAAGCGCTGCGCGCGGCGCTGGAGTCGAGCCCTGACGGACTGACAGTCAAGGTCACCGGCCCCGCTGGGCAGGTTGCGGATCTGTCGGCAGCATTCGCCGGTATCGACGGACTGCTGTTGTTGGTAGCCGGATCGGTCGTGATCCTGATCCTGATCATCGTCTACCGGAGCCCGATCCTGCCGTTCGTGGTGATCTTTTCGGCGATCTTCGCACTCGGATTGTCGAGCTTGCTCGTGTATCTGCTCGCCGACGCGGACGTCATCGCACTGAACGGTCAGAGCCAGGGCATCCTGTTCATCCTCGTGTTCGGTGCCGCCACCGACTACGCGCTGCTTCTGGTCTCTCGCTACCGGGAAGAATTGCGGATCGAGAAGGACAAGTACGCAGCAATGCGGACTGCGTGGCGCGCGACGCTCGAACCCGTCGCGGCGTCTGCCGGAACGGTCATCGCGGGCGTTCTGTGCCTGTTGCTCTCCGACCTGAACTCGAACCGCGGACTCGGTCCGGTGGCCGCCATCGGTATCGCCGCGTCCTTCCTCGCATCGATGACGTTCCTACCTGCTGTCCTCGTTCTGTTCGGGCGGACTGCGTACTGGCCGACCAAACCGAAGTTCGACGCCGACCGCGAGCACCACGACGAGGCGAACGATCACCGGTTCTGGGCCGGGCTCGCTGCTCGAATCGGACGGCACCCGCGCCGCTTCTGGGTGGCGTCGACGCTGGTGCTTGTGATCTTCGCGCTGATGATGCCGCAGTTCAAAGCCAGCGGTGTCTCTTCGTCCGACATCTTCTTGCTCGACGTCGATTCGGTTGCAGGCCAGGAGATTCTCGGCGAGCACTTCGACGCGGGTTCGGGTTCCCCGGCCGTGGTCATCGCGAATGCGGATCAGGTGGACGCCGTCGCGGCAGCCAGTCGCGTGGAGGGCGTCAGCGACGTGAGCGTCGTACAGAACGGGGGAGTCCCTCTGGTTGTCGACGGACGAGTCTCACTGCAGGCGACGTTGACTGACGCTGCCGACTCACTCGAGGCCGAAGACACCATCGTGCGACTACGTGATGCAGTTCACTCCGTGGACGGCGCCGACGCGTTGGTCGGTGGCGTCACTGCGACCGACCTCGACACGAAGACCACCTCGACACGGGACCGGACACTCATCATTCCCGTGGTGATCATCGTGGTGTTCGTGATTCTCTCCCTGTTGCTGCGTTCGCTTCTCGCACCGCTGCTTCTCATGGGCACCGTTGTGCTCTCGTTTGCTGCGACACTGGGCATTTCGTCGCTGGTGTTCGACCACGTCTTCGGGTTCCCCGGCGCGGATCCGGTGGTCCCGCTGTTTGCGTTCGTGTTCCTGGTGGCTCTGGGAATCGACTACAACATCTTCCTCATGACGAGGGTGCGTGAGGAAGCGCTGAAGATCGGCACTCGGGCGGGTGCGCTGCGGGGACTCACCGTGACCGGCGGGGTGATCACGTCTGCCGGAGTTGTTCTGGCAGCAACCTTCTCGGCGTTGGCGGTGATCCCGCTGTTGTTCCTCGCGCAGATCGCGTTCATCGTGGCGTTCGGTGTCCTGCTCGACGCTCTGATCGTCCGATCCTTGCTGGTCCCGGCCCTGACCTACGACATCGGTCAGAAGATCTGGTGGCCGAGCAAGCTCGCGTCGACGCCCGAACCGGAGCAGGATCAGCCAGCACCTTCCCAGCCTCAGAGCAGTCTCCACTAGGCTCGGCAGCATGCAGTCTTGGTCCGATACCGCACTCCCGTCCGTTCCCGGTCAGGGGCCGCCGTTGCGGCTGTACGACACAGCCGACCGTCAGGTTCGCCCCGTCACCCCGGGCAAGAAGGCGACGATGTACGTCTGCGGCATCACCCCGTACGACGCCACCCACCTCGGTCACGCCGCCACCTACCTCACGTTCGACCTCGTGAACCGCATCTGGCGCGACGCCGGACACGACGTCCATTACGTCCAGAACGTGACCGACGTGGACGACCCGCTGTTCGAGCGGGCTAATCGCGACGGCGAGGACTGGATCGTCCTCGGCATGCGTGAGACCGCGCTCTTCCGGGAGGACATGGAAGCGCTGCGCGTGCTTCCGCCGAAGGACTACATCGGGGCCGTCGAATCGGTGAACGAAGTAGTCGAGTTGGTGGAGAAATTCGTAGCGTCCGGCGCCGCGTACATCGTCGACGACGCGGAGTTCCCCGACGTCTACTTCCGCGCCGACGCGACCGAGCAGTTCGGCTACGAGTCGGGCTACGACCGCGCGACGATGGAGAAGTTCTTTGCCGAACGCGGCGGAGATCCCGATCGCGTCGGAAAGCGCAATCCGCTCGACGCTCTCGTCTGGCGGGCGGAGCGTCCGGGCGAGCCTTCGTGGCCCTCACCCTTCGGACCGGGGCGCCCCGGTTGGCACATCGAGTGCGCGGCCATTGCGCTCAACCGCATCGGCTCCGGCTTCGACGTCCAGGGCGGTGGCAGCGACCTGATCTTCCCGCACCACGAGTTCTCGGCAGCACATGCCGAATCGGCAACGGGTGATCGCCGTTTCGCGCGGCACTACGTGCACACGGGCATGATCGGCCTCGACGGCGAGAAGATGTCGAAGAGTCGCGGAAACCTCGTCTTCGTCTCGAAACTGCGCGGTGAAGGGGTCGATCCCGCAGCAATTCGTCTCGGATTGCTCTCCGGCCACTACCGCCAGGATCGCGCGTGGACCGATCAGGTCCTCGAGGATGCTCAGTCGCGTCTGAAGGTATGGCGCGAGGCAGCGGCTCTCGATTCCGCGCCGTCAGCCACCGACACTGTTGCGCGGTTGCGTCAGCATTTGGCCGACGATCTCGACACTCCGAAGGCGCTCGACGCGCTCGACGGTTGGGCACGCCGCGCCATCGAGGGCGGCGGATCCGACACGCAGGCACCCGGCGAGTTCGCCGATGCCGTCGACGCCCTGCTGGGTATTTCGCTTCGCTGAATCCCTGCTGTGCGCCTTTATTAACCCCGGGCGGTTAATAAAGGCGCACAGCAGTTTCTAGGCGTAGTCCAACGCACCTTCGGCTGGTGTCGGCACCCGGCGCCGTAGCGGCGAGCCCAATGCCCGCGCCAGATCCGTTCCGTCGTGCTCGGCGAGCAGCTCACCGTTCGACCACACCAGCAGCGCGGCGCTGACAGCTTGTTCGGCCGTGGAGTGCGCGAGGTCGTAGTGCGCACAGCCGGGGACGTCCGCGTACGTGATCCACAGGTCGTAGCCGGTCATGAAGAGATCCAGGTCGAACTGAACGCTCAAGCCGAGCAGCTCGCTGCGTCCGTTGTCGTCGACACCGGCGAAGGCCTCGTCCAGTGCCAGCAGACGCGGGGCGTGCGGGTCGGCCGAGTCCAACATGACGTGCGCCGCGGCGAACAAAGGAAGGTGCAGCGAAACCGACTGCTCGCCACCGGACAGTGCGCTGTGCCGCGCGACGGTAAGGCGGTCTTCCTTGCCCTCACCGCTGATGAGGGTGAACGAGAACACGCGCCACTGCCTGTAGTCGAGCGCCGAGGACAGGATTTCCGGGTACGAGCGTTCGGGGTGCGCCGCGCGGGCGGTACGGATCTGGGTCGCGAAATGAGCTCGCAGAGTAGCGAGTTCATCGACGCCGAGGGCTGACGCATCTCGATCCAGCAGCTTGGAGATCGCCCGCGAGCTGTCGTCGAGGTTGTCGGCGAGCACCCAGTGAACGCCGATGGTGTTGCCCGAGGACATCCGACGCTCACGCATCTCCGTGCCCATCTGTGCGATCAACACGCGTGCGTCGACCGTGCGCTCGTGGATCTGCTGAGCCAATCCGGTCAGCAGGGCATCTTCGAGAATTCGACGCTCGGATTCGGTGAGCAACTGCTCCTGATCGCCGCGAGCATCGTGGATCCGCGTTGCGAATTCACCGATCGACGAATAGCCCTGATCGTCCTGCACTCGTACGACGGTCAGTCCGTCCGGTGCATCCCATTGCAGACGGTAGTCCTGTCCGGCCGCTGCGAGTTGGGCGTCGAAGTCCTGCAACGCCGAGGTCAGTGCCGTGCGGGTTGCCTTGCGGGCTCCGTCGGTGACGCGTACCGCCGAGGTCGCAGCCTCGAGCGCTCGGTACAACTTGTCGACGTCTTCGGGGAGGACGGGCGGGTGGGCCGCGTCCTCGCTGCGGTCTTCGTTCTGGATGCGGTAGACCAACTGATCGGGGCTCATCCACGCCGCTGAACTTGCCGGCCAGCTCAGATGTTCCTTGACGCCCAACAACTCGAGAAGGTCCGGGCGAGCATAGGGTGCGAGTCGCTCTGCATCACTGCGGGTTTCGGTCAGGGTGTGGCGCAACGTCTCGACGGCGGTGTTGTACGCACCCTCTGCCGTGCCGATCTGGAGGACGGCGGCGTCGTACGCCTTTCGTGCTGCACGCTGTTCGACCTTGCATTCTTCGATCTTCGCGCGGGCTTTTGCCAGGTCCAGGTCGATCTGCTCGGCGCTGGCCCCGAGAGTGTCGCGCAGTGTCTCGAGGCGCTGGACCTGCTGAAGCAGACTCTCCTCGGCGATGGCGGCCTCTTCGGCGAATTCCTCCGCATTGGCGCGTGATTCGTCGAGACGGTCGCGAGACTCGCGTTCGAGTTCGACTTCCTTGGCATGCTCCCGTCGGCAGCGCAGCGCCAGTTCGCCCTGCTTCTCGAAATGACGGATCGCCGCCGCGAGGGAGTCGAGTTCACGGCCGACGTGCGGGGTCCGGTGCTGCGACGCCGTCGCCCGGAGTTGCTTTTCCTTCGCCGCGAGATCGGCGATCGCCGCATCGAGTTCGCGTTGTGCCGTTTCCGTGGCCTCCGAGCGAGTGCGGAGTGCACCGGCGGATTCGGTGACGGTTTTGAGTGCACGGAGGATCGATCCTGTCTTCGGCAATTCCTTTGCCGCAGAGTTGATTCGGCTCAGTTGCTCGTTGGTCTGCGTCACCAGTGCCTTGGCTGCATCGACTGCCGCGGCAAGTTCTTCCAGAGCCGCGTCGATCTCGGTGATCCGAGCTTCGCGTCGACGCGCCCGCGCTGTCGTGCCGATGTACTCGGCGTCGGCCTTGACGTGCCGGCCACGCGCGACACCTTGCCAGAAGCGGCCGTCGACGCCGATTGCGACGATTGCATCGGAGTCGCCCGGTGCCTCGACGAGACTGATCGACGCGAGAATGTCCTGTACCCGAGCGTCGGGTACGTCGGCATTGCCTTCGACCTCGAGGACGTCGGCCAGCGTTCGTCCCTTCGGGCGCTGCTTGACCGGCAGAGCGGTCAGGAACTGCTCACTGACGTGATCGGGAATCGTTTCGTCGGGGCAGACCCAGCCGTCCAGCAGATTTGCCGCCTGGAGTGCGGATTCGATTCCCGTGGCCACGTCTGGTTCGACGGAATCGGCGAAGCGCACCAGCTGCCACAGCGGCGCCCCACCCAGATCGCTGCGGTTGTCGGTCCGTGCGTGGAAGGCCGGCGGAGCGTCGTCGTGTTCCGCCGAGACGGCCTTGCGCTCGGATTTCAGAGCTGCGATGGAGGCGTGTGATGCAGATATTTCAGCTTCGGCCTCACGACGTCGCTCGCGCAGCGTCTCGGTGCCTGCCTCGGTGTGCTCGGTGAGAACTGCGGACAGCGCCGGAGCGTCCTCGTCGCCGACCTCGGCGAGCGCCGCGTCGAGAGCCTCGAACAGCGAGGTGTCGGCGCCGACAGCCGAAAACAGGGAGGAGTGGTCGGTCCACCACGCGCGCAGCCCGCTGGCGCACTGACTGCGTGCGAGTTCCACGGCAGCTTCGCCTTCGAGCACAGCGGCCTTGGACGCTTCGAGCAGCTCTTGTCCACGGCGCGAGCTGTTTTCGGCCCGGGTTCGTTCGGTAGCGGCCTTCTCGACTGTCGCGAGCGCGGTGCGGACGACGCGTACGTCGCCGTCACGTTCCTCGGCATGGCCACGCACTGCTGCGGTGATCTGGTCGCTGCGTGAGCCGTCGGGCAGGGGAGTCCAGACGATGCCGGCGTCCTCGGCGGCTGCCTGCAGTTCGTCCTCGGCACGTGAGAGTGCTTCGGCTGCACGCTTGACCGACGATGCAGCCTTGTCGGCTTCGTCGCCGCGCTGCGCGAGTGCGGCCTGCGCCTTCCTCGACTTGTCTGCCTGTTGCTCGGTCGAGAGCTTGAGCGTCGAGACGGCCTGGGCGAGATCGTCGAGTTGCTGTTTGCCTTCGTAGGCGCTCGAGCGTTGCAACGCTTCGACGTTGGCGCGCGCGTTCTCGAGTGCCTGCTCGGCCTGGTTGAAGCGCTCCTCGGCTGCTGCCCGGGCTTCACGGCTGCGGGTCTGGGCGAGCGACGACTCGTCCATGGCGGCAACGCCTCTGGTGACTGCTGCGAGGCGGGTGCTGACCTGTTCGATCTCTCCGCGCGACTGTTGACGCAGGTACTTGGTGTAGACGCCGATGAAACTCTGCGCTGCCTGATCGGCGGCTGCGAGCCCCTCGAGCGCGTGGCCGACCTCTTCCATATCGCTGAACGAACGCGCAGCTTCGAGGACGAGTTGGTCGTCGAGTGGACGGAGGCCGTCGGTGAGCGCTTGCGAAAGGCCCTTCGGATCAAGGTTCTTCGCGAGCTGGGGACGGCGAAGCGTGAGAATGAGATTGATCAGCTGGTCGTAGCGCTGCACTCCGAGACCGAACATTCGCGCGTCGATCGCGGTGCGGTAGTCGAGGGGACGGTCGGTGATGGAATCGCTGCCGAGTTGTTCGGCCAACTGCTTCTTGGTGAGAGGACGATCGTCGTTGCCGATCAGCGAGAAGTCGACTCCGACGCGGCCGTCGGCGACGAAGTACCAGCGGGTGACCTTGTCGTTGGTGCGGGTTGCCCGCATGCCGATTCCCACGGTCACCGACTCGGGATCTTCGAGGGAGCCGCGGCAGAACTCCATCCACACGTAGGAGTGCGCGCTGTCCTGGCCCCGGTAGAGAAGGTTGGACTTCATCGTGCGCTCTTCACCGGCGAAGGGGTTGAGGCGCCGCGGTTCGATGCGGCCGTCGAAAACGAACGGGAACAAGACCTCGAGGGCCTTGGTCTTGCCGGATCCGTTTGGCCCTCGTAGGACCAGTCGGCCGTCGGCGAACGAGAACTCCTGGTCTCGGTAATCCCAGAGGTTGATGATTCCAGCCCGAGTAGGTCGGAAGCGGGCGTTGCTCATACGTTCTCTACCTCTGATAGTTCGCCGTTGGTGGAAGATTCGGGGCCGAATTCGTCGACCGGATCCGGTGCGGAGTTGTCTACCGCGAAGTCGATCTGAGGATCACGTTCGCGTACGGAGACCACGACGTCGCGGTACCGGGCAAGGACGGGCAACACCAGTACGCCGCCGTCGACCGCATGCGTCAGGCGCAGACGTTGCAGCAACCCGAGCGCCTGCTTGCGCAGCCCGTTGTGATCGGCCTGCCATTGCGCTGCGAACGTGCGTCCGAACTGGTCCACCAACTCGGTGACCTTGTCGGCGAGCCAGTCGTCGTCGATCATCGGGTACGTGACGGGTTCCGGGGGCTCGGCCGGTTCGCCGGCGGGCAGCACGAAGTCGTCGTCCTCGTCGGCGAGGTCCTCGAAGATCCCGGCCTCGGGGATGGCGGCATCGAGTTGTTCGATCAGGTGATCGTCCGACACGTGCGGGATCGGAAGTTTCGGCAGCTCCGGAGCGTCGACGTCGAGTACGCGGTCGGCAATCTCGCCGGCGAGGAGTAGAGCTACCTGGGCGATAGTTCCGGTGCTCGGGAAGCGGACGTCGGAGAGGCGACCGGTGGGATCGATCATCGCGATTCCCTCGGCGCGACGCTCGGCCACCAACCCCGTCAGTAGTTCGACTTCCGACGCGGTCTTGGGCTGCGCCAAGGCGATCAATTCGTGCTGATCGAGTTCACCCGCCAGTACGACCGGCCGCTCGACCAGAGCCCGACGCACTCGGCGTCCGATCTCTTTCGCGTCCACAGGAATTCCGTCGTCCTCGGCAGCGCTCGAGGTCTCCGTGGCCAGGAGTCCGCGGATGGAGTGCAGGTGCTGCAGTGCGCGCGGCGGACGGAACAGGGCTACGACGACGGAACGGTCGATGTCGTAGAGCGCTTCTCCCGCTTCGGGATTGGACGCCCAGCCGTTTGCGTCACCGTCGGCGAGTGCGATGGCGCCTCTGACGCCGAGCCAGCCCACTGCGTCGACGAAGGCGTCGCGGTCCGACGCACGATCGGTGGAGAGTTCGACGCCGTCGACTTGCGCAGCGTCGGCCGCGACGTGATCGGCCAACTCCGACAACGTGATCTGGTTCCCGGCGCGGCCCAACGCGGCCAGGCACAGTGCCAGGTAGGCGTAACGCGTGCGATCGAAGGTTCGCTCGGAGGCAGTTCGGGCCGGTGCCGACGGGTTGAGTCGATCCGACACCGTGAACAGGCGCGCGGTGGTCTCCGTCACCTCGAGGCGGTAGCCGAACAGTTCGAGTAGGTCGTCACGCAGCTCGGTGGCCCAACGGCGCAAGAGCGGCAACGCAATTCGATCCGGGTACGTCGAGGTGATCAGGTGGTTGGACAGGATCACTCGCGCCGCGCGTTGATACGAGTCGAGGGCAAGGGGCGTGATCTCGCGAGCTCTCATCGAACACTGACCTCGATGCCGTCGAGGTGCATACGCCCGCGGGCGGTCTTGATGGTGGTCGAACCGTCCGAGGGACTGAGCGTCAGCTTCACCCCGTTCTCACTACCGGTGGAGCTCTTGACGCGTCCCACCACCGGAACGCGCGCGGTCAGTGCTGCATTGAGCAGACTCAGCAAAACTTCGGTCTCCTGCTCGTTGAGTTCACGCTGATAGACGCCGTTGGACGCGAGTGATTGCGCCGCGGCGCTGCGCGTACGTTGCGCTGCCAACTGCTCTTCGCGTAGGCGGCGGATGCTGCCGTCGTTGCGGGCGACCTTGCTCGGCAATCCTGGTGAGGGCGGGCGGCCGGTTTCGGCGAGTGTTCGCGCGATCTCGACCGGCGGTGCCTCCCACCACGAACGTGAGTGAGAAATGATGTCGGCGTCCGGATGCACCATCGAGAGGTGGCGTGGACGGCCGAGGTCGAACACTGCCTGGAACAGAGCATGAGCTGCGTCTTCGGACGGCGTGGCGGCGAACCAGCCGGCGAGGTGCCGGAGCTGGCTCTCGCGGCTGACGCCGCCGCGACGGGTTTCCGTGACGCGGCGAAGGAGCGCCAGAACCGCGGCGATCGCGCTCATCGTGCCCTCACGTAGACGCTCGGACTCGCTGATCCCCGATTCCGCGGAGACGAACCAGGCGGTCAATCCTCGCCAACGCGCAGCCCAGTCGTCTTCGCGTTCGGTGATCGGGACGAACACCCGTTCGTCACTGGCGGCGGCGAGGCGGATCATGCGATCGACCCCGGTGGATTCGACGTGCTCGATCGCTTCCTTGAGCTTGGGGGCGTAGCGCGCCAGATCGGAGCTGAACTCCCGCATGTGCGTGAGCAGAGCGTCCTTGTGCGTGAGGAAAGCCTGCGGAGTGATCTCCGTGGTCCGTACGAGGTCCCCGAGGGTCAGATAGAAGTGCGCGGCTCGATCGGCCATGTCGGAGAGCGTCGAGTCGAGGCGCTTGAGCTTGCGGAAGATCAGGTCGCCGTCGGAGCTTCGGTTGGCCTCGGCGAGTTCGGACATGTCTGCGAGCAGGTCCGGCAGAGCGAGGCGCGAGAGCGAGGCCGAGTCCAGGCGTGCGGCGAGAACGTCTTCGACTGATCGATAGACCTGGTATCCGGCCTGACCGAACTGGTAGACGAAGTGGCGATTGCGGTACTCGGCCAGCGTGGACGCGCGGGTGCCGTCGTAGCTGCGCTCGAGGATCTCCCACACATGGAGCTGATCCAACAGGGGAGTGACCTCTGCTGCCGACAGATCGGCCGCCGGATCCGATCCACCGATCTTCTCGAGGATTTGCGCGACGGCTCCGGCATGCAGCAGGACGGTGTAGTTGGCGCGAGCATGGTCGAAGGCACGAAGTACCCAGAGGTACTCGGCCCGTTTTTCCGCGATCGTGAACGAAAACAGCTTCAGTCGATTGGTGTCGGCGTACGCGGCGTAATCGGGCGCACTCGTTTCTTCCACCATGACAGGGTAGGCGAGAGACGCCCCCTCTTTTTCCTACGGGCGATCCGTAGCAGGGGATGCGGCGCGTCGCCACTGCGATTCGTTCTCGATCATCCATGTGAGCAGGTGCTCGGCCGCCGCCTCGTCGGAGTCCGGGCCGACCAGCAGATCGGCGAACGCTTGGCTAGGGGCGACGATGCGGATGCCGTCGCGGGTGAGCAATCGGTCGAAGGCAGACGGTGAGAGGGGAGCGGTGATCCACACGTCACCGCCGGATTCCACCCGCCGTAGTCCGAGAGCGTCGGCGAACTGATCGACGTTGTCGGCATGGAAGTGGGCACGTCGAGTGGGCGCGTACCGAGCAAAGGGTGCCGCGGCCACCGAGGCGGTACCGGCGTAGATGTGACCGCTGAGCTGACGCAGTTGATCGAATAGTGCTTCCAACCCGTCCGGCGCGTGAAAGCCGTGAGGCGTCGGCGCTTTGGCGCCGGCTTCGGCCGCCCATTCACGAAGCATCTTCGGCCAGCGGACGTCACCGATCCCGCCGCGGGGGAGCCTGGTCACCAGTTCACGATCCGACAGTGTCTGAACCACCCGATAGGTTGCTCCCGTCGACGCACCGGCCAGGCGCACCAAGGCAGTGATCGCCAGCGGCGCCGCGAAATCGGCAAGCGCACGCACGACCCGAGCTGACGGATCGCCCGTCAGTTGTCCGGAAGGACGTCCGGGCCCCCGCCACGGATCGGCGTCGGCTCCGCGTCCACGCACCCAGACGGCGGGTCGATCAGCGGTCAACGACACATTGCCCGTGGCGTCTGCGTACGAGATCGCGTGGGAATCGAGCTGCCGGCGGACCGGCTCGGACAGATATTTTGCGCACACGAAGCCGGGTTGACCGGTGGGGAAGCGATCGGCGATACCGGGAACGTCGCTGCTCAGGACACCGTGAGCGGCGTAGACGCCGAATTTGGCCACCGCGCCGTCAGGGGAGCGGAGGTCGAGTCGAAGTGGCGCCTCGGACAGGTCGGGGGAGCGCTGCGTCGACAAAGACCAGGTAGGAGGCAAATTTTCTTCGATCACGGCAACCGATCGCCGAAAAATGTCGATCGGCCGTTCCGGTTCCGACTCAGATTCGCTCATGTTCCAATGGTATCAATATCTGTCGACGACGGAAACAGAAGATTTTCCGAATAATATTCGCCCTGACAGCCTCGCGACAACGGTGGTCGCTTTCGCCGACAAACTCACTACCTACACAACTTCAAATTCGAAACTGCCGAGACCGATCAGCGTTGCTTCGGCATGATCAGGGGAGCGACGACGGCGAGCAATACTGCGGGGATCAGGAAGCTCGCGGCAGGCGAAGAGTCGTAGATCGGTGTCAGGGCCAGGGGAGCAAGAGCGGCGCCGCCGAAGCGCATCGCTTGGACGACCGACACGGCGCCTCCGCGATTGGGCCCCGCAGATCCGAGGACCGCCGCGTTGACGCCGACAAGGACGAACTGGCTTGCGACGCCTGCGACAAACCATGCGATCGCGATCACCGGCACCAAGCCGGCAAGGCCGACGACGGAGACCAGAACTGCTCCGCCCAGGGCGCCGATCATCACGGAGGAGCGTGCGCCGATGCGATCGATGAGGATTCCGATGCGCCGGGCCGAGAGGATGCCGGCCACGCCGAAGACGGTGAGCAGTAGGCCGCGGACGGTGGGGGACAGCCCGAACTCGTCTTCGAAGCGGAAGGCGAGCAGGAAGCTCAGTCCACCGAGGGCGCCCCAGCCGAGCAATGCAGCGATACCGATGCGGAGCACTTCGGGGCGTAATGCATCGCGGAGACGGGCGGGAGTGGTCGCTGCCGGTGCTTCGGACTTCGGAAGTCCGACGGCTCCCAGAATGCCCGCGACCACTGCGATGACGAGAAAGGCCAGACGCCAGTCGAATTCGGCCGCCAGTCCGCCGATCAACGGAGCCGACGACTGCCCTGCGGCCTGGAATGCGCCGAAGGCACCGAGGGCTCGACCCAACCGAGCCTGCGGAGTTGCGGCCGCCAACGAAGCAAGCAGCAGCGGCGTGGTGAATGCGTTCGCGGAGCCCTGCAGTACCCGGGCGGCCAGGAAGATCTCGAGTGTCGGGGCGAGGAAGCATGCCAACGACGCGAAGACGTAGACGCCGTATGCGATCCGCACCGTCCGGACCTTGCCCCACCGCGTCCCGAGCGTCCCCGACACCAACATCAGAGCGGCGAAGGGGAGCAGGTACGCGGTGAGGGAGGAGGCGGCCGCCGACGGGCCGACCCCTAGATCGTCACCGATCTCGGGGAGGATCGAGGCAACCACGCCGCCGCCGAACGGGCCGAGGAACCCGCCGGCGTACAGCGCGATCAGTTGAAGCCGGAGGCGCAGTGGGCGCTGTGTACTTCCACCTTCTTCTGGAGTGTTCTTGCTCACAGTCCGAAGCTGCCGGGGCCTCGCCGTCTGAGGTAGCGCTCGAATTCCGCGGCGATGGCGTCGCCGTCGATCTTGGAGATTGCTTCGCTGATGTCGGTTTCGGCGTCTCCCCGCTCTTCCAGGGTGCGCACGTATTCGCCGATTTCCTCGTCGTCCGCAGTCATTTCGTTGACCGCTTCCTCCCAATCCTCCGACTGAGCTGGGAGTTCACCGAGGGGGACCTCGATGTCGAGAACATCCTCGACTCGTTGAAGGAGGGCCACTGTGGCCTTCGGGTTGGGTGGCTGCGAGACGTAGTGCGGAACCGCTGCCCAGAACGAAATAGCGGGTACACCAGCACGAACGCACTCATCCTGAAGAACTCCGGTGATGCCTGTCGGGCCTTCGTATCGGGTCTGTTCGAGGTTGAATCGTGCCGCGGATTCGCTGCTGTACGCCGTGCCCGTGACCGGCACCGGGCGGGTGTGCGGAGTATCGGCGAGCAGGGCTCCGAGGATGACCACGGTCTTGACGTTCAGTTGGTCGATCAACTCGAGCAGATCCTCGCAGAAACTGCGCCACCGCATGTTGGGTTCGATCCCGCGAAGAAGGACGATGTCGCTCTCACTGCCGGGAGGCGAACAGACCGACAAACGTGTTGCCGGCCACACGATTTCGCGAGTGACACCGTCGACCTGACGGACCGTGGGACGGTTGACCTGGTAGTCGTAGTAGTCCTCGGAATCGAGTTCGGCGAGCGGCTGGGCATCCCAGATCAGCTCGAGATGTTCGACCGCACCGCTGGCTGCGTCACCGGCGTCGTTCCAGCCCTCGAAAGCTGCAACGAGGATGGGATCACGTAGGACAGGGATGTCGCCCTCGAGGCGGTCACTGCTGTCGACGGCAAAGCCGCCAGGGCTCTCGAAGGCCGCGGAATCGTCGAAATCGACCGGGCCGTCGGGAGTGACGGGGAACTCACTTGGACTCACCCACCCAGCCTACGGCCAGAGCTTGTCGGTGCGCCCACTACTCTGGACGGCATGTCTGCCCCATTTAACTCTGCCCTGCTTGATGCGCTGAAACAGCGCGTTGTCATCGGCGACGGAGCGATGGGCACCATGTTGCAGGCCGCGGACCTCACCCTGGACGACTTCCTCGGCCTCGAGGGGTGCAATGAGATCCTCAACGACACCCGTCCCGACGTGCTCAAAGACATCCACCGTGCGTACTTCGCCGCTGGTGCCGATGCCGTCGAGACCAACACCTTCGGTTGCAACCTGCCCAACCTCGCCGACTACGACATCTCTCACCGGATCCGCGAACTCGCGGAAAAAGGCACTGCTCTCGCCCGTGAAGTAGCGGACGAGATGGGACCAGGCCGCGACGGCATGGCCCGATTCGTACTCGGCTCGATGGGACCGGGAACCAAGCTCCCCAGCCTCGGACACGCACCGTACGCAGTCCTTCGTGACGCGTACACCGAAGCTGCGCTCGGCATGATCGACGGTGGCGCCGACGCCATCCTCGTCGAAACCTGCCAGGACCTGCTTCAGGTGAAGGCTGCCATTCTCGGCAGTCAGCGCGCGATGGAGCAACTCGGACTGCGGTTGCCGATCATCACGCACGTGACGGTAGAGACAACTGGAACGATGCTCCTGGGCAGTGAGATCGGTGCGGCGCTGACGGCACTCGAGCCACTCGGTATCGACATGATCGGCCTGAACTGTGCCACCGGGCCGGCCGAGATGAGCGAACATCTCCGGCACCTGTCCAAGTACTCGACGCTGCCGGTGTCGGTCATGCCCAATGCCGGTCTGCCGCAGCTCGGCCCCAAGGGCGCCGAGTACCCGCTGACCGCCGACGAATTGGCCGAAGCCCTCAGTGGTTTCGTTTCCGAGTTCGGACTCGGCCTCGTAGGCGGCTGCTGCGGTACGACACCCGAGCACATCAGCGCGGTCGCCGACGCGGTCCGTCAGGTCGAGAAGGCCCAGCGCACCCCGATCCACGAGCCGAGTACCTCTTCGCTGTACTCGGCGGTGCCGTTCGAGCAGGACGCCAGCATCCTGATGATCGGTGAACGCACGAACTCCAACGGCTCCAAGGCTTTCCGCGAGGCAATGCTCTCCGCGGACTACCAGAAGTGCCTGGACATCGCCAAGGACCAGACCCGCGACGGCGCACACATGCTCGACCTCAACGTCGACTACGTGGGCCGCGACGGTGCCGCCGACATGTCGGAACTGGCCAGCCGTCTGGCGACGTCCTCGACGCTGCCGATCATGCTCGACTCCACCGAGCCTGCCGTGTTGCAGGCCGGTCTCGAACACCTCGGTGGCCGCTGCGCTGTCAACTCCGTCAACTACGAGGACGGCGCCGGCCCCGAATCGCGTTTTCACAAGATCATGACGTTGGTCAAGGAGCACGGCGCGGCGGTCGTCGCCCTGACCATCGACGAAGAGGGCCAGGCTCGCACCGCCGAGACCAAGGTCGCCATCGCCAAGCGTCTGATCGAGGACATCAAGGGAAACTGGGGACTCGCCGAGTCCGACATCATCGTCGACGCCTTGACCTTCCCCATCTCCACCGGTCAGGAAGAGGTGCGACGCGACGGCATCGAGACCATCGAAGCCATCCGTCAGCTCAAGGCTGCGTACCCGGAACTGCACTTCACCCTGGGTATCTCGAACATTTCGTTCGGTTTGAACCCGGCCGCACGGCAGGTCCTCAACTCGGTGTTCCTGCACGAGTGCACCGAGGCCGGTCTGGACACGGCGATCGTTCACGCGTCCAAGATTTTGCCGATGGCGCGAATTCCGGACGAGCAGCGTGAAACCGCACTCGACCTGGTCTACGACCGTCGTAGCGAGGGCTACGACCCGCTGCAGAAGCTGATGGCTCTGTTCGAGGGTGTCTCGGCTGCGTCGGCGCGCGAGTCCCGTGCGCAGGAACTCGCCGGACTTCCGTTGTTCGACCGGCTCGAGCGTCGCATCGTCGACGGCGAGCGCAACGGCCTCGACGACGATCTCACCGAAGCAATGACGGTCAAGTCCCCGATCGAAATCATCAACGAGACACTGCTTTCGGGCATGAAGACCGTCGGTGAATTGTTCGGTTCCGGACAGATGCAGTTGCCGTTCGTTCTGCAGTCCGCCGAGGTCATGAAGGCAGCAGTTGCGTTCCTCGAGCCGCACATGGAAGCGACGGACGACGACGGCAAGGGCCGCCTCGTCATTGCGACGGTCAAGGGCGACGTCCACGATATCGGCAAGAACCTTGTCGACATCATCTTGAGTAACAACGGTTACGACGTCGTGAACCTCGGCATCAAGCAGCCCATCGCGACCATTCTCGATGCTGCGATCGAGCACAAGGCCGATGTCATCGGCATGTCCGGACTGCTCGTGAAGTCGACAGTGGTCATGAAGGACAACCTCAAGGAACTGAACTCTCGCGGTGTCTCGGAACAGTTCCCGGTTTTGCTGGGTGGTGCCGCGCTGACGCGTTCGTACGTCGAGAACGATCTGCAGGAGGTGTACGAGGGCGACGTCAGCTATGCCCGCGACGCTTTCGAGGGTCTGAACTTGATGGACCAGATCATGACGACCAAGCGCGGCGGCGGCCCGGCGCCGGACAGCCCGGAGGCCATCGCTGCTCGCGAGAAGGCTGCCGAGCGTAAGGCTCGTCACGAGCGTTCCAAGCGCATCGCCGAAAAGCGTAAAGCTGCAGCGGTTCCCGTCGTCCTGCCGGAGCGTTCCGATGTCGCTACCGACATTGCGGTGCCGACACCGCCGTTCTGGGGCTCGCGCATCGTCAAGGGAATCTCTCTGTCCGAGTACTCGGGGCTGCTCGACGAGCGCGCTCTCTTCCTCGGCCAGTGGGGCCTTCGCGGTCAGCGCAAGGGCGACGGTCCGACGTACGAGGAACTGGTCGAGTCGGAAGGCCGTCCGCGGCTCCGGTACTGGCTCGATCGGCTGACGTCCGAGGGCATCCTCGCGCACGCCGCGGTTGTGTACGGCTACTTCCCGGCGATCTCGGAGGGCGATGACGTCATCGTGCTCACCGAACCGAAACCGGATGCACCTGAACGGTTCCGGTTCACCTACCCGCGTCAGCATCGCGACCGTTTCCTGTGCATCGCTGACTTCGTGCGCTCGCGTAAGGAAGCAGAAGCGACCGGTCAGGTCGACGTTCTTCCGTTCCAGTTGGTGACGATGGGTCAGCCGATCGCGGACTTCGCCAACGAGTTGTTCGCGTCGAACTCGTACCGTGATTACCTCGAGGTTCACGGAATCGGCGTCCAGCTCACGGAATCTCTGGCCGAGTACTGGCATCGACGCGTTCGTGAAGAGCTTGTGCTTCCCGAGGGGCATACCGTCGCGGAGCAGGACCCGACCGAGGTTGCCGGTTACTTCGATCTCGAGTACCGCGGCGCTCGTTACTCGTTCGGATACGGCGCGTGCCCGGACCTCGAGGACCGTGCCAAGTTGGTGGCGTTGCTCGAACCCGAGCGAATCGGCGTCGAATTGTCCGAGGAACTGCAGCTGCATCCCGAGCAGTCCACGGACGCTTTTGTCCTGCACCACCCGGAAGCAAAGTATTTCAATGTCTGAGTTGTTGACCGAGGTATCCGAATCGACCCTCGGTGGTGTCCTGTGGGACATGGACGGCACCCTGCTCGATTCGGAGAAGCTGTGGGACATCGCGCTTCGTGAGTTGTCCCTACGCCTGGGCGGACCGATGACGGAAGCGACACGCATCGCCGTCATCGGTGCGTCGAGCCCCTTCGCCCTGGCGACGGTGTTCGACGCCCTCGGCTTGGAGAAGCATCCCGATGCCGTCGCCGAGGCGAAGGACTGGATGTACACCCGCGTCGGCGATCTGTTCGAGGACGGCGTGACCTGGCGGCCGGGTGCTCGCGATGCACTGGCGACCGTGCGTGACGGTGGTCTGCGTTCTGCACTGGTCACCAACACCGAGCGAGTACTGGTCGATCGGGCACTAGGCATGCTCGGCAGTGAATTCTTCGACCACTCGGTGTGCGGCGACGAGGTTCCCAACGGAAAACCGGCGGCGGATCCGTACCTGCGCGGAGCGCATCTGCTCGGACTCGAGCCGGCGCAGTGCCTCGCCATCGAGGACTCGCCGACCGGTACTGCGTCGGCAAGCGCCGCGGGCTGCGCGGTGCTCGTCGTTCCGTGTGAGGTCGATGTCCCGGCGGGTCCTGGACGCGTGTTTCGAGAGTCTCTGGTGGACTTGTCCATTCACGATCTTCACGACGTTCACTCGAGCGCGGCACGTTAGGCTGGATTTGCTGTGGCTATTCCGAAAATTGTTCTGTTTTACCAGTTCACGCCGTTGGCGGACCCGGAAGCGATCAAGCTGTGGCAGCACAGCCTGGCCGAGTCCAACAACCTGACGGGCCGGATCATCGTCTCGCCTCACGGAATCAATGCGACGGTCGGCGGAGACATCGAGGATGTCAAGCGATACGTCCGCGGAACGCGTGGCTACGAGCCGTTCCGTACCGCTGACATCAAGTGGTCGGACGGACTCGGAAACGACTTCCCTCGCCTCAGCGTCAAGGCTCGCTCGGAGATCGTGACGTTCGGAGCCCCCGACGAGCTGAAAGTCGACGAGAACGGTGTTGTCGGTGGCGGAGTTCATCTGGCGCCCAAGGAACTACACGAACTCGTCGACAGTCGCGGTGACGACGTTGTGTTCTTCGACGGCCGCAACGCCTTCGAAGCCGAGATCGGCCGCTTCCGGGATGCGGTAGTTCCGGACGTCGCCACCACCCGCGATTTCGTCGACGAACTCGACAGTGGAAAATACGACCATCTCAAGGGCAAAGCCGTAGTCACCTACTGCACTGGCGGAGTGCGCTGTGAGGTGTTGTCTTCGCTGATGCGCTCACGCGGCTTCGACGAGGTCTACCAGTTGGACGGCGGAATCGTCCGTTACGGCGAGACTTTCGGCGACCGGGGCCTCTGGGACGGCTCCCTGTACGTGTTCGACAAGCGGATGAACATCGAGTTCTCATCCGAAGCCAAGACACTCGGCGTGTGTGTCGATTGTGGTACTCCGACACCGCGGTACCGCAATCGGATCGACGGCGACGGCCGCACCCTCGAATTGCTCTGCGAGAGTTGTTCACCAGACCTCGAGCAGGACTGAGTAGTGCCCAAGGCTCCGTTGCCGATCCGAAACGGTCTCGGACCCGACCGGCTGCGGATGCCGGCGGAGTCGTCGGCGCATACCGTCCTCGAGCATCTGATCGGCGAGCACCCGGGGGAGCGGGACCTGTGGGCGGACCTCGTGAATGCCGGAGACGTCGTCGACGAGCACGGGCGGAAGATCACGAGCCGAACGCCCTACCAGCCGACCCGTTTCGTGTACTTCTACCGCGAGCCGGCCCCCGAGATTCCGGTTCCGCACGAGATCGAGATCTTGTACCGCGACGACTCCATTCTCGTGATCGACAAACCGCACTTCCTGGCGACCATTCCACGGGGAGCGCACATCGTCGAAAGCGCCGTCGTGCGACTGCGTCGTGATCTGGATCTTCCGGATCTTGCGCCCGTTCATCGCCTCGACCGAATGACGGCGGGTGTCATCGTATTCACGGTGACACCGGACCTACGACGGCCGTACCAGGAACTTTTTGCCGAGCAGCGGATCGTCAAGGAATACGAGGCGATTGCAGGCTTCGATCCGGAACTGACTTTCCCTCGCACGGTGCGTAGCCGCATCAACAAAGTTCACGGCGAGATGACGGCTACCGAGATCGATGGCGAGCCGAACAGTGAGACTTCGATCGAACTGATCGAGACGATCACCGACTCGGCCGGCCGGACTCTCGGTCGATACAGGTTGCTGCCACGGACCGGCCGTACCCATCAGCTTCGGCTGCACCTCAACTCGCTGGGCGTCCCGATCGTCGGTGACAATTACTACCCCGAGTACCTTCCCGCGGTGCCCGGCGACTTCTCGACTCCGTTGCGATTGTTGGCGCGGGCGTTGGAATACCCGGATCCGATCACCGGGAAGACTCGCAGGTTCGTGAGTTCGCGCAGCCTCGACGCAGGCCTGTGAACACCGCTGTTCGTGGGCGTGTGCAAACCGCTTCCGTCCTCGTGAAAGAATGTGTACCCGTGAAGACCTTCGAATCCTTGTTCGCCGAATTGACCGAGCGTGCTGCTACTCGCCCTGAGGGGTCCGGCACTGTCGCCGCCCTCGACGCCGGTGTGCATGCTCAGGGCAAAAAGGTCATCGAGGAAGCCGGTGAAGTGTGGATCGCTGCGGAATACCAGAGCGATGAGCAGCTAGCCGAGGAAATTTCCCAGCTGCTGTACTGGACGCAGGTGTTGATGGTCGGTCGCGGACTGACCCTCGAGGACGTGTACCGACATCTGTGATCGGAGCTGACCAGCGAGATGTTCGCCATCTCGCTCGTCCAGGGCTTCCGATTCATGTCGTCTCACGTCACCCACACCTTCCGAAAGGACATCCACCATGCTGCGCGTAGCAGTTCCCAACAAAGGCTCACTGTCCGAGTCCGCCGCCGAAATTCTCAGCGAGGCCGGCTACCGTCGACGCACCGATTCCCGTGATCTGACGGTCCTCGATCCTGCCAACCAGGTCGAGTTCTTCTTCTTGCGTCCCAAGGACATTGCGATCTACGTCGGCTCCGGTGAGCTGGATCTCGGCATCACTGGTCGTGATCTCGCCGGCGACTCGGGCGCTCCCGTATCCGAGCGTCTGTCACTGGGCTTCGGCCGTTCGTCGTTCCGCTACGCAGCACCGGCAGGCAAGGACTGGGCCGTTGAGGATCTGTCCGGCCTGCGCATTGCGACGTCGTACCCGAACCTTGTCCGCAAGGACCTCACCGATCGCGGACTCGACGCAACCGTCATCCGTCTCGACGGAGCAGTGGAGATTTCGATTCAGCTCGGTGTCGCCGACGCGATCGCCGACGTGGTCGGGTCGGGTCGTACTCTCCGCCAACACAACCTCGTTGCTTTCGGTGAATCGCTCTGCGATTCCGAAGGTGTCCTGATCGAGCGCACCGGCGCTCCGCAGGACGATCCCGCACGCAATCAGCTCATCGAACGCGTACGCGGAATTGTCTTCGCGCAGCAGAATCTGATGATCGACTACGACTGCCCGCGCACCATCCTCGACGACGCCATCAAGATGACTCCGGGTATGGAGTCGCCGACCCTCTCGCCGTTGGCTGACCCCGACTGGGTCGCGGTTCGCGCGATGGTTCCGATCAAGGGGCACAACCAGGTGATGGATGCCTTGGCGGAACTCGGCGCCAAGGCCATCCTCGCGTCGAACATCCGCTCGGTACGCGCTTTCTGATCACTGTCTGAAAAGATTTACGCGCATTCGCGCCCGTTCCTGGAAATCAGGAACGGGCGCGAATCTGCAAAGTCTGGGCGATACGGCCGACGGCACCCTGCTCGTCGTAGAGCACTCCCGCACACATGCCGACGCCATCCGGACCGGTTGTGGTTTCGGCGGCGACACCGACCCACTCGCCCTCGGGCACACGGAAGATATGCACCGTGAGATCGGTGTTGAGGAACGTCCAGTGCTCAGGGTCGAGCTTGGCGCCGACGCCGTTGGAGATGTCGGCCACCGCGAACAAACGCTCGAGGGCAGACATCTTCTCGCCCTCGACCAGCTCGGGCTTGGGGCGCGCCCATACCTTCCCGGTTCCCGCGCACCCGATCGGAGCAATCCAGGACCAGTCGAGGGTCTTGAGGTAGCCGACGCTCCAGAGACCCTCGAGAACGCCCGGGGTGCCGCTGTCACGGGGTTCGAGCGGGGGATCGACTACGTGGACGACCTCGCCGGTATCGACGGTCTCCATCCGCCATGCCGTACCGCGCGCAACCGCGCGGGCAGATCCGTCGGCGGTGGTTGCCCACAGCTCGGCGACGATCAATTCGATTCGGCGACCGGGGCGTTCGATCCACGACCGGACTTCGAGGTCGGCAATCGGAATGGGCCCGAGAATCTCGACGACGACGCGCGTCAGACGGGTTTCGTCGCGCGCACCGCACCGCTCGAGGGCTCGTACCAACAGCGCCGACGGGGGAGCACCGTGCTGCAGTGTCGGGCCCCAGATGCTGACAGTCGCCTGCGTGCTCGCGAACCGCTCGTGCCCTTCCTCCGTGGTTCCGAGGTAGCGGTAGTACGAACTGTCCGTCATGTTATGAATTCTCCTTTGCAGCAACAGGTTCGGTGCTCAGCAGGTCCGGCCAACCTGGATACGGCGGTGGTGTTCCGCCGAACGAGGGGCACAGTGACTTGTGATCGCACCAGTCGCACAGTTTGCCAGGCTTGGGTCTGAAGTCTCCGGTCGCACCTGCTGCGAGAATCGCTTTCCAAATGGCGGAGAGGGTCCGCTCGAATCGAATGAGCTCGTCGTGATCCGGGGCGTACGTGAGAATCGAGCCGGAGGCCAGATAGATCAGGCGCAGTTGCGCGGGAACGATTCCGCGAGTGCGCAGTAGTACGAGCGCGTAGAACTTCATCTGGAAGAGCGCTTTGGACTCGGTGAACTCGCGGGGTGCCTTTCCGGTCTTGTAGTCGACCACCCGCACCTCACCGGTCGGTGCAACGTCTATCCGGTCGACGAAGCCGCGGAGTCGAACGCCGTTCTCCAACTCGGTCTCGACGTAGACCTCGCACGCCTCGGCATCGAATCGAGTGGGATCTTCGAGCGTGTAGTACGTCGCGACGAGCTTGCCGACTTCGCCGAGAAACGCGTCCAGCTCGTCTTCCGGAATCAGATCAGCCGCTTCGGGAGACTCGGCACTGACACGTTCCCACGCGGGACGGACGAGTTCGGCTGCGCGATCGGGAACCCGGTGACCGGTGGGGAGTGCAAACAGCGCTTCCAGGGCCGCGTGGACGACGGTGCCTCTGACCTGGGCTCTGGTAGGTGTTTCCGGAATTCTGTCGACCGCTCGGAACCGGTAGAGCAGGGGGCATTGCTTGTAGTCACCCGCACGCGAAGGAGAGAGCGCCGGCCGACTACGCGGGCGCTCCTGTGATGTTGCACCCGTTGGAGTGGGGGTTGGCAATTCGACAGAGCTCACACCTGGCAGGCTATGCGGTTGGTCCGACAACTCCGTCGGAGCCGGTGGCGAGGACACCGGAAACAAGCGAACAGGGATCATCTGCGCATGGCGAACGAGCTGCAACCAGAAGAAGGCACGACCGAAGTGGATGAGGTTGTGCAGTCCGCTGTCGCCGAGATTCCCGAACAAGAGCTTCCGGAAGCTGATCTCACTGCGCCGGGCAAGCGGCCGTCGGGGCCGTTTCGCGTCGGCGACCGGGTCCAGCTGACCGACGGCAAGGGACGCCACTACACGATCGTGCTCGAGGCGAACCGCGAGTACCACACCCACAAGGGCGGAATCGTTCACAACGATTTGATCGGCGCCGACGAGGGCAGCGTCGTCAAGTCGGTCAACGGCACGCCCTATCTCGCCCTGCGTCCGCTACTGGTCGACTACGTGCTGTCCATGCCGCGCGGTGCACAGGTCATCTACCCGAAGGACGCAGCTCAGATCGTCCACGAAGGCGACGTGTTTCCAGGAGCGCGCGTGCTCGAAGCCGGAGCCGGCTCCGGCGCACTGACGTGTTCACTGCTGCGTGCCGTCGGACCCGAGGGCAAGGTCATCTCCTACGAGGTTCGCGACGATCATGCCGAACACGCGGTTCGCAACGTCGAGACCTTTTTCGGTGAACGTCCGCCGAACTGGGAACTGACCATCGCCGATCTGGCAGAGTTCGATCCGGAAGCGCACGGCGGCAAGGTCGATCGCGTCGTACTCGACATGCTGGCTCCATGGGACGTCCTGCCCGCCGTCTCGAAGGCGCTCGTGCCAGGCGGCGTGTTGATCGTCTACGTCGCGACCGTTACTCAGCTCTCGAAAGTCGTCGAAGCGATGCGTGAGCAGGAATGCTGGACCGAGCCACGGTCGTGGGAATCGATCGTGCGCGGTTGGCACGTCGTCGGATTGGCGGTGCGTCCCGAGCATCGGATGCAGGGCCACACCGCGTTCCTCGTGAGCGCTCGTCGTCTGGCCGAAGGAACGGTCACCCCGAAGCCGCAGCGGCGCGCGGGCAAGGGCTCGAACACGGCAGCCAAGTAGTCATACGAAATCAACAAGAGCGGCGATCCGGATTCCGGATCGCCGCTCTTGTCGTAGCTGGAAGTTATGCGGTGCAGGAAGCGCGGCCCATTTCCAGGAGCACGCATGCCGAGGTGTCGGACAGCTTCCAGGAGCCGTCTTCGAGCTCCCAGGTCCACGGGGTGGCGGGTGCGGCGCCGTGCGGGCTGACGACGGCGACGTCTGCGGTTGCGGTCTGACCGTCGACCTTGACGTTGTCCACGTTGAACGCGATCGCGTAGGCCGGGTTACCGCCCAGCGCAGCACTCATCGTCTCGATGTTGGCCTGACGCTTGGTTCCGTCGACGACCAAAGCGGTCTTCTCCTCGATCGGCTTGGCCGGATCGATCAGAGCGACGAGCGAAGCGTTGAGCTCCTCGGCCGTCGGAGCCGTTGCGGCAGCGGCAGCAGGCGTCGTAGCGGAAGCCGAGGCCTTGGCCGTGGTGCTCGAGGCGGCGACCGAAGTCGAGCTGGCAGCCGTCGAATCCTTGTCGTCGTCCGAGCTGCATGCACCCATGGTCAGGACGGCAGCGACGGCACAAGCGCTGATGAGAGTCTTGCGGATGATCACAGCGTTACCTTTCGTTGTAAAGAGAGACAGGCGCTGTCTCCATCTTGTAGGCAAGGCTAACATGACCAAAACCTGGCTCGAGACCAGTCGGCACGGTCCGTACTCACGTGTGAATTCGCACTCGCGCACCGTGTCTGGCGACACTTGGGGCCTTATGCCGGTAGCGTTGATGGATCGCACTGGGAGGAGACGCACATGAGCTCGACAGAGAACCCGGATTCGGTTGCGGCAGCAGAAGAACTCCACGCGCTACGAGTGGAAGCACAAGTACTGCGCCGACAACTTGCACAATCGCCGGAGCAGGTGCGTGAGCTGGAGTCGAAGGTGGACTCGCTGTCCATCCGAAACAGCAAGTTGATGGACACCCTCAAGGAGGCCCGTCAGCAGCTCATCGCACTTCGTGAAGAAGTCGACAGACTCGGTCAGCCGCCGAGCGGTTACGGAGTCCTTCTCTCGGTACACGAGGACAAGACCGTCGACGTGTTCACGTCGGGTCGCAAGATGCGATTGACGTGCTCACCGAACATCGACACGGACACCCTTGCCCTCGGACAGACGGTGCGCCTCAACGAGGCACTCACCATCGTCGAGGCCGGCACCTACGAGCAGGTCGGTGAGATCAGCACGCTCCGTGAGGTACTCGACGACGGACTGCGCGCACTGGTGGTCGGTCATGCCGACGAAGAGCGCATCGTCTGGCTCGCAGCGCCGTTGGCAGCCGTCTTCGCCGACCCCGAAGCCGACATCATCGCGTACGACGCCGATTCTCCGACCAGGAAACTGCGTCCGGGCGACTCGTTGCTTGTCGACACCAAGGCCGGGTACGCCTTCGAGCGCATCCCGAAGGCCGAGGTCGAAGATCTGGTTCTCGAGGAAGTTCCGGATGTTCACTACGACGACATCGGTGGTCTCGGGCGTCAGATCGAACAGATCCGTGATGCCGTCGAACTCCCGTTCCTCCACAAGGACTTGTTCCACGAGTACTCGCTGAGGCCGCCGAAGGGTGTACTGCTCTACGGTCCGCCTGGTTGCGGTAAGACGCTCATCGCCAAGGCCGTCGCCAACTCGTTGGCCAAGAAGATCGCCGAAGCTCGCGGTCAGGACAGCAAGGACGCCAAGTCCTACTTCCTGAACATCAAGGGCCCGGAACTTCTGAACAAGTTCGTCGGCGAAACCGAGCGTCACATCCGGATGATCTTCCAGCGTGCTCGTGAGAAGGCGTCCGAGGGGACGCCGGTGATCGTCTTCTTCGACGAGATGGACTCGATCTTCCGTACCCGTGGTTCGGGAGTCTCTTCCGACGTGGAGACAACGGTCGTCCCGCAGCTGCTCAGCGAGATCGACGGTGTGGAAGGGCTCGAGAACGTCATCGTCATCGGCGCTTCCAACCGTGAGGACATGATCGACCCGGCCATCCTGCGTCCGGGCCGACTGGACGTGAAGATCAAGATCGAGCGCCCCGACGCGGAATCCGCTCAGGACATCTTCTCGAAGTACCTGGTGGACGGTCTGCCGATCAATGCGGACGACCTCGCCGAGTTCGGTGGCGATCGCACCGCATGCTTGAAGGCGATGATCGTTCGCGTCGTCGATCGCATGTACGCGGAGAGCGAAGAGAATCGTTTCCTCGAGGTCACCTACGCCAACGGCGACAAGGAAGTTCTGTTCTTCAAGGACTTCAACTCGGGTGCGATGATCCAGAACATCGTCGACCGCGCCAAGAAGTACGCGATCAAGTCGGTACTCGACACCGGTGCTCCTGGCTTGCGTGTGCAGCACCTCTTCGATTCCATCGTCGACGAGTTCGCCGAGAACGAGGATCTGCCCAACACCACCAATCCTGATGACTGGGCACGTATTTCGGGCAAGAAGGGTGAGCGGATCGTCTACATCCGCACTCTCGTCACCGGTAAGAACGCCAGTGCCAGCCGCGCGATCGACACAGAGTCGAACACGGGCCAGTACCTGTAGCGAAACCAACACCGATCGGGCCGGCCACTCCACGGGAGTCGTCGGCCCGATCTGTGCGTCGCTGCCGTTCCCTCCGTTGCGATTGGACCGGTCGGTCGCGCTGGTTTAGAGTCCCGCCGTGCAGATACATCTTCGACACAATCCGTCGTCCACTGTCGCTCGCTGCTACCTCGCGCCCGGCGAACCGCTGCGCGTGGAGAGCGGGGCAATGCTCGCGCATTCCGCCGGCGTAGTTCTCGAAGCGAAGGCGCAGGGCGGCGTCCTGCAGGGACTCAAGCGGTCGATGCTCAGTGGGGAGTCGTTTTTCGTCACGACGTATACCGCTCCGCCGCAAGGTGGTTGGGTCGACGTGACCGGCGTGCTTCCCGGCGATCTGATCCCACTGACCATCACGTCCGATCGCCCGTTCTTCCTCAACCGTGGAACCTGGTTGGCCAACTCCTACGGCGTGACCGTCGAGTCCAAGTGGGGAGGCATGTCCAACCTCTTCGGCGGTGAGGGTGGATTCGGTCTGCGGGCAAGTGGCGACGGTGAAGTAGTGCTGGCCGTCTACGGCGCGATCGACGTCATCGACTTGCAGCCAGGCGAGATGGTCACGATCGATACCGGTCACGTGGTCGCCTACGACCTCGGGATGAACTTCAACATGCGGCGCGCCGTTCAGGGGCGCACCATTCAGTCGATGAAGTCCGGTGAAGGATTTGTCTTCGACTTCACCGGCCCAGGACGCGTTCTCGCGCAGACCCGCAACCCCAGCGCGTTTGCTGCTTGGCTCTCGGCGATCACCCCGGGCTGATCACGGTCGCGGCAGTGTTCAGTCGCAGCGGTGTTCAACTCCAGCGGTGTTCAACTCCAGCGGTGTTCAACTCCAGCGGTGTTCAGCTCCAGCAATAGTCGGCCAGCAGCGCGCGTGAGTCCGGAACGAACGGCCACGACGGGTCCTGCAGGTGGGCGCCGAGTTCTTTCGGCGTCCACCACCAACCTTCGGCGATCTCGCTGGGTTGATGTGCCATCGGCCCGTCGTATCTGAGTTCGAACGCAAACAGGTGACAGCGCAACGGAGAGTTGTTCCACTCGCCGTCCCAGGAGATTCGAGCGATCTCCGTCAGTTGGAGTGGCTGATCTGCTGTTCCGAAGATTCCGAGTTCTTCACCGACTTCACGGATCGCGGTTTCCTGCGGCGTCTCACCTGGATCAACGACACCTCCGGCAAGACAGTCGTGATAGCCCCCGAACACCGCTTTTGTATCAGTTCGGCGATGGACGTAGATGCGGGAGCCGTCCCCGGTGCGAACCAGGACGCCCGCACTCGCGTGCCAGAGCCCACCCGAGTAGACGACGGAACGTGGTGCTCGGCCGATCGGATTACCCGTCCGGTCGTACACGGCGACTACCTCGTCCGCGGGATTCAGGTCTGCGGTGAGAGGTTGGTGCATTCCTCCAACTGTGCCACGCCTGTGGGTGCCGCGCCGCAATCACATAGGCTCTTGTGTCATGCAGCGGATCATCGGTGTCGAGGTCGAATACGGAATATCTTCACCCAGTGAGCCGTCGGCGAATCCGATTCTCACTTCAACCCAGGCGGTGCTTGCCTACGCCGCCGCAGCGGGCGTGCCACGGGCCAAGCGCACACGCTGGGATTACGAGGTCGAATCTCCGCTGCGAGATGCCCGAGGCTTCGATCTGGGGCGAATGAGCGGGCCTGCACCGGTCATCGACGCGGACGAGATCGGCGCCGCGAACATGATTCTCACCAACGGGGCACGGTTGTACGTCGACCACGCCCATCCGGAGTATTCGGCCCCCGAGGTCGCCGACCCGCTCGATGCCGTGATCTGGGACAAGGCCGGCGAACGAGTGATGGAGGCAGCTGCGCGGCATGCCTCCAGCGTGCCGGGTGCCCCACGGTTGCAGTTGTACAAGAACAACGTCGACGGCAAGGGTGCGTCGTACGGCACGCACGAGAACTACCTCTGCTCGCGTGACACCCCGTTCGCCTCGATCGTGACCGGCTTGACGCCGTTCTTCGCGTCCAGGCAGGTGATCTGCGGTTCCGGTCGTGTAGGTCTCGGTCAGTCCGGCGACGAGGCCGGATTCCAGCTTTCGCAGCGATCCGACTACATCGAGGTCGAAGTAGGCCTCGAGACCACGCTCAAGCGCGGAATCATCAACACCCGCGACGAACCGCACGCGGATGCGGACAAGTACCGCCGGCTGCACGTCATCATCGGTGACGCGAACCTCGCGGAGATGTCGACCTACCTCAAGGTGGGAACAACCGCGCTGGTACTCGACCTGATCGAGGCGGGCGTCGACCTCACCGATCTGCAACTGGCACGTCCGGTCACAGCCGTCCACCACATCAGCCACGACCCCACTCTTCGCAAGACCGTTGCGCTGGCCGACGGTCGTGAACTGACGGGGCTTGCGCTGCAACGTATTTACCTCGAACGTGTCTCGAAGTTCCTCGATCGCGAGGCGGATCGTGATCCGCGAGCGGACGATATCGTCGCCAAGTGGGCGATGGTTCTCGATCTCCTCGAGCGCGATCCCATGGAGTGCGCGAACATCCTCGACTGGCCGGCCAAACTGCGCCTGCTCGAAGGTTTCCGCAATCGTGAGGGACTCGCGTGGTCGGCTCCGCGATTGCATCTGGTGGATCTGCAGTACTCCGACGTGCGACTCGACAAGGGCCTCTACAACCGTCTGGTTGCTCGCGGCTCCATGGAGCGGCTTGTCACCGAACAGCAGGTTCTCGACGCGGTCACGAACCCTCCCACCGACACTCGCGCATACTTCCGTGGCGAGTGCTTACGCCGATTCGGTGCCGATATCGCGGCCGCGAGCTGGGATTCGGTCATCTTCGATCTCGGCGGCGAGTCGTTGATCCGCATCCCCACCCTCGAGCCGCTTCGAGGTACCAAAGCGCACGTCGGAGCGTTGCTCGACTCCGTTGACAGCGCCGCGGAACTGGTTGATCAGCTCACTCACTGAAACAGCTGATGCGGCTCGCCGTCGCGTCTCTCCACACCTGACGGTGCCGCTCGGTAGGGTGAAGGTCCGAGCGGGATCAGTTACCGACTCTGCTGGGCCGAACAGGATGCTCGCGAGAGCTCCCTTCACACAAGGAGGTCGACGGCGATGGCTCAAGAACAGACGCAGCGTGCCGGTGGCGGCGAAGACGACGAAACCACTGGTGGCGACGGCAGTGCCGGCCAGGAACGTCGTGAGAAGCTCGCTGCAGAAACCGACGACCTGCTCGACGAAATCGACGACGTGTTGGAAGAGAACGCCGAGGACTTCGTCCGTGCCTATGTCCAGAAGGGCGGCCAGTGACGGTGGATCGCGCGCCCCGGATCACCGACGGGGACACACGGTTGAGCTTCGGCTCGAATCTGTCGTCATTCTCGGAATACCTTCGGGTGCATGCACCGGAGCATCTTCCGCAGAACCGCTTCGCCGACACAGGAGGTGTTGTCATGGGCGGGGGAGACGTAGCTCCGCACGGCACCACCATCGTCGCGATCAGCTATGCGGGTGGAGTTCTGCTCGCTGGTGATCGCCGAGCGACGATGGGCAACCTCATCGCCAGCCGTGACGTGCAGAAGGTGTACGTCACGGACGACTACTCGGCTGCGGGTATCGCCGGTACGGCCGGGATCGCAATCGAACTGGTCCGGCTCTTCGCGGTCGAGCTCGAACATTACGAGAAGATCGAAGGCGTCCCACTCACGTTCGACGGCAAGGCCAATCGACTTTCGTCGATGGTTCGAGGAAATCTCGGAGCAGCGATGCAAGGTTTGGCGGTCGTGCCATTGCTCGTGGGTTACGACCTGGACGCGGTCGATCCGTCGAGGGCAGGTCGCATCGTCTCCTACGACGTCGTCGGTGGGCGATACGAGGAGCGCGCGGGCTATCACGCAGTCGGATCCGGTTCCCTGTTCGCGAAATCGGCGCTCAAGAAGCTGTATTCCCCGGGAATCGACGAGGACACCGCGCTTCGGTTCGCAGTCGAGGCGCTGTACGACGCGGCAGATGACGATTCGGCTACCGGTGGTCCTGATCTGACACGCGGGATCTATCCGACAGCGGTCACCATCACCTCGGCCGGTGCCGTGGAGTTGTCGACGGCCAAGGCTGCCGAGATCGCAAGGGAGATCGTCGCGGCTCGTACTGCGACAGCGAGTCCGGAAGGGGAGTCTGCGCTATGACGATGCCGTACTACGCATCAGCCGAACAGATCATGCGCGATCGTTCGGAATTGGCGCGCAAGGGAATTGCCCGCGGACGCAGCGTCGTCGTTCTCACCTACCGCGACGGAGTGCTCTTTGTCGCCGAGAACCCGTCGAGGGCGCTGCACAAGGTCAGTGAACTGTACGACCGTCTCGGATTTGCGGCAGTGGGCAAGTACAACGAGTTCGAGAATCTGCGCCGCGCGGGCATCGTCCACGCAGACATGCGTGGGTACTCGTACGACCGTCGGGACGTCACGGGGCGTTCCCTCGCCAATGCGTACGCACAGACCTTGGGAACGATCTTCACCGAGCAGCCCAAGCCGTACGAGGTCGAGATCTGCGTTGCCGAGATCGGCCGTTTCGGGAGTAGTACGCCGGCTCAGCTCTACCGGATCACGTACGACGGTTCCATCGCGGACGAGCAGGAATTCGTGGTCATGGGCGGTACAACCGAACCGATCGTGACGGCGATGCGCGAGTCCTACCAGCGAGACCTCGACCTCGAATCCGCGGTGCGGCTCGCGGTTGGGGCGCTTCAAAAGGGCGGTCCGGCGCCGGCCGGAACTACTGAGGCGGAACCGCGAACACTCGATGTGAGTGCACTCGAGGTTGCCGTTCTCGACAGCAACCGTCCACGCCGTGCGTTCAAAAGAATCGCTGGTTCGGCATTGGAAGAGATGCTTCCAACTCCGGCAGCAACTGAGGACGCGCCGCCGGCAAACGGCGACGCACCCTCGTAGTTGCTGCGTCGGTCTGGGAGTTACTGCAGGTCTGGGGTTACTGAGTGATTCTGTAGACGGCCACCGCGCCCGGTTCGGTGTCGAAATCGAACCGGCGCGCGTCTGCCACCACTTCACCGTCGGTGGCGATGGCGACCGGTGAATCGGCCACTCGAACCGACATCGAGGACACGAGTTCGCGAACGTAGACCCGCGAGCTGCCCAATGTTCCTGTGGCAGCAGCAAACAGCAGGCGTGAACGCGAGAACTTCTTGTCCGCGCGCAAGTAGCGGACGTCGAGCAGTCCACGGTTCATCTCCGGACGCGACATCGGCACCTGATCAGCGGGGGAGTATCGCCCGTTTCCGACGAACAGCATCCAGATGGTGGTCCGCTTCCCGTCGATGGTGACAGTCATCGGCTCTGCCGCTGCGAGAACCCGGATCATTGCAGCACCAGCGGCCGGCCACTTACCGAAACGCGGTTCCCACTTTTCCCTCAGACGCACAGCGTCCGGGTATCCGCCCAGGCTGGCTGTGTTGAGAAACCGTGCAGTCACTCCGGAATCCGTGCGCACCACCGCGTGGTCGACAAATGCCGCCTGACCGGACTCGACTGCCTGTGCGGTCTCCTCGACATTCACCGCCCCGACGTCGCGGGCGAAATGGTTCAACGTTCCGCCGGGAAAGACCGCAAGTGGTAGCTCGTGCTTTGTCGCCGCGGTCGCGACCGTGACCACTGTTCCGTCGCCGCCGCATACTCCTAACGCTTTCGGCGAGAGTTCGGGGATCTTGGCATCGATCTGCATGTCGAAGTCGATGTCCGCGTCGAACTCGTAGACGATGGCCTCCGGTAGCAGTTCTCGAATCGATTCCACGATCCCGTCGTCCTCGGAGCCTGAACCAGGATTGGTGAAGACCAACAAGCCTTCTCCGCGCGCGAGCGCAGGAACCACACACTCGGGTCCGAGTTCGGCGGGTTCTTCGTCTCGCACCGCCCACCAACGACGTGTGCCGGCAGCGATTGCGCCGCCGACCGCGAGGCCTGCGAAGACGTCGGACGGCCAGTGCACTCCGTTGTGAACGCGTGAGTACGCCACTGCTGCGGCCAGTGGCGCGAGTGCGGCGCCCGCCGCCGGGGACTCCATGGCCACTGCCGCGGTGAATGCCGCGGCAGAAGACGAATGCCCGGAGGGGAACGAGGACGACGTCGGAATGTCGACGCCTCGCTTCGGGCTCAGCCAGACACGCGCCGGTGGGCGCCGGCGGGGGAAGAGGGGCTTGAGTATGCCGTTGGCCAGCGCGCTCGAACCTGCCAGCGTGAGCATCCCACGTGCCGCTGCCCTCCTGGGGCGGCCACCGATCATCGCGAGCAAGGCCGCGACAACCATCCACAAAACGCCGTGATCGGCAGCTCTGGAGAGAAACCGCATGGTCGGGTCGAGCACGGAAGGGCGCAGTGCTCCAGTGCTTTCCATGACTTTGACGTCGCTTCGGACAACTTTTCGGCGAATAAGGCTCACACCGTCACACTATGCCGCCGCCCGACGTTGTCGAGTCGTGACTTACGACGCGATCGAAGTACACGGGTGAACCTCGCATTCTGGTTGTAGTGTCGAAGTGTGCAGAGACGAATCATGGGTATCGAGACGGAATTCGGCGTTACCTGCACCTTTCACGGGCACAGGCGACTGAGCCCCGACGAGGTTGCTCGTTACCTCTTCCGTCGTGTCGTGTCGTGGGGTCGCAGCTCCAATGTCTTCCTCCGTAACGGAGCCCGCTTGTACCTGGATGTGGGTTCGCACCCGGAGTACGCGACCGCAGAGTGCGACAGCCTCATCCAGTTGGTCAATCACGACCGTGCCGGTGAGCGAGTGCTCGAAGAACTGCTGATCGACGCCGAGGCGAGACTCGCCGAGGAGGGGATCGGCGGCGACATCTACCTCTTCAAGAACAACACCGACTCGGCCGGAAACTCGTACGGATGCCACGAGAACTTTCTCGTCGCGCGCGCCGGTGAGTTCTCCCGCATTTCGGATGTCTTGTTGCCGTTCCTCGTCACGCGCCAGTTGATCTGCGGCGCCGGCAAGGTGCTGCAGACGCCGAAGGCCGCGACGTTCTGCCTCTCGCAGCGTGCGGAACACATCTGGGAAGGTGTCTCGTCGGCGACCACGCGCTCGCGTCCGATCATCAACACCCGCGACGAACCGCATGCCGACGCCGAGAAGTACCGCCGACTGCACGTGATCGTCGGCGATTCGAACATGGCCGAAACAACGACGATGCTCAAGGTCGGTTCTGCAGCACTCGTGCTCGAGATGATCGAAGCCGGGGTTTCGTTCCGCGATTTCGCTTTGGACAACCCGATTCGTGCCATCCGCGAGGTGAGTCACGACGTGACGGGTAAAAAGCCTGTCCGTCTAGCTGGTGGTCGTCAGGCCAGTGCCCTCGACATTCAACGCGAATACCACGCCAAGGCAGTCGAACACCTGCGTAACCGCGAACCGGACCCGCAGGTCGAGCAGGTAGTCGACCTGTGGGGTCGCACCCTCGATGCCGTCGAAGCTCAGGATTTCGCGAAGGTCGACACGGAAATCGACTGGGTCATCAAGCGCAAGCTGTTCCAGCGCTACCAGGACCGTCACGGTTTCGACCTGTCCGATCCCAAGATCGCGCAGCTCGACTTGGCGTACCACGACATCAAACGCGGCCGGGGTGTCTTCGACGTGCTGCAGCGAAAGGGCTTGGTCAAGCGGGTCACCGAGGACGAGACGATCGACGATGCCGTCGAGAATCCGCCGCAGACCACGCGCGCCAAATTGCGAGGCGACTTCATCACTGCCGCCCAGGCCGCAGGCAGGGACTTCACGGTCGACTGGGTTCACCTCAAGCTCAACGACCAGGCGCAGAGAACGGTGCTCTGCAAGGATCCGTTCCGTTCCGTCGACGAGCGTGTCGAGCGTTTGATCGCTTCGATGTAGGTCACCCACTTTCACGATTTACAACACGGCAGGTCTGTTTTGCGGCGACGCGCCGGGCACGAAAGTGTCCGGCGCGCGTTCGGTTATCGGATAGCCACTAGGATTTCGGCGTGGCGACATCAAAAATCGAGCGGTTGATGAACCTGGTGATCGCATTGCTGTCCACCAGACAGTTCCTCACGGCGGAGAAAATCCGCGACAGTGTGGCCGGGTACAACGATTCCGCGAACTACGAAGCGTTCAGTCGCATGTTCGAACGCGACAAGAACGAACTTCGTGACCTGGGTGTCCCGTTGGAAACCGGTCTGGCAGGACGGTTCTCGACGGTCGAGGGTTATCGGATCAATCGCAATGCCTATGAGCTTCCGGACGTTGACCTCACCAGCGAGGAATCTGCTGCGGTTGCCGTCGCCGTGCAGTTGTGGGAGTCGCCGGAACTGATTTCGGCAGCCCAGAGTGCACTACTCAAACTCCGAGCGGCCGGCGTCCAGGTCGACTCAGAAGTCAGTGCCGCGCCGGTCACGGCGATTCCCGCGCGCACCCGCGGTTCGGAGCCCGCGCTCGGCAAGCTGCTTGCAGCCGTCGACGCCGGACGAGCAGTTCATTTTCAGCACCGCGGCGCGTTGAACGAACCGTTCACCGAGCGCACCGTCGAGCCGTGGGGCGTAGTCACGCACAACGGCAAGTGGTATCTGGTCGGGCACGACGTCGACCGTGATGCGGTGAGGACCTTCCGGCTCTCCCGGATCGGTGACGATGTCAGGGAGTTCGGCCCGGCCGGTTCGGTTCACAAACCCGAAGGTGTTGATCTTCGCGAGGTCGTCGACCGCGTGACCGGATCGGGAGTCGTCACCGGAACCGCCACGGTCTGGGTCGCAGACGGCCGCGCACATGAGCTTCGGCGGCTTGCGACGTCGTCGTCCGATCGGCGGCTGACCGATCGTGATGGCAGCGTGCTGGCCATTCCCGTCCGATCCTGGGAATGGACCGCTCGGTTGATCGCCGGTCACGGTTTGGATGCACTGGTGTTGGACCCACCGGATTTGCGTGCTGAGGTCGTCGCGAAGCTTCGCGCCGCCGCGGCGAGCCCGGCCACCAGCAATGACGGACAGGGGGAAAACTGATGAGCAATCGACTGTCATCGCGGTTGGCACGGCTGCTCAACCTCGTGCCGTACTTCATCGCAAATCCGGGCATCAGTCCCGCCGAGGCGGCCGAGGAACTCGGCGTCAGCACGACTCAACTGATGACCGATCTGAATCAGCTGTGGGTGTGCGGACTGCCCGGGTACGGTCCCGGCGATCTCATCGACCTGTCCTTCTCCGAGGAAAGTATCGAGGTCACGTTCTCGGCCGGGATCGATCGCCCGCTGCGCCTCACCTCTACCGAAGCGACGGCATTGCTGATCGCCCTTCGGTCGTTGGTGGAAATGCCGGGCATGGTCGATCCGTCGTCGGCCCAGCGCGCTATCGCGAAGATCGAGGACGCAGCAGGCTCGGCCGCGGCACGAGCTATCGGTCAGGACCGGGATACATCGCCGGCGCCGGACATCGCCGAAGACCCGATCGCCGCGACGGTCAGAGCCGCGCTCGCAGACAAGACCGCCCTGCGATTGACGTATTATTCGGCCTCGCGTGACGCGGTCTCCGAGCGCATCGTCGATCCCGTTCGTATCGTGTTGGTCGACAACTACAGCTACCTCCAGGCCTGGTGCCGTCAGGCCGAGGGTGTGCGGTTGTTCCGATTCGATCGGATCGATGCCGCCGTCCAACTCGACGAGCCCGCCGACCCGCCGCCGCAGGCCCTCGAGGAAGATTCGAATCTCGAGTTGTTCAGCGGCGACGGTTCCCTTCCGGAAGCACGGTTGTTCATCACCAAAGAGTGGGTGTGGATGCTCGACTACTACCCGATGGACGTCGAGCACGTGAACGACGACGGGTCGGTCGAGGCGACGATGAGTTTCGGAACACTCGAATGGATGGCAAGGCTGGTGTTGGGATTCGGTGAGGGAGTTCGGGTCCTTCATCCGCCGGAACTGGTCTCCGAAGTCCATGATCGGGCCGTTGCGGCACTCGACGCCTACGACGTAATCGGTTCGTAAAAGTTGGGGAAACTCCGCGTTCAGTGGGTTCGCAGGAAACAAACAGGTAAAAGGTAGCTGAAGTAAGTGCTTTGACACCTCCGAGCGCCGGTTGTGTCCGGTAGCATCGAGGAATCTGATCATGGGAGGTCGTTATGGGTGCAATGCAGCCGATGCATTGGCTGATTGTCGCTGTTGTCGTCGTAATTTTGTTCGGGTCGAAGAAGCTTCCCGATGCAGCACGCGGTCTGGGTCGTTCACTCCGCATCTTCAAGAGCGAAGTCAAGGAAATGCAGAACGACGATGCGGCGCCCGCAAGCGCGCCGGTCGCACAGCCTGCTCCGGCACAGTTGCCGACGGCCAACACCGCGGTGGTCGCAAACGGTGCAGCAGCACCTGTTGCGCAGCCGACCGAAGTCAAGCCGCTCTAGTACACACTGCGTTCTAGCCGGGGTGAAATATTCGTTCACCCCGGTTGTCTGCTGACCAAGACCAGGATGCACAGTGCGTATTCCGTTAGATCCGCGTAACCGCAAGCGGAAGGTCAACCCAGACGGCACCATGTCGTTGGTCGACCACCTGTACGAATTGCGGACTCGTTTGTTGTTCGCATTCCTCGGCGTGATCATCACCACGGCGTTCGGCTTCTTCTGGTACTCACACTCGATACTCGGTCTCGAGAGTCTGGGCGATCTGCTTCGTGGACCGTATTGCGAGCTTCCGTCCGAGAGTCGCGCCAACCTCAGCACCGACGACGCGTGCCGATTGCTGGCGACCGGGCCGTTCGAGCAGTTCATGCTGCGATTCAAAGTGGCGCTCACCGCCGGCATCGTTCTTGCCTGCCCAGTGTGGCTTTACCAATTGTGGGCATTCATCACCCCGGGGCTCTACGCCAAAGAACGTCGATACGCGGTCGGATTCGTCACCGCCGGTGCCGCACTCTTCATTCTCGGCGCGATCCTGGCGTACCTCGTCGTGGCGAAGGCTTTGCACTTCCTCCTGACCATCGGTGACAACGTCCAGATCACCGCGCTCAGTGGTTCGGAGTACTTCGGCTTCATCATCAACCTGCTGCTCATCTTCGGTGTCAGCTTCGAAATTCCACTGCTCGTCGTCGTGCTGAACTTTGCCGGCATTCTGACGTACGAGCGTTTGAAGGCCTGGCGTCGAGGATTGATCTTCGGGCTTTTCGTATTTGCTGCAGTCGCCACGCCGGGTTCGGATCCGTTCTCGATGCTGGCGCTCGCGCTGGCCCTGACGCTTCTCTTCGAGGTCGCTGTTCAGATCGCTCGCCTCAACGACAAACGTAAGGCCAAGCGAGCCGGTGAAGACTGGGGCGCACTGTCCGACGAGGAAGCGTCCTCCATCTCGTCTCCGTCCGATCTGAACGAGGCTTTCGACAATCCGACCAAACCCAAGGCCGAATCGAGTGGTTTGTTCGGACGTAAGTCCAAGTCCAAGGCTCCGGTTGCGGAGAAATCCGACACCGGCGGCGACAACGCGCCCGGTCAGGATTTCACTGACACCCTCTGAGCGCCGTGCCACCACGTCGGCGGCGTGTGAAACCCTGACGAGGTGGTTATGAACAAGAGTGAACTGAGCACGTTTGCGTCCAGCCTGAAGTTCGAACTCGATCCATTCCAGGTGAAGGCATGCGTTGCGCTCGAAGCGGGCCACGGAGTCCTTGTCTGCGCGCCGACCGGCGCAGGCAAGACCGTGGTCGGCGAGTTCGCTGTCCACCTGGCTCTCGCGGCGGGCCGCAAGTGTTTCTACACGACGCCGATCAAGGCGTTGAGTAATCAGAAGTACGCAGAACTCGTCGAGCGGTACGGCCCGAGCGAGGTCGGCCTGCTGACGGGTGATTCGAGTATCAACTCCGACGCACCGGTGGTCGTCATGACCACTGAAGTCCTGCGGAACATGCTCTACGCAAATTCCGAGGCACTGCGCGGGCTTTCGCACGTAGTCATGGACGAAGTGCACTACCTGGCGGACCGGTTCCGTGGTGCGGTGTGGGAGGAAGTGATCCTGCACCTGTCCGAGGATGTTCGGCTGGTGAGTTTGTCGGCGACCGTGAGCAATGCCGAAGAATTCGGCTCCTGGATGGAAACCGTCCGCGGCGACACCACCGTGGTCGTCGACGAGACGCGGCCGATCCCGCTGTGGCAGCACATCATGGTCGGTCGACGGATCTTCGATCTCTTCGACAGCCGCAGTCATCCTGCGGCTGGGCCGAAGACCGTGCTCGTCGATCAGGATCTGGTTCGCCACGTCAAGCAGCGTCAGGCTCTCGAACGCGTCGAGAGCTGGCAGCCGCGTGGCCGCGGGCGTCGTGGCAGCTACCAGAGTTCCAACGATTTCCGACCCTTGCCACGACCTGACGTCATCGCTCAGCTGGACCAGTCCGGACTGCTCCCGGCCATCACCTTCATCTTCAGCCGCGCCGGTTGTGATGCGGCTCTTGCACAGTGCCTGCGGTCCCGACTGGATCTGACTTCGCCGGAGCAGGTTCGCGAGATCGACACCATCATCGAGAAACACACCGGGGAACTACCCGAGGAAGATCTCGAAGTTCTCGGATATCGGGACTGGTGCAAGGCACTGCGACGAGGACTGGCCTCTCACCATGCCGGCATGTTGCCGGCATTTCGCCAGACAGTCGAGGAACTGTTCGTCAAGGGTCTCGTGCGGGCGGTCTTCGCGACCGAGACGCTGGCCCTCGGCATCAACATGCCGGCACGCACGGTGGTCCTCGAACGTCTGGTCAAGTACAACGGTGAATCGCATGCCGAACTGACACCGGGGGAGTACACGCAGCTGACCGGTCGGGCAGGCCGACGCGGCATCGACGTCGAAGGGCACGCTGTGGTCCTGTGGCAGCCCGGGGTCGAGCCCACGGATGTCGCCGGCTTGGCGTCGACCCGGACGTTCCCGCTCCGCAGTTCGTTCCGCCCCTCGTACAACATGTCGATCAACCTCGTCGAACGCATGGGCGCGGCCGATTCACGGAAGCTGCTCGAGCGTTCCTTCGCACAATTCCAAGCGGATCGCTCGGTGGTCGGCCTGGTGCGTGGCATCGAGCGGAACGAAGAAGCGCTGAAGGGTTTGCAGGAGAAACTCGGCGGTGCGGACGGCGAATACTTCGAATACTCGTCGTTGCGTGAGCGGCTCAGTGCGCGCGAGCGCGCCCTCGAACGTAAGGGCCGCGAGGACCGACGCGGAGATGCGGTGGAGTCCCTCCGTGCACTCGCCCGCGGTGACGTGATCGCAATTCCCATCGGTCGTCATTCCGGGGTGGCAGTGGTCCTCGTCCCGGACAACGATCCGAAGGACCCGCGTCCGCTGGTTCTGACTGCCGATCAGTGGGCCGGCCGACTCTCCTCGGGTGATTTCCCGGAAGCAGCCGACGTTCTGGGAAAGATGCGCCTGCCCAAGCATGTCGATCACCACACCGCAAGGATCCGGCGCGATCTGGCCTCGGCGTTGCGTAGTACCGGGATCAGTGCCCCCAGGCGGAAGAAGCGCCACAAGGCGGGCGCGTCCGAAGACGCCGAGGTCGCTACTTTGCGACGCGCCATTCGTTCGCATCCGTGTCACAGCTGGCCCGATCGTGAACATCTGAGCCGGATCGGTGAGCGCTACAACCGACTGGCCCGGGAAACGCAGTCGATGAGGGAAAAGGCAGCGGCCACCACCAACTCGTTGGCGCGGACGTTCGACCGCATCATTGCGCTACTCAAAGAGCGTGAGTACATGACTGCCGAAGCAGCGCCCGAAGTCACCGAATCCGGACGACGACTCAGCCGCATCTACTCCGAAAGCGACCTGCTGGTCGCCGAGTGCCTGCGGACCGGGGCGTGGACAGGTCTCAGCCCGGCCGAGTTGGCGGCCGTCGTCTCCTCGGTGGTCTACGAATCACGTCGGGACGGCGACACCGTTGATCGGGTGCCGACAGCGGCGCTTCGTCACGCCCTCAACGACACTCAACGATTGTGGAGCGAACTGCGGTCGGACGAGATTCGTCACAAGCTGCCGCCGACGCGGGAACCGGATCTCGGATTCGTCACCGCCGTTTATCACTGGGCGAGTGAGAACTCGCTTGTCGACGCACTGATCGCGGCCGGAGTGCAGGGCCGTGCGTTGTCTGCGGGTGACTTTGTACGTTGGTGTCGTCAGGTGATCGATCTGCTCGATCAGGTCCGCCTGACATCGACGGATGCCGACGTCGCGAAGACTGCGGCGCGGGCGGTAGCTGCAATTCGTCGCGGGGTAGTTGCTGTCGACGCAGCATGACCGCAACTATGTGGTTTGATTCGCAGACTGGTATTTCGAGTGGGAGGCGAACATGAGCGGGCCTTACGGACCGAACGATCCGAATCGGCAATGGGGTCCTGGTGATCAGCAGCAGCCGAACGAGCAGCAGTGGGGGCAGAATCCTCAGCAGCCGGGCGGTCAGCAGCAGCCTGGTCAGCAGCCCGGCCAGCAGCAGCCGTGGGGTCAGCCTGGTCAAACACCGCAGCCCGGTCAACAACCCGGCCAGCAACAGCCGTGGGGACAACCTGCCTACGGCCAGCCCGGGCAGCCTGGTGGTCAGCCTGCGTACGGTCAGCCGCAGCAACCTGGACAAGGACAACCCGGCCAGCAACAGCCGTGGGGACAACCTCAGCAGCAGCCTCCCGCTCAGCCGTGGGGTCAGCCGGGGCAACAGCAGGCACCTGACGCAACCCAGGCCTGGGGTCAGCCGCCTGCTGCCGCACCTCAGCAGGCATGGGGCGCCGCCGCTCCCGGCCAAGCGCCGGGACAGCAGAATCAGTGGAACCAGGCTCAGCCGTTCCCGAGTCCCGGTGCGCCCGGAAACCAGTCGGGTAAGTCGAAGAAGCCCTTGATCTTCGGTGCGATCGGTGTTCTCGTCGTTCTTGCTGCTGTCGTGGTGGCCCTGGTGTTCGGTGTCTTCGGCAAGAACACACTCGATCAGAGCGCGGCTCAGGCCGGCGTCGAGAAGATCGTCACCGAGTCCTACGGGGCAAAGAACGTGAGCAACGTTCAGTGCCCCGCGGACCAGGAAGTCAAGTCAGGCAACAAGTTCACCTGCACGCTTTCGATCGCGGGTGTGAAGTCGAACGTGACTGTGACGTTTGTCGACGACAACGGCACGTACGAGGTCAGCCGCCCGAGCTGACGCTCTACTGGTCGGAACGGCCTGCCGCCGCAGCCGCGAGCGCGGCGGCAAGCCGTCCGGCCGAGCGCTCGATGTTCAGCGAGGCCGCCACTTCCTCGAAGCGTGCGGGATCGGCGGGGGTCGCCGGGAGTTGGTCGTCCTTCGAGAACTGAACGTCCGCGTCGCGAACCACTCGTACTACCGGCAACGCAGCATCAAGGTAAGCGATGGCCTCTGGTGAGGTGAGTTTTGCGCGAATTCCCTTGGCCATGTCGGATTCCGGATCAGCTGCGGCCGCGCGAAGTCCGGCCAACGAGCCGTAGCGCAGCATCAGCGTCGACGCAGTCTTCTCACCGACACCCTTGATGCCGGGTAGACCGTCGGAGGCGTCTCCGCGCAGTACCGCGAGTTCGGCGTATGCCTCGCCCGCACGGTCACCGGGTACTCCGTACTTCTCGGCAACCTCGACCGGTCCGAAGAGTTCGGCCCTGGACAAGCCACGGCCCACGTAGAGGACACGAACGGGCACGTACTCGTCGGTGACGACCTGCAAAAGGTCTCGGTCACCACTGACGACGACGGTGAGATCTTCGCGCTCGGTGGCGGCGAGCGTTCCCAGCACGTCGTCGGCTTCGAGTCCGACGGCACCCGCCGTCGCGATTCCTGCTGCTGCGAGCACGTCCATGATCATGTCGACCTGAGGCGTCAACGTGTCCGGAACTTCTTCGGACGAACCGTCAGAGCCTTCTTCGACGCGATGCGCTTTGTACGTCGGGACTGCATCGACGCGGAACTGCGGTCGCCAATCCAAGTCCAGGCACACCGCGAGACGACTCGGCTGGTGTTTGGTGATCAGGGAAGCCACCATGTCGGTGAAACCGCGCACGGCATTGACAGGTCTTCCGTCGGGGTCGACGAATGACTCGGGCAGCGCGTAGAACGCACGAAACCACAGGCTGGCACCGTCGAGGAGAAGCAATGGCCCACTCATGGTCACCATCCTGCCAGTCGGCACTAACCTGTAAGCCATGACGTCTCCAGCCGAACAGGATTCCCGATTCTCCAGCGCCGTGTACGGCGCACGTATCGCTCGCGCCGCGGAGTTGGCTCGATCAGCAGGACTCGACGGTCTGGTGGTGACTCCAGGCCCGGATCTGCGGTACCTGACGGGTTCTCGGGCCGACTCCTTCGAGCGCTTGACCGCGTTGGTCATCGCTGCGGACACGGCGAAGGCGTCTGTCGTGCTTCCTCGCTTGGAGTTGGCGTCGTTGAAGGAATCGGCGGTGGGCGATCTCGGGCTGACCGTCCTCGACTGGGTCGACGGTGTCGACCCGTATGCGATTGTGGCGGCGCAACTCCCGACCGGCGCCAAGGTTGCGGTGACGGATGCGATGCCTGCATTGCACCTGATCCCGCTCGCAGACACCTTGGGCGCGTTGCCGATCCTCGCTACCGGCGTCTTGCGTGAATTGCGGATGGTCAAGGACGACGCCGAGATCGAGGCGTTGCGACGGGCCGGTGCGGCGATCGACCGTGTTCACGCCCGCATGGCCGAGTTCTTGATCGTCGGCCGTACGGAAGCCGAAGTGGGCGAGGCAATTTCGGAGGCGATTCTCGAAGAGGGGCACACCGAGGCCGCGTTTGTGATCGTCGGATCAGGCCCGCACGGCGCCGATCCGCATCACGAGGTTTCGGACCGGGTGATCGAGAGCGGCGATGTCGTCGTGATCGACATCGGCGGACCGGTCGAGCCCGGCTACAACTCGGATTCCACCCGCACGTACAGCATGGGACAGCCGTCCGCCGAGGTATCAGCGCAGTTCGCGGTACTCGAAGCGGCACAGCAGGCTGCCGTCGATTCGGTGCGGCCAGGAGTATCCGCAGAATCCGTCGACGTTGCCGCCCGCGAAGTGCTTGCCGCACAAGGTCTTGCGGAGGTCTTCGTTCACCGCACCGGTCACGGTATCGGGCTGTCCGTGCACGAGGAGCCGTACATCGTCGAGGGCAACACCATCGAACTCGTCGAAGGTATGGCCTTCAGCATCGAACCGGGAATCTACTTCCGCGGCAGTTGGGGTGCCCGTATCGAGGACATCGTCGTCGTGACCGCCGACGGTTGCGAGTCGTTCAACAACCGTCCGCACGGCCTGACTGTCCTCGGCTGATCAGCTTTCCTTGAACGCCGCGGACCCGAGGATGCGTGTGACGTCGATTTCGATGACCACGCGCGCTGGGTTGACCCGTGGCTGGCGGTACCGCTCGGCATAGCGCCGAACGGCGTCGGCCACGGAGTCCTCGTCGGCGAGCACGCGTGCCGGCCCTTCGAGCGTGAGCCAGCGACCACCGTCGACCGAACTGACTGCGGCGTATCCGCCACGCGCTGCGTTGATCGCCTTCTGTGAACCACCGCTGGTGATCACGCGCGCCTTTCCGGCTTCCTGGTCCCAGGTGAACCCGACGGCCACGACGTGTGGGGTGCCGTTCGGACGCAACGTCGTGAGTGTCGCGAGGTGGTATTCACCGACGAACTTCAGCCCGTCTTCGGTGAGAGTCTGCTGTGCCGATGGCGTGGTGGAGGGGGTGAGCGTCATGCCACGACGGTAATCCAGGACACTGGAGCGGTGACTGCGGGTGCGAACGTGAATGACATCGAGACGGTACTGCTCCTCGGCGGACGAAGTGAGATCGGCCTCGAGATCGCGGTCAGGCTCGCGCCGGGCCGCAACATCGTTCTGGCTGCCAGACGCAGCGGCGAGCTGTCGGAGCAGGAGCAGATGCTCAGGAACGCCGGAGCGGTCGGCGTCTCCACCGTCGAGTTCGACGCCGACGCCGTCGACACGCACGGAGACCTCCTGGGCGCCGTAGTCGCCGAGCACGGTCGGATTTCGGTTGCAGTGCTGGCCTTCGGAATTCTCGGCGATCAGGCGCGTGCCGAAACCGACGCGGCGCATGCGGTCGCGGTGGTGCACACCGACTACGTGGCGCAGATCAGCATCCTCACGCACCTCGCGGAGATCATGCGCCGACAGGGAACCGGAAAGATCGTGGTGTTCTCGTCCGTCGCCGGCGTTCGGGTTCGCCGCGCCAACTACGTCTACGGGAGCGCAAAGGCCGGCTTGGAAGGTTTTGCCAGCGGTCTGGGCGACGCGCTGCACGGTTCGGGCGTGCAGTTGATGTTGGTACGGCCAGGGTTCGTCATCGGGAAGATGACGGAGGGGATGTCGCCTGCCCCGATGTCGAGCACTCCGTCGCAGGTCGCCGACGCCGTCGTACGGGGACTGAACTCCGGGGCGACGCGGGTGTGGGTTCCGCGAATTCTGCAGCCGGTGTTCTTCGTCATGCGGCTTCTGCCTCAGACGATCTGGCGCCGGATGCCGCGATGACCGCACACCCGGTGGTGATCGTCGGCATCGGCGCCGACGGCTGGGAAGGGCTGTCCGAGAGCGCGCAGGGTGCAATCCTCGGTGCGGAGGTCCTGATGGGGTCGCCGCGCCAGCTGGACTTGGTCCCGGCGGCGCATCTCGGGGCACGGCGTGCGCCCACCAGGCTCACCTGGCCGTCTCCGATGATTCCGGCGTTGCCGTCGATGTTCGCCGAGAACGCGGACCGCAAAGTATGTGTGCTCGCCAGTGGTGACCCGATGTTCCACGGCCTCGGCGTCACGTTGGTCCGGCTGCTCGGCGCGGACAACGTGCGAGTGATCTCGCACCCGTCGTCGGTGGCGTTGGCGAGCGCGCGAATGGGATGGGCATCGGCCGAGATCGACGTCGTGAGCCTGGTGAACCGAGACTCGGCGACCGTCTTGGCGGCAGTGGTCGATGGCGCGCGCCTGTTGGTTCTGAGTAACGGGCGCTCGACACCGGGGGAGGTGGCTCGTCTGTTGTCGGGCGCGGGCTTCGGACGATCGACTCTGACTGTACTGGCCCAGCTGGGCGGGGCCGAGGAATCGCGGACCGTCACGGTGGCAGACGAGTGGGATCACGCGGACGAGGACGTGGACGCGTTGAACGTTCTGGCCGTCGAGTGCATCTCGGTCGATCATCCGTTGCGGCTGACTCGAATCCCGGGTCTACCGGATGCTGCGTTTGTCGGCGACGGTCAGATGACCAAGCAGGAGATCCGCGCATTGACGTTGTGTGCACTCGCACCGGCGCCGGGAGAACACCTCTGGGACGTCGGCGGAGGGTCGGGCACCGTCGCCATCGAGTGGATGAGAACCCACCCGCGTTGCACTGCAACAGCATTCGAGAAGGTGGCGAGCCGGGTATCGCAGATCGGTGCCAATGCACTCAATCTCGGCGTGCCTGCGTTGGCAGTGAAAGGGACCGCGCCCGAGGCGTTTGCGGAAGAGGTTCGGCGTCCCGATGCGGTGTTCGTCGGCGGCGGCGTCACGCAACCGGGAATGCTCGAAGCGTGCTGGGAGCAGTTGAGCGTGGGCGGGCGTCTGGTTGCCAACGCCGTGACTGCCGAGTCCGAATCGTTGCTGCTCGGCTGGATGAGTCGCCAGGGTGGGACGCTGCGACGCTTTCAGGTGCAGCGCGCCGAGCCTTTGGGCGCGTTCAACGTTTGGCGACCGCAACTTCCGGTGGTCCAATGGTCCGTCACAAAAAGTCAGCCGTCTGCAGGCGCAGACACAGATACGCCGGAGGAATCCACACAATGACCGTTCATTTCATCGGTGCGGGTCCCGGTGCGGCAGATCTGATCACTGTCCGCGCGCAACGCATCATCGCTGCGAGCCCTGTGTGCTTGTACGCCGGCAGCCTTGTCCCGGCGGAGTTGCTCGAGTGGTGCCCGGTCGGGGCGCAGGTCGTGGACACTGCTCGCCTGAGCCTGGACGAGATCACCGCAATCCTTGTCGAAGCGGATTCCGCCGGGCTGGACGTCGCGCGTCTGCACTCCGGTGATCCGTCGATCTTCAGCGCGGTGGCCGAGCAGGCTCGTCGCCTGGACGCCGCGGGTGTCGATTTCGACATGATTCCCGGTGTTCCTGCATTTACCGCGGCAGCAGCTGCACTGGGGCGTGAGTTGACCGTCCCAGGCGTCTCGCAGACCATTGTTCTCACCCGAGTCTCCACCTTGTCGACGGCAATGCCGGAGGGCGAGGATCTGCGGTCCCTGGGCCGCAGCGGCGCAACGATGGTGATTCACCTCGGCGCTCATCGCATCGAACAGATCGCATCCGAGTTGGCCGACAATTACGGCGAGGACTGCCCGGTGGCGGTCGTCGCCTTCGCCTCGCGGCCCGAGGAGATCGTTGTTCGAGGCACTTTGAAGACGATCGTCGAACTTGTTCATGCAGCCGGCATCACGAAGACGGCCGTTGTGATCGTCGGCCGAGTGTTGACTGCTGAAGGATTCCCGGACAGCTATCTCTACTCGGCGGCGCGTGAGAGAAGCACACACTGACCCCGACGGGTACTCGTCATCGCGTGCTCCTGCTCGGCGGCACGGGTGAAGGTCGAGTGATCGCTTCTCGGTTGGCCGGTTCAGCCGACCTCGAAGTTGTCACATCGCTGGCCGGCCGGGTTCGTGATCCTCGATGGCCGGAGGGGGAAGTACGCATCGGTGGGTTCGGGGGAGCCGAAGGCCTCTCGGAGTGGTTGTCGAACAACGATATTCGTGCAGTGCTGGACGCCACACATCCGTTTGCCGCTCGCATCACCAAAAATGCATTCGACGCGTGCCTCGCGAATTCCGTTCCGTACGCCATGTACCGACGCCCCCCGTGGCGCGAGCAACCCGGCGACACCTGGCTTCCCGTACGCAATCTCGATCACGCCGCAGAATTGGTGCCGACGGTCGGCTCACGCGCTTTTCTGACGATCGGGAGGCAAGGAGTTTCGGCGTTCGACCGTGTGAAGGACGTCTCGTTTCTCGTGCGTTCCATCGATCCGCCTTCAGGGACATTGCCACCTCACTCGCAATTGCTGCTCGCACGTGGCCCATTCGACGTCGAAGCGGAAGTCGATCTGATGAGAACTCACGGCATCGACGTCGTGATCACCAAGAACAGCGGCGGCGAGCAGACGTACGCAAAGATCGCCGCCGCCAGGAAATTGTCGATCCCGGTGATCGTCGTCGAACGACCACCGATCCCGGCGACCGCTCCGGCATTCGACACCGAAGCCGGGGCGGTGGACTGGCTCACGGCTTTCGGTAGTGGAACGGCGCTGTGAGGCCGACATCGCGTTCGCTTCAGGTTCGTCTAAGGTTCCGTGACCATACTGGAGGGATGTTGGGATCTTTCGACGCCGCACTGCGGGACCGCGCATGAGAGTGTCGGTTCCCGGAATGAGCCGTCGAAAACCATCGGGAATTCACGTGCGGACGCTCCATGCGCGCGTGAAATTGCTGACCGCAGGCCTGGTGGCGATCGCGGTGATCGTGTCGGCGTCGGCGGTGTACATCGTGTTCAACGCGTATTTGCAAGGCAACGTCGATCGACAACTCGAGCGCACGAGTGACGCGATCACCGACACCGTCAATTTCGGCGGCGTCACACCGGTTCTGGGATTGACGGCCGGCGCGGATACAGCGGTCATCCAGGCGGTGGGGCTTCTCACTGCCGACGGCGCCTTGGTGACGGCGACTCCCGGTCTGCCGCCGTTCAGCACCAGCGCAGACGCCATCAGGTCGATCGCAGACGGCAATTCGTCGCAGACGATCGCAACCGTCGATGCGTATCGAATTCTTGTCGAGCCCTCGGTTGCGGGCCAAACTTTGGTTGTCGCGCAATCCTTGGGGCCGACCCGTTCGGTCCTCAAGCGACTCGCAGTGGTGTTGGCGGCACTCGGGGCGGCCGGTATCGCACTCGCTTACGCGGCCGGAGATGCTGTGGCACGCACAGGATTACGGCCAATTGCGCGACTCACTGCGGCAACGCGGCGGGTTGCCGAAACGGATGATCTTGCGCCGATTCCGGTGACCGGCGACGACGAGTTGGCGTCGTTGACAGTCAGTTTCAATCGGATGCTCGGGACGTTGTCGGAATCGCGGGCGCGCCAGAGAAGTCTGATCACCGAAGCGGGCCAGGACCTTCTGGCTCCGTTGACTGCACTTCGCACCAATATCGAGTTGTTGATGTCTTTCGATACCAAGTCCGGCGCGATTTCCGAGGCAGATGCAACGCAGTTGCGTGAGGAAATCACGGACCAGATGATGGAGTTGACGCTCCTCGTCGGAGAGTTGGTGGACCGTGCGCGGGTTGACGAAAGCACGTTGGGGAGAGGAGATTCCCTCTAAATCGGACGTCTGACCAGCGCCTTTGTTGCATTCGTAATTGAAGCAATGGAAGGAGCGCTGGTAATGTGGGGCAATTGTGAAGTTTTTGGGTATAGCTGGAGTGTGGCGCGAACCGTGGGGTTTGCTGGGCGGGGGCCTTTGGAGGACGAGAGGGATTCAGTGGTCAAGCAAGCACGCGCCGAGCTGACTCGGCAGCAAATCGTTGCCGGCGCGGCCGCGCAGTTCGAGAAGACTGGTTACGGCAGCACCAGCATGGCCGACATAGTCTCGGGGGCCGGTACTACCAAGGGCGCGTTGTACTTCCATTTCGCGTCGAAGGACGAGCTCGCGCAATTCATCATTGCCGAACAGCATCGGCTCTCGATCGAATCGGTGCAGGCGATTTCCGCGACGGGCAAGGACCCGTTGGAACAGATGATCATGCTCACGCACGAAATGGCACGTCAGATTGTCGACGAGCCGATCGTTCGCGCGGGCATTCGCCTGACGCTGGAACTGAGCACGTACGAGGGGCCGGTGGAACCGTACGCCGAATGGATCTCGGCAATCACGGATCTCACCGCCAGAGCTCAGGCGGAAGGTGAAATCCGAAAATCGGTCAGCGCAGAATCGTTCGGCAGGTTCATGCCCTCGGCATTCACCGGGGTACAGCTGGTTTCGAACGTTCTCACCCGACGCTCGGACCTTCCGGATCGTGTCGACGAGATGTGGCAGATCCTGCTTCCGGGAATCGTCAGCGACGAACTTTCCGGTGACATCGAGCGCCTCGTCAAGTCGCGGTGGACTCCGGCGGCGGCGTAGCCTGCGGGACATGGCCGTCACGCGGATAGTTTCGGATCTGTCGAGTAGTTCGCTCGAGGCCGCGCAGCGCTTCTACACCGAAGTGCTGGGCCTCGAAGTTGTCATGGATCACGGGTGGATCGTGACGTTGGCTTCGCCGACGGATCCGTCCTTGCAGATCAGCGTCATGACGCACGACGCTCATGCCCCCGTCGTGCCGGACGTCTCCGTCGAGGTGGACGATCTCGATGCGGCGTACGAGGCCGCGGTGCAACGCGGCGACAAGATCGTCTATCCCGTCACCGAGGAGCCGTGGGGTGTGCGCAGGTTCTTCGCTGCCGACCCCGACGGTCACGTGATCAACGTCCTCAGCCACCGACGCGAGCAGTGATGGCGTCCGGCCCGGGCGGACTGACGTACCTCGAGGTGGGCGCAACGTCAGGCGTTCTCCCCGCTGGCTATCACCACGTTCACGAGAGCGCGACCGTCGGATCCGGACGTGAAGATTTCGAGGTCGCAGCTCGTACCGTCCTGGAATGGGGAATGCACCGCGGAGCCGATCTGACCGTCCGTACGGCAGCCCCGACCGCGGTGGCAGGTCAGGATGCGACTTTCGGACTCGGTCCGGTGACTATCCCGGTTCGGATCGTCTATGTCGTCGACGACCCCAATCGCAAGGGCTTCGCGTACGGAACCCGCGCAGGCCACCCCGAATGCGGGGAGGAGTTGTTTGTCGTCCAGTTCGACGAGACCAGCCAAGCGGTTCGTATCGAGATCGTCGCATTCTCCAAGCCTGGAACGTGGTGGGTACGTCTCGGCGCTCCGATCGGACGTCGAGTTCAGGCGTTTGTGACGCGCCGCTACATCCGTGCCGTCCGCGCGAGCGTCGACCGGTCGGGGGTTTGACCCGTTGTAGGCGTCAATTCAATCCAGCGTACGAGTGCAATCCCGACACGACGTAGTTGATTGCAAACATGTTGAAAAGCATGGTTGCGAGCGCAGCAACATTGATCCATGCCGCACGCATGTTCTTCAACCCTGCGGTAGCGCGCGCATGGAGGTACGCGGCATAGAGAACCCAGGATATGAACGAGACCGTCTCCTTGGGGTCCCAGCCCCAGAAACGTCCCCACGCGGCTTCCGCCCAGATCGCCCCGCAGATCACCCCGATGCTGAACAATGGGAATCCGACGACCGTTGTTCGGTAGGCCACGCGGTCAAGCAATTCGGATGACGGCAGTCGTGCCGCAATCCAACGCAACGCGCGTTTCTTCGACTGCGGACCCACCTCGGCAATCATGAAAAGTGCGCTGACCGAACTTGCGAACGTAAGGATGCCGGAGGCGGCGACGATGATCGTGACGTGCACGCCGATCCAGTACGAACGAAGAGCGGGTACGACCGGCGCTGCCTCGGCATACATGCTTGCGGCGGCGACGAACAGAAGCACCACGGTGGGTGACAGAACGAAGATGGTCAACGATCGAATCGGGTACCGCCGCAGGATGACCAGACAGCATGCCACCAATGCCGCGCTGAGGAAAAGCGCGTACTCGTAGAGGTTTCCGAGAGGCCATCGGTGCGTCGAGATGCCGCGAAGTGCAAGCGCGGTGACGTTGAGGACCAGGGCGACGACGATGAGAGACATGGCAGCGCGACCCGCACGATGGGCGCGGGTTCGATTCGGCGGCAATGCGATCCGGCCGGGCAATGCCGGATTCGATGCACTTCCGGCATGTGCGAGTGCCGGTCGCACCGTGACAGAGAGGGGTGTGCTGGAGAAGTCGACGACGGAAAGAACCAGGGCGAGAACGTAAATCGCGAAAGACGACGCGAAGGCGTAGTCGCTGTACTGCGCGAGAACTGGATCGACCGACATCAGACTCCTCATAACGACCGGTTGGTTGTCGTTTGGAATCTACTACACACGATCGTAGAACTGGCAGGGCCGTCTGTCGGATCAGTGGTCCGGAAAATGATTGGACGAGCTTCGGTTGGGGTTGATAGCTTGTGCGAGACCGTGACAACACGCCAGGAGGTGAGACCCATGAACGCTGTAACCATGTGGGTGCTCCCACTCGTGTTCACGGATCGGCGATTGACGTAGGTGTCGCCGGGAGCGCCTCGAGTAGGCATCCCGAAAGGTAACACCATGCAATCCAATTCTCAGACCATCGAATTCACTTCCGAGACGACGTTGAACGGGGTCGTCGAACGCCATTTCATTCTGGACGACATCACCGGTGTGCTCTGGTCACCCGCGTCCGGATCTGTCGAATCACCCCTTCTGCTGTCCGGGCACTCCGGCGGCATGCACAAGAAGGCACCAGGACTGGTTGCCAGCGCACTCCACAGTGTGAGCTCCCACGGGTTCACAGTCGCCGCGATCGACGCGCCCGGACACGGCGACCGCCCGCGGAACACACAGGACGAACAGTGGGTCGAGGCGATCCACCAGGCTAGGGCGGCCCACGAGCCGATCGCCCCGATCGTCGTCGAGTACAACCGATCGTTGGCGGAGCGTGCAGTGCCGGAATGGCAGGCGACCATCGAGGCTCTGCAAACACTGCCCGACGTCGACGCCGACGCTCCGATCGGCTTCGGCGGCGTGTCGCTAGGGGTCGTGACCGGGCTCATGTTGGCCCCGGTCGAATCCAGGATCGCTGCCGTGAGCTTCGGGGGAGTTTTTGTGGACAGCTCCCTCCTCGGGGCAGCGCGAAAGCTCACGGTCCCGGTCGAGTACCGGATCCCTTGGGATGACAAGGATTACGACCGCACGTCAGGGATAGCGTTGTTCGATGCCTTCGGCTCGAAGGAGAAGACGCTGCACGCCTACTCGGGCAGGCACTATCCGGTGCCCGACTACGAGCGCGACAGTTCGGCTCGGTTCTTCGCCCGCCACCTCGGCGGGAGCGGTGGCGCTCCTGTGAGCTGACGTGAACACGTATCGGCGTCCGGCGGTGTCGGACGCCGATACGAAGTCGAACAGTAGGGCGTGACCGCCCGGACTCCGCGACGCGCTCACAACGGGGAGGACACAGGCCCAGTCGGTGAGCAGATCGTCGAACACGTCGACACCGTACTTACGGGAGTTTTTCACTAATGTCACCCGGGCCGGTTCCCGCGTCCGACATAGCCCGTTTGCGGTCAGCGTTGATGATCTGTTGCGTCAGTTAGCAATTCGGCGACCAGATCGAAGTCGTCGGCGGCGATATCTCGGTCGCCCGCTGCTCGGATCCGCTGGAGAGATTGCTCTCGTCTCTCCTTGAACCACAGATTGACGTGAAGGGCGATGTCGCGGGCAACGGCAATATCGACGGAGCTGATTTGCGCCATCGCCGCGGGGCGGGTGGCTGCGTCGAGCGCGAGGTGCACGATGTCGAGAAGGTCAGTGCCTTGTTTGTCTCCGGAACGATTCATCACCGCCTGAAGTTTCATCGCGATAAGTGGGCCCGGCTCGGCAACTGGGGTGGTGACCTCGACAAGATTGCCGTGGGCCCGGATCACCGCGATGGTCATGTCGCTGGCGGTGTCGTTGGCCCACGCGTGCGCTGAAGCGTGGAGACGATCGCCAGGATCGTCGCTGGGGTGGTCGATCTCGATCTGACGGACTTCGAGCACGTCGACCTTCACTGATCCGTACGGCGTGGGCAGTAAGACGGCTGCCGGCTCGACAGGCTCAGCGCCGTTGGCAGAACGCAGGACTTCGAGTTGGGGGATATCGCCGAGAAGTCGATCCACAAGATCGAGGTCGACCGTGGCTCGGTGGGGATTCGACAACCGCGACAATACGGCGAGTCCGCCTACGATGACAGGCGGCCCCCCGAGCAGTGAGCGGACCTCGATAACACCCTGAACTACGGCGGCCATCGCATCACCGGCAAAGGTAACTCGGCTACCAGACACGGGTCCACCGGACGTCGGGTGTCCATGCGTCCAAGATCTCCCGGCCGCGTCCGGCGTCTTGGGCGAGATCGAGTGCGACGAACAACGGATGTGTGAGTGGCCATTCGAGCGCGTTGGAGTCGAAATTGACGCGGTGATTCACGGCTGCGGGTACAGGCGCGACCCGCAACGTGGCCTTCGCCTGCATCGCAGAGGCTGAAGTTCCCAGCAGGGTAGTAGCGCGCCGGAGGGTCGAAGGGTCGGGGACAAAGAAGTCGAGGGTTTGGTCTGAGCGGAAAGCCAAGGGCGCACCGTACATAGCGGCCGCCGCAGAGTCGGTCAAAGCCCAACCCGGTTCCTTCTCGAGTGTGTCGAGATTGAGCCGCAGTGGTCGCATCAAAGTTGCATCGCCCCGAGACGGGAGCGCAGCTAAGTGAACGCGGGGTTTCGGCCAGCGCTCGGCGACCTGCCAGAACAGGTCGGTGCTCGTCGGCATATTCCTCGCATCGACGAAACCGTCGCGGCGCAGGGCAGCCAGTATCTCCGAGACCGTGCTGGGGGAACGACCCAACTCCCGCGCGAGCTCACGCACCGCGAAAGTTCGCTCGGGATGCATGAGCACTGAAACTGCGACCTCGAGGCCGGCCTTGCCGCTGAGTGCTTCCGACCGTTCAAGGCGTTTCTGGAGCGTCTTTACTTCGGCGTCTATGACCATGCTGCCTGTACGTATGGCAAGTCGTCCGCGGAGATCGAGGTAGCCGCAGCGTCGCTGGACGAGGATCGCGCGCGCGGTTTCGGTGAGGCGGTCCGATACGACAAACAATGTCGTGTCCGTGGACTGGGTTTCGGTGAGTAGTCGTTCGGCAACCTGGTCGGTGACCAGAGAGCGGTACTTCATCTGGATTGGGACGGCAAGACCGTCTGGGTCCAGCACAAGGTCGATGCCGGTGCCGGGTTCGCGGATTGGTGGTTGGGCGTCGATGCCTAATTCTGCGAAGGCGTCGATCACGAAAGCCTCAACGGCGGAAGCCTGGTTGTTCACGCGTGTATCGTTTCAGCATGTTCGGTGTTCGGTCAATACCGAACACCGAACATGGTTGATTGCAGCTCTTCGCGCATTCACATCATGTCGGTACTTGAGCGGGCCGATATCGCACGGCGACTGCACCCGACTGGAACTCGTGGCGGTCGACGAGCTCGAGTTGGATGCGCTCGCGCAGGCCCGCGAGCAACGTCGGTCCGTGTCCGGCGAGGACCGGTTGAACAAGGAACTCGTACTCGTCGATCAGTCCCAGGTCTGCCAATGCCAGGGGGAGTGTTACGCCGCCAACCCACAGGCCTTCGCCGGGCTGCTCCTTGAGTCGCTGAACTGCTGGCCCCAAGTCGCCCGGCACCAGCTCGGCATTCCAATCGACCCTGCTCAACGTGCTCGACACGACGTACTTCTTCGTCCGGTCCATTGCCTCGGCGAACGGGATCTCCCACTCGTCCATCCAGTCAGGCCATGTGCCCGTTCCGGGCCGCCGCCACGCCGACTCCATCATCTCGTAGGTCACCCGGCCGAACAGCAAAGCATCGGCGCGTTCCATCTGAGCGGTCCAGTAGCGCATCGACTCCTCGTCGGGTGGGAGCCCCGCCTCGTGATGGCAGCAGCCGTCGAGGGTGACGTTGATCGAGTATCGAAGTGGTCTCATCTCGTTGTTCTCCCCTGATACGCGCAGGTTGACAGCACCGGACCGTACTCAGACTACTGCCGGGCCGTCGGTGTAGATCAGGTTCGGGACCTGGAGTCACGCGGGGGTCGACCGAACAGCAACCAGGCGAGCGCGCTAATCGTGATGAAGATCCAGGCAAGAACGAAGACGGTGAAGGTGATGTCCATCCAAAGCGGAATGGTGGGTTTCTGGGTCGATTCCTTCACGCTTCCAGACCACTTTCTACGACTGTGCCTTGATGAAACAACACGCTCCATCGATTCTCGGCGAACCGCCAGATGGATGATCGCTCGGTGACACGATGCGCCTGCGCCAGCCGGTACGTCACCAGATACGTGTCAGGCGCGATCCTGCTCAGTGCTGGCCGGTCAACCCTCCACCCGAGTTCGGCGGCGTCGTTCACCTCGCCGCGGAGGCGTCGGCGCTCAACTACCGACTGCACGTAGTCGCGAGTGTATCGAGCGCCGGAGGCTCCGATCTCCCGGAACTCCGGGTCGACGACCGCATCGAACTCGTCTCGTGACATCGCTACTCGAGTTCGGTGAAACAGAGGTTCGAACTCCATCAACTCGTCGAGGATCGGGCGCAACTCGTGCGGGGTCGTCACGACTGCTCCGAGAACTGCGCCTTCATCTCGATACCTATCTCCGCGTGCCGCAGGAGGAAGGCCTTCTCGTCATACCCCTTGCGTCGCAACCAGAGAGTGACCTCGCTGTTGCATTTGCTTGCATTGCACGAGCGGCACGCCGGTGCGATGTTGTCGAGCGTGTAGCGCCCACCGCGGGAGATCGCCAGCACACAGTCACGCTGCGGCGACTCGTCCGGCTCGCCGCAGTACGCGCAGCCACCCCAGGCCGCTTTGAGCGCGGACCACTGCTCGACGGACAGGTCGTGCTCCACCAGATCCATTCGGCGTTTGCGTTTGCGCGCGTATCTGGCTTTCCGGGTCCGGTTGACGGGCATGACGCCATGCTATCGCCGAGTGGTGGTTACTCCGGGTACCGCCGCGGGGTGAACACCTGACGGCCCGAACCGGTTTCGACGACCGTCGTCATCGACGAGCCGACGATCAGCAGCGTCCGCATGTCGATCTCGGAAGGCTCGAGCTCGCCGAGGGTTACGACGCGAACTGATTCCTCGGCGCCGGCAACATCGCGCCCGATGACAACAGGAGTCTCGGGGGAGCGGTGCTCGAGCACGAGGTCTTTCATGGCTTGGACCTGCCACGTCCGGGACTTCGACGCCGGGTTGTAGACCGCAAATGCCATGTCTGCGGCTGCAACTGCCGAGATACGGCGAGCGACGACATCCCACGGCTTGAGGCGATCAGAGAGGGAGAGCACCGCATAGTCGTGCCCGAGGGGAGCGCCGACGCGACTGGCGACAGCATTTGCCGCCGTCATACCGGGAAGGATGCGTACCGGGACGTCGCGCCACTGGTCTTCGGCGGCAACTTCGAGAACTGCTGCAGCCATGGCGAATACGCCGGGATCTCCCGACGAGACGACAGCTACACGGGCGCCGTTCTTCGCCAGGTCCAACGCCATCGCGGCGCGTTCGGCTTCGACGCGGTTGTCGCTGGAATGGCGCCGCTGGCCCGGACGCGTCGGCACGCGATCGACGTACGGGCCGTAGCCGACGAGGTCGGTGGCCAACGAAAGCTCATGCGCCACTTCGGGTGTGGTCCAGGCGGTGTCGCCCGGTCCGAGTCCGACCACGACCACCTCGCCGCGGGATTCGGTTGCAGGTCGAGGGTTGTTCGACGGGCTCGGAACGATGGCGATCGAGAAGTACGGAACTCCGTCCGGGTCGACCTCGGCAGCGGATTCGACGCGTTGACGTGTGGTGCTCGCGCGCTCGACGTAGTGCGCTTCATCCAAGCGGCCTGAATCCTCGAGCGATTGCAGGACCGGGGGGAACGTGCGTCCGAGCTTGAGGATGGCAGCGGCGTCAGTTTCCTTGAGCCGCCTGGTCAGCTCAGCCTGCGGCAATGTTCCGGGCAGGATCGTCAGGATCTCTTCACCCTCGACCAGCGGCTTTCCGAGTGCAGCAGATGCCGCGCTGACGGAGGTGACGCCGGGAATCACCTCGGCGTCGAAGCGATCGGCCAGCCTCTTGTGCATGTGCATGTAGGAGCTGTAGAAGAGCGGATCGCCGGCCGCGAGCAGGGCAACGGTTCGACCGGCCGCGAGGTGAACTGCCAACCGTTCGGCAGCCGCTTCGTAGAATTCGTCCATCGCGCCCTGGTATCCGCCGGGATGATCAACGGTCTCGGTGGTCACGGGGTAGACGAGGTGTTCTTCGATCTGTCCTTCGCGCATGTACGGCGCTGCAACTCCGCGGGAGATGCTCTTGCCGTGCCGCGCGGAATGGAAGGCAATCACGTCTGCCTCGCCGATGACGCGGGCGGCCTTGACGGTCACCAATTCGGGATCGCCGGGGCCGATACCGACACCCCAGAGCTTGCCTGCACTCATTCGACTTCGCTCGCAATCGCGTTGACGACGGCCGCGGTGATCGCGCTGCCGCCGCGTCGGCCGCGGAGCACCAGATGATCGATCCCGCTGGCGTGTTCGATGAGGGCTTCCTTCGACTCGGCAGCGCCGATGAAGCCGACCGGACCTCCGACGATAGCGGCCGGACGGGGCGCGCCGGCTTCGATGAGGTTCAGGAGATGGAACAGTGCGGTGGGTGCGTTTCCGATCGCGACAACAGCGCCCTCGAGCTTGGCTCCCCACAGTTCGAGAGCAGCCGCCGAGCGAGTGTTGTCGATGGTCGACGCCAGCACGGGAACCCGCGGATCGCCGAGGGTGCAGATGACGTCGTTGCCGGCGGGTAGACGCTTGCGCGTGATGCCGGCAGCCACCATCTGGGCGTCGCAGAAAATCGGCGCGCCGTCGCGCAGAGCTGCGCGCGCAGCCGAGACGACACCGGGTGTGAAGGCGACGTCGTCGACGAGATCGACCTGGCCACTTGCATGAATCATGCGCACTACAGCTTGCGAGACATCCGCCGGGAAACGGCTCAGGTCGGCTTCGGCCCGAATGGTGGCAAAGGACTGGCGATAGATTTCCGCGCCGTCACGGATGTACTCGATCATGTGCCACACGATAGAGGCATCACCGATCGGCCGGATTCACCCGGTAACCGTCACCCGTCGCAATCACATCCGCTACGTCCCCGCGGGGACGTCCGCAGCTGCGGTCGCACCCGGCCCAGTGCTGGCGCCCGACGACTGGCAGTTCTGCCTGCTCTACCGCGGTGATGGCGTCGGTGCGCACATCGGCGAGCGACTTCTCGCATCCCGGGCTTCCGGTGCAGGCGGTGACGTCGAGCCACGGTGAGTTCTCGTCGAAGATCAGCCCCATCGGCGCCAACACCCGGACTACCTGCTCGGCAGCCCATTCGTCGAGGTCGAAGATATGCACCGATCGCCACGGCGTCACGACGACGGGCTTGTCGACGGCGGCCAGGAACTCGGCCAGCCGAGCGTCGAGCAGCCCGAATCGCAAGCCTCCGCCCAGGGCTACGGTCCCGTCGCGCTGCTCGAGCCAGCCGATGGTGGGCCGTGCATCCGGCGTGAGGTCCGCGGCACCGGTGGACTCGGCGCTCAGACCCAGATGCTCGAGGGTGCGTTCGATTCCGTCCGGAACCTCGGCCAGGCGCCAGTGCTTGTCGCGGACGTCGAGGAATGATCGAGCCGCCTCGAGGAGCAATTCGACGGCGTCATCCGCCTGGACGCGGTGAGTGGTGTGGTGACCGGCGAGCACCAGTGAATGTTCGGTGGCGCTGCGCGCGTGGAGCCCGAAATCGCCCCGTAGCCCGGTGATGTCTCCGCGCCCGTCGTCGAGGGTGAACAGGGTTCGCCCTGGCAGGTCCGCCAATGCCTGATCCGCTTGGATGGCGGAATCGAGCCGATGGACCAGTTCACGAATATCGGCGACGCCCCCGATACGGCCGGACAGTGGGGACGCGAGGATGTTGCGAACTCGCTCGTGCGTCGCGGACGGCAGCAGGCCGGCCGACGCGATTCGCGCTGCGAAGGCTTCGGGATCCGAGACCGAGCGCAGTTGGACGTTGCCCCTCGAGGTGAGTTCCATCTGCCCGTTGCCGAGATCGCGCGCTGCGTCGGCGAGCGTCTGCAATTGGACCGGGGTGAGGAGTCCGCCGGGTAGGCGCACGCGTGCCAGTGCGCCGTCGGCGGCGTGGTGAACTTGCAGTGCACCCGGGCACGCGTCTGGCTGTGAACGGTCCGTGGGCATGGCTCCAGGGTACGACCTGTCATGAGTGCCTTCTGCGGACCGGTAGCATCACCACCACCAGTGACGGCAGTTGAGGAAACCGGTGAAAGTCCGGTGCGGTCGCGCCACTGTGAGTGTTGCTCGAGCGGGACGTGTTTCCGCTCGGAAACACGAGTCAGACCCTCAACCGCCGTCGATGACAGATCTGTGCCACGGGGCGCGAAACCCCAGGAAGGCTTCACCCGTGATTCTTCTGCTCTCCACGTCCGACACCGATCTGCTGAGCGCTCGCGCCAGCCAGGAAGCCGGCGACGGCGTCTCCTATCGCTGGGCCAACCCCTCACGCTTGCTGGTCTCGGAGGACTTGCCGCCCTTGCTCGACGGCGTCGACCTCGTGATCGTTCGTATCCTCGGCAGCCGTCGCAGCTGGGAAGACGGCCTGGACATGGTCCTCGCCTCCGGACTCCCCGTAGTCGTTCTCGGCGGCGAGCACGCGCCGGACGCCGACCTCATGGAGTGCTCGACGGTTTCCGCCGGTGTTGCTGCCGAGGCGCACAACTACCTGGCCGAGGGTGGCGCACAGAATCTGGCACAGCTGCACCACTTCCTGTCCGACACCGTCCTGCTCACCGGCCACGGGTTCGAGCCGCCGGCCCACCTGCCTTCCTGGGGCATCGCTGATTTCGCGCCCGATCCCGACTCGGCGAGCGGTCCGGTCATCGCAGTTCTGTACTACCGCGCTCAGCATTTGGCCGGCAACACCCGGTACATCCAGGCGTTGTGCGACGCGGTCGCCGAGGCCGGTGGCACCGCGCTGCCGATCTACTGCGCATCTCTGCGAACCGCAGAAGCCGAACTTCTGAGCACGCTCCGCCGCGCCGACGCCATGGTCGTGACAGTTCTTGCTGCCGGTGGCACGAAGCCCGCGACCGCGTCCGCCGGTGGCGACGACGAAGCCTGGGATGTCGCCGCACTCGCTGCGCTCGACGTCCCCATCCTGCAGGGCCTGTGCCTGACCAGTAGCCGCGCCACCTGGGACGAGAACGACGACGGACTGTCGCCTCTCGACGTCGCGACCCAGGTCGCGGTGCCGGAATTCGACGGCCGCATCATTACCGTCCCGTTCTCCTTCAAGGAAATCGACTCCGACGGACTGTCCACGTACGTCCCCGACGTCGAGCGCGCCGCCCGTGTCGCCGGGATCGCGGTCCGTCACGGCAAGCTGCGCCACATTCCCACCACCGAGCGTCGCGTTGCTCTGATGCTCTCGGCGTACCCGACCAAGCACGCCCGCATCGGCAACGCGGTCGGTCTCGATACTCCGGCGAGCGCAATCGACCTGCTCACCGAAATGCGTTCTGCCGGTTACGACCTCGGTCCGGTCGACGGCCCGGACGCAGTTCCCGGCCTGGCGGCGAAGGACGGCGACGCGCTGATCCATGCCCTGATCGCGGCCGGCGGCCAGGATCCTGACTGGCTCACTGCCGAGCAGCTCGAGGGCAATCCGATCCGCATCTCGGCAGCAAAGTACCGCGAATGGTTCGCCACCCTGCCCGAGGAACTGCGCAGCGGCGTCGAAGAGCACTGGGGCGCAGCGCCCGGAGAGCTGTACGTCGACCGCTCGCAGGATCCGGACGGCGAAATCGTCATCGCGGCACTGCGATTCAACAACATCGTGCTCATGGTCCAGCCGCCGCGGGGATTCGGTGAAAAGCCCGTCGCGATCTACCACGACCCGGATCTGCCGCCGAGCCACCACTACCTCGCGGCCTACCGCTGGATCGCTGCAACACCGGACAACGGCGGATTCGGCGCCGACGCCGTTGTGCACCTCGGCAAGCACGGCAACCTCGAATGGTTGCCGGGCAAGACGCTCGGCATGTCCAGCAACTGCGGCACCGACGCAGCCCTCGGCGACCTGCCGCTGATCTACCCCTTCCTGGTCAACGACCCGGGTGAAGGAACACAGGCAAAGCGTCGTGCCCACGCGACACTCGTCGATCACCTGATCCCACCGATGGCCCGCGCCGAAAGCTACGGCGACATCTCCCGTCTCGAGCAACTGCTCGACGAGCACTCCAACATCTCCGCACTGGACCCGTCCAAGCTGCCGGCCATTCGCCAGCAGATCTGGACGCTGATGCGGGCAGCCAAGATGGACCACGACCTCGGCCTCGCGGAGCGTCCCGAAGAAGACGTGTTCGACGACATGCTCCTGCACGTCGACGGGTGGCTGTGTGAGATCAAGGACGTCCAGATCCGCGACGGCCTGCACATTCTCGGCCGCGCACCCGAGGGCGACGCCGAAATCGAACTGGTCCTGGCTATGCTCCGTGCCCGTCAGATGTGGGGCGGCGAACAGAGCGTCCCTGGTCTGCGCGAAGCTCTCGGGCTCAGCGAAGACGGCGACGAGTCCCGCAACCGTGTCGACGACGTCGAGGAAAAGGCGCACGCACTGGTTCGCGGCATGTACGACGCCGATTGGAACCCCGCTGCGGCAGAACAACTCAGCGACGACGAGACCGTCGTGAAGATCCTGCAGTTCGCGGCCACCGAAGTGGTTCCGCGTCTTCGGCAGACCGACAACGAGATCAAGCAGGTCCTGCACGCGCTCGACGGCGGATTCATCGCCGCGGGTCCGAGCGGTTCGCCGCTGCGCGGCCTGATCAACGTTCTTCCCACTGGTCGTAACTTCTACTCCGTCGACCCCAAGGCAGTTCCTTCACGCCTGGCGTGGGAGACCGGTCAGGCGATGGCCGAGTCGCTCGCCGCTCGCTATCTCGCCGATCACGGCGAATACCCGCGCTCGGTGGGTCTGTCGGTGTGGGGAACCGCCGCCATGCGTACCTCCGGCGACGACATCGCCGAAGTGTTCGCGCTCCTCGGTGTTCGCCCCGTCTGGGACGAAGCGAGCCGACGCGTCGTCAACCTCGAAGTGATCGATCTCGAAGAACTCGGCCGCCCGCGCATCGACGTCACCGTCCGCATCTCCGGATTCTTCCGTGATGCGTTCCCGCACGTGCTCGCACTGCTCGACGACGCCGTTCAGCTGGTCGCGGCACTGGACGAGACGGACGAGCAGAACTACGTGCGCGCCCACGCACAGGCCGACCTTGCCGAGCACGGCGACGCCAGGCGTGCGACCACCCGTATCTTCGGTTCGAAGCCCGGAACATACGGCGCCGGACTGCTGCAACTCATCGACTCCAAGACCTGGCGCGGTGACGACGACCTCGCCGAGGTGTACACCAACTGGGGCGGCTTCGCGTACGGCCGTGGGCTCGACGGAATCCCGGCAGCTGACGACATGCGCAGTGCTTACCGTCGAATCAACGTGGCGGCCAAGAACACCGACACGCGTGAGCACGACATCGCCGATTCGGACGACTACTTCCAGTACCACGGCGGCATGGTTGCCACCGTGCGCGCGCTGACCGGAAAGTCGCCCGAGGCATATATCGGCGACAGCACTCGACCGGAATCGGTTCGCACACGCACACTTTCGGAAGAGACCGCACGTGTCTTCCGGGCGCGCGTGGTCAATCCCCGCTGGCTCGACGCGATGCGCCGTCACGGGTACAAGGGTGCGTTCGAGATGGCGGCCACGGTCGACTACCTCTTCGGGTACGACGCCACCACCAACGTGGTCGCGGACTGGATGTACGAAAAGCTCGCCGAGACCTACGTTCTGGACGAGCAGAACCAGAAGTTCATGACGCAGTCCAACCCGTGGGCATTGCACGGAATCGCCGAGCGGCTCCTCGAAGCCGCCGAGCGCAACATGTGGGAGCACCCCGAGCAGAAGACACTCGACGGCTTGCGTCAGGTGTACCTCGAAACCGAAGGCGAACTCGAGGGGGAGTAAACCTCGATCACCGTCAGGTCCGGGCGCTGAAGTGAGTCAGCGTCCGGACTTGATGATCTGAGCGATGTTCCGCTCCGCCAGAGCAGTGATGGTCAGTGACGGATTGACGGTGCCGGTGCTGCCCGGAATGGCAGCGCCGTCCATCACGTACAGGCCGTCGTAGCCCTTGACTCGCCCGTAGCCGTCGGTGGCCTTGCCCAGAACCGCACCGCCGAGGGGATGCGCGGTGAACGAGGAATTGACGTCTTTCGCGAACGGCAGGGCGGACGGCAGCGTGGTGCCGGCGAAGGCCATCTTGTTCTGGACGGCGCGTAGTGCCTCGACGGTGGCGTCGTTGCCGTTCTTCGGCCAGTTCAGCACCACCCGATCGGAGCCGCCGTCGTAGGCGAAGTCGGCGCGCTGCGAGTCGAGGGTCATCCCCAATGTTCCGAGCATGCCGATGTTGACGGGCAAGCCGGGGACATACCAATTCTCGAGGGAGAGTGGCATTCCCGACTCGTCGACGATGCGTGATGCCGACGGTGAGGCTTGCGCAGTGCCGTCACTGAAGCCGAACGAGCGCACCATCCCGGCGTCGCCGTTCGTTCCCCAGCCCTTACCGACGTGTTCGTTGAGGTTGGGCAGCGCGCCCGTCGCCTGGGCGCGTACCAGCAGTTCGGAGGTGCCGATCGAGCCGGCGCCGAGGAACAGACGGTCACAGGTAAGAGTCTTCCGGGCCAGAACGCCACCCGTCGGATCCGTCGATTCGACGTCGACGACGTAGCGTCCATCACGTTCGCGACTGATCGCGAGCACCTGATGTCCGTAACAGACGGTGGCTCGTCCGGTGGCTTCGGCGGCAGGAATGTAGTTCTGTGTGAGGTCGAACTTCGCGCCGTTGGAGTTACCCATGTTGCTGTCACCGACAGTGGCCGAGGCTCGGGTTCGGCCGTCGAGTTCTGAGCGCACCACGTCCCAGTTCCAGATCCCGTCGATCCGCTGCGGATCGAATCCGGCACGACGAGCGTCCTGATCCCAACGACGCGAGTGACCGAAGTTCGGGGTTTGGTAAATGTCTTCGGGCAACGGGCTCAGACGCAGCATCTGGCGCACTTTGGGGTACCAGGTGGACGCCATCTCGTCGTAGTCGAGGGAGTTGCCGAAGACTGCGTCGAAGAATCGGCGCTCGGGCGCGATCATCACGCCGGTGAAGATGATGGAACCACCGCCGACTGCAGCGCCGCGCCAGACCGAGATGTGTTCGTAGTCGGTGGCATCGAGGACGCCGCTGAAGTAGTCGCACGCCACGGGGAGTCCGGTGAGGTTGGTGAACGATGTTCGCCGGAAGACTCCGCGGCCGTCGGCCAGCATGTCGGAGGTGTGAATCTCCCGCTGCGGATCATGCGGCCATCGGAGTCCGCGTTCGAGGATGGTGACCTGGGTGCCGCTCTGCGCCAACCGGAGAGCGGTGGCGCTTGCGCCGAATCCGGACCCGATGACGATGGCTTCGGAATGCTCCGGGGGAGCAGGAGATGGTGCGAACAACTCGGGGACGAGCGCGCGGTAGTGATCAGCACCCATCGGTAGCGCCCGCAGGGGTGCGGGGGCGGCGTGGCTGGTCGACGTCGACATGAGCGGTGTCGCGGCTGCAACTGCCGCCCCCGCCCCGGCGGCTTTGAAAAAGTCACGACGCTGCATGTCACGGCGCTGCATGTGTAAGTTCGACTCCCCAGTTCGACGGTTTGCCTCAGAATAACTCGAGATGGAGTTCGGGGACGAAACGGCGTGTCCCACGTCATGAAGAACCGGATAAAACGTGCATAAGTGGCACTTCCTGGGTGGTACTGATCGGTCGCCAGATAGTCGCGGAATCTTGTCGGTGTTCAGCGAGAGGCGCTCGCACCTATCCTCGAGGAGTGAACCCCGACTTCAAGCGCGTCTCCGAGGCCAAGTACGTCCTACTCACGACCTTCCGCAAGGATGGAACTCCGGTGGCGACTCCACTCTGGGCCGCGCCGGACGGCGACAAGCTCCTGATGTGGACCGTCACCGATTCCTACAAGGTCAAGCGCATCAGGCGAAACCCGTCGGTCACAGTCGCCGCGTGTGACGCGCGGGGAAATCCCAAGGGTGAACCGGTTGCCGCCGTCGCCGAGATCCTCGACGGACCGGGCACCGATCATGCTCGCGACGCGATCGCGCGTCGCTACGGAATCCTCGGCTGGATCACCATGAAAGGCAGTCTCCTGCGCCGCGGCAAGACCGGAACGATCGGACTTGCCATCACTGCAGCCTGACCGCGCGTCAGTTGCCGAGCAGATCGTCCAACGCTGAATCGAACCGCGGATACGTGAAGGGGAAGCCGTTGTCCGTCAGCACTTTCGACACGGCATGACGACCCGTCAGGCCCAAGGCAGCGTCGCTGCGCAGCAGGAACGCGCCGAATCTGACCATGACAGCGGGCGTCGGCGGCGCAGGTGGCCGGTGAAGGTGCTTGCGCAGCCCGGCCATCAATTCTGAATTGCGGACGGGATCCGGGGCAGTCGCGATGACCACCCCCGAGGCAGCCGAATCGGGTTCGAGGGCCCAACGAACGATCGACAGCCAGTCGTCGATGTGAATCCAACTTGTCCATTGTCGACCTGAGGCAACGCGTCCGCCCAGACCGAGACGTACGAGCAACAGGAGTCGCTCGAGCGCCGGTGTGCCCTTCTCCAACACGACACTGGTTCGCAGGATCACTACTCGTGACGTGTTTGCTCCCTCGACCGCTGCCTCCCAGTCCTTTGCGACGTCGGTCATCTGAGGTGGTCCGTCAGCGAGTGGGGAAGCCTCGTCGAGTCGGGTCTCTCCGGCGTCGCCGTAGATTGCGAGCGTGCTCGCCTGGATCCACACCGGAACAGGGTGCGCCAGTAGTTTCGACGCTTCGACCAGTGCGCGGGTCGGATCGACACGGGAGCTGGTGAGCAGTGCGATGTTTGCCGGGGTGGGTCGGCGATCGACCAACTCGCCGGCGAGGTTGATCACCGCGGCGCCGTCGAGTTCTCCTGCCCAGTCGCCGACCGTGACACCGTCCCACTGAACCTGCCTGTGCCTGCCGGGTTTCGGTGACCGAGTCAGGACCACGACGTCATACCCGCGGTCGGCGAGATCGTCGCTGATTCGGCGGCCGAGAGCGCCGGTACCGCCGGCGATCACGACCTTCGTCATCACTGCGCCTGGCTGACCGAGGACATGTGGAAGTCGGGAATCCGCATCGGCGGCATGGCCGTGCGGGTGAACCAGTCTTTCCACTCGCGGGGAAGCGTGATCTCGGTGCGTCCAGCCTCGGTGACCCGCCGCAGGAGATCGAGCGGACTCTCGTTGAAACGGAAGTTGTTGACGGCGCCGACGATCTCGCCGTCCTCGATCAAATACACCCCGTCACGGGTGAGTCCGGTCAGCAGCAGCGTCGTCGGATCCACCTCACGGATGTACCAGAGGGTTGTGAGCAGTAGACCCTTCTCGGTACCTGCGATCATGTCCTCGATCGAGGTGTCGTCACCACCGGTCAGGATGAGATTGTCGCCGGGAACTGCGACAGGTCGACCGAATTCTCGTGCAGCGTGGCGCGGGTACGCCAGTGCATTGACGACGCCGTCTCGGACCCAGTCGACGGGTTCGATCTCCATACCGTTGTCGAACAGTGAGACGGATTCACTCGACGACGTCGTGATCACGAACGGCGCGGACTGCAAGCCCTCGGCGCCGGGGTCGGAGGTGAGTGTCAGTGGCAATCCGAGCTTCTCGCCGATCCGGGTACCACCGGTGGTGGAAAGTGCGGTGTGGCCCTCTTCGGCGCCGCGCCCCTCCATGGTCCACATCAGATAGATCATCAGGTCCGCGACAGCCGAAGGCGGAAGAATCGTCTCGTAGCGGCCGGCGGGCAGACTGACCGAATTTTCCGCCCAGTCAAGTCGAGTGGTCAACTGCGACACAAGGTTCGGCACTGAAATGTCAGTGAAATCGACAGTTCCGGATCCGACCCAGGCGCAGGCGTCGCCGCGCTTGCCGTTGATCTCCACGGAGCCGGTGGCCTGAGCCGTTCTACGTCGCACGCCCGTCGAAGTTCCGAGCCAGGTGGTGTGCAACTGGTGGTGAGCGAAGCCGAACAACTGGTCGTCACTGTCGAAGGCCGTGGACAGGTCGGCAGCCAACTGCGCAAAGACACCGATGTCGGTCAGGGCGGCCGGCAGGTCCCAGTCGGTCTCTGCCGCCGACTGCGTGATCAGGTCGGACGCGTCGTCAGCCGGAGTGGCTGTGCGCGCAGCCTGTTCGCTTGCCTGTACGAGCACAGAAATCTGCTCCGGATCGACACTGCTGGAACTGACAGTGCCCACCTTCGCGATGTCACCCTCGCGCACGATCGAGATCACCGTCCACGTCCGGGACAGCGAGACTCCGTTGGTGGTCATCGAATTGTTGGCCCACCGCAGCGACGCCTCACTCGCATCGGTCACGATCACCAACGATTCGTCTACCGTCCTCGCGGCCAATGCACGCTCGACGACCTGCTGCGGATCGATCACTGCTGAGCCTCCGAACGAGTATTGAGGATGTTGACTCCGCGGAACAGAGCGGACGGGCAGCCGTGGCTGACCGCCGCAACCTGACCGGGTTGCGCCTTGCCGCAGTTGAATGCGCCCTGCAGGCGCCAGGTCGACTCACCGCCAACGGCTTCCATCGAGCCCCAGAAATCCGTCGTCGTCGCCTGATACGCCACGTCACGCACCTGACCGTCGAGCTTTCCGTCACGGATCTTGAAGAACCGCTGACCGGTGAACTGGAAGTTGTAGCGCTGCATGTCGATCGACCAGGACTTGTCACCGACGACGTAGATGCCGTTCTCGACTCGCGAGATCAGGTCTGCGGTCGAGGTGTCCGTAGAAGGGTCGGGGGAGAGCGAGACGTTGGCCATTCGCTGGATGGGAACGTGATGTGCAGAGTCGGCGTACGAGCAGCCGTTGGAACGCGTCAGCCCCAGCCTCGGCGCGAACACGCGGTCTAGTTGATACCCGACCAGTGTTCCCTCTGCCACCAGATCCCACCGTTGAGAGGCGACGCCATCGTCGTCGAATCCGACGCTGGCCAGGCCGTGCTCTTCGTTGCGATCGGCGGTCACGTGCATGAGTGGCGTTCCGTATTTCAGCGTTCCCAGCTTGTCCGGCGTCGCGAACGATGTTCCGGCGTAGGCCGCTTCGTAGCCGATCGCGCGGTCGTATTCGGTGGCGTGTCCGATGGATTCGTGGATCGTGAGCCACAGATTGGTCGGATCGATCACGAGGTCGGTCGGACCCGCTTCGACGGTCGGTGCCTTCGTCTTCTCGGCCAGCCACTCCGGGATCTGCGCGAGCTCATCGCCCCAGTTCCACGTGCTCTGCGCCCCGAGGTACTCCCATCCGCGACCTACCGGCGGCGCCAAGGTGCGCATCGATTCGAAGCTGCCGGCCGACTTGTCGACGGCGGTCGCCTCGAACTCGGGGTGCAGACGCACCCGTTGCTGGGTGATCGACGAACCGGCCAGATCCGCGTAGAAAGTCTGCTCCTTGACCTGGAGGACACTCGCCGTGACGTGATCCACGCCGTCAGCGGCTTGAAGCCGTCCGGAGTAGTCGACCAGCAGCGCTACCTTGTCGGCCGTCGGTGTCGCGAAGGGATCTTCGAGGTACGGGGACACCCACGTCGCGTCGGCGTAGACGGGTTCGTCGGCGAGGGTGACCGGATCCCGATTGAGCGAGCGTAATGCCTTCGCAACCTCGACCGCTTGGCGTGCCAGCGCAGCCGCGACGTCAGGGGATACCTCGGCGTGCGAGGCGAATCCCCACGTGCCGTCGACGATCACACGGACGGCGACCCCGATCTCGTCTCCGTCGGACACCGCCTGAACTACGCCGTCGCGCAAGCGGATCGACTGTGTGAGCACGCGGTGGACACGAACATCGGCGTGCTGGGCGCCGGCTGTTCTCGCTGCCGACAGCGCCGCATCAGCGACAGCTCGCAGCGGGAGGGCGAGGAAATCTGCATCGACATCTCGGGTGACGGTCACGCACACGACGCTAGCCGACGACCGCCGATCTCAACCGAACTGCTGCCATCCGAGGCGAATCACCATGGCGATCACGACCACCAACAGCGTGATCCGGACGAATCCGGATCCCTTGCTCAGCGCCATCCGCGAACCGATGACCGCGCCGAGAACGTTGCACACCGCCATCGCCAAACCCAAACTCCACCAGACATGCCCGGTGACGGCGAAGTAGGCGAGCGCGCCGAAATTGGAACCGAGATTGATCACCTTCGCCATGGCTGCGCTTCGAACGAATTCGGTTCCGAGGAAGGTGGCGAAGCTGATGATGAGGAAAGTGCCGGTGCCGGGTCCGAGCAGACCGTCGTAAAGCCCGATGAGTCCGGCGGAGAGCAGCAAGACGAGGACGGTCTTGCGCTGCGTCGGACGATGAGTGGCGATCGTGGTGCCCAGCGTCGGCCGCATTGTCACGAAGACGGCGACAGCGACGAGTACGACCATCACGATCGGAATGAAGTACTTCTTGTCGATCAGTGAAACGGCCGCCGCCCCGCACGCGGACGTCACCGCTGCCAAGGCGGCTGCCGGCGCCATCTGCCGCCATTGCATCGGGATTCGACGCGAGAACGTGTACACCGCAGCACTCGTCCCGGTGAATGCCGTCAGTTTGTTGGTGGCCAGTGCGGCCTGCGGGGTCAATTGTGGGGCGACCAGAAAGAGCGCGGGCAACAGAATCAATCCGCCGCCGCCGACGACGGCGTCCACCCAACCCGCCGCCGTTGCTGCCGTCATCAGCAGTCCCCAATCAGCAATATCCACGGCGGTGACTCTTTCACAGCTGTGACACTCTTGAGCACATGCGGAGGTTCAGCCTGTGGCTGCGAGGAAAGCCGATGATCGCGGACAGCGCGCTGGCGCTCGTGTTCTTCGCGCTCGAGGTAGTCACGTTCGTCAGTTCGCCGCGTGAGGAGCGGTGGCCTCAGCTCGTCGTCGGATTTCTGATCTGCCTTCCCGTCGTGTGGCGTCGCAAATATCCGCGTGTGTCCGCTGCGTCCATATTGTCGATGTCGTACTTCGCGACCCTGATGATGTGGGCGACCGGGGATCCGGCTGCGGAACATCCAGGCCTGCTGGCGCTCGGAGTTTCGCTCTACACACTCGTTGCGTACGTCGATCGGCGTACCGGGGCGATATTCGCGTGCTTCCTTGCCCTGGACATGACTTTCTCGTTGCTCGTCATCCGCCAAGACGTGATCCTGACGATCATCATCGCGACGCTGCTCTATGCATTGGCCTGGATCACCGCCGAGTTCTTGAGCGCGCGACGTGCCTACGACGAGGAAGTGGCCGCCAGACTCGAAGTGGCCGAATACGAACGAGACCGCCGCGCCGAGGATGCGGTGGCGACGGAAAGAACCCGGATCGCCCGCGAACTCCACGACGTCGTCGCACACGCGGTCAGCGTGATGATCGTTCAGGCGGACGGCGCCTCGTACGCCGTCGATTCCAATCCGGCGTTGGCGAAGAAGGCGCTCGGCAACATCTCCAGCACCGGACGTGACGCGCTTGCCGAGCTTCGCCGGACCGTCTCGCTTCTGCGCACCGAGGTCAGTAGCGATTTGATGCCGCAACACGGAACGGCCGGCATCGCCAAGGTCGTCGAGATGATGCGGGCTGCCGGTCTCGGCGTGCGCCTCGAGCTGACCGGCGAGCTCGACGACGTCAGTCCATCGGTCAGCCTGGGCATTCATCGCCTCGTTCAGGAATCACTGACCAATGTCCTCCGCCACGCCGGCGCGAACCCGAAGGCCCGAGTCACCGTGCGCCGCACCGAGACCGCGGTACTGCTTGAGGTCGTCGACAACGGAACGTCGAGCTCGACCTTCGCTCACGGTTCGGGCAACGGACTGGTCGGCATGCGTGAGCGGGTGGCGGTACTGCACGGGACACTCGAGACGGGACGACGCCCTGACGGCAGTTGGCGTGTGTACGCAGAGTTGCCGCTCGAGATCCACGATTGATACCGGCTCGCCGCAATCGCATTGGCACCGACGTCTCAGGCCCGATAGGTTTACGCCGTGCCCATCACCGTGCTGCTAGTCGACGACCAGGAACTCATGCGGATGGGCCTGAACATGGTGCTCGAAGCACATGAGGACATCTCGGTCATCGGTGAGGCCGGTGACGGAGCCGCGGCGGTCGCAGCGGCGGTAGCGCTGAAGCCTGACGTCGTGTTGATGGATGTGCGGATGCCGATTGTCGACGGTGTGAAAGCGACGGAGCAGATTCTTGCCTCCGGGATCGAATCCAGGGTCCTGGTCATGACGACGTTCGACCTGGACGAACACGCGCTCGGCGCCCTGCGTGCCGGAGCGAGTGGGTTTCTTCTCAAAGACACCCCGCCCGAGGACCTCGTGTCGGCTATCCGCAGCGTGGCGGCCGGTGATGCGGTTGTTTCCCCGAAGGTGACACGTCGTCTGCTGTCGAGGTTCATCGTGGACGGTCCGGCGCCGCGACGCGATCCGGTGGTTCTCGACGTCCTGACCGAACGCGAACGCGAAGTCCTCGGGCACGTGGCCACGGGACTGTCGAACATCGAGATCGCACAGCAGCTGTACCTGTCCGAATCGACGATCAAGTCGCACGTCGGACGCATTCTGACCAAACTCGATCTGCGTGATCGTGTGCAGGCGGTGGTGCTGGCCTACGAGACCGGACTGGTAACTCCGGGCGCGTAGGCCAGCCGCCTGTCAGGCAGCGAGCGTTTCGCTCTGCTCAGGCATCAAAAGCGCCCACTGTTGGCAGCACGATGCAGGTCTTCCCGTCTGCGTAATCGACATTGCCGAACAGAGCGGCAAACACCTTGCCGTCGCCGGTGTCGACGACCTTCGAGAGCAACGGCGTATCGAGTACGGGCAACTTCTCGTCCAACGGGACGATGCCACCCTTGAAGGTGCCGACGTTGATCCAGGCAACACTCAACCCTGAGGTCTTGGGTATGCCGACGTAACCCGGGATTGCCTGGAACCGGAGATGGTCGGCCTCGACCCACGGCGGCAACGGGAAGTTCGGACCGGCCTGTGCGGAGCTGAGGGTGACGGTGACAGGTTCACCGGCCACGCCACACCCGACCGTCGGTGCGGGGTACATGAACGACTGCGGCTTGGTGACGCCGATGTCCGGGAGATCGAGGGCGGTCGTGATCTGATCAGCGCCTGCCGTGCCGATCAACTGCTGAACAGCAGCAGAGGCTTCGGGGGAGATGGCTGCGGCCTGCGCGATCAGCGCGGCAATTCCTTCGGGTACTACCGGTTCTGCGGCCGCGGTTCCCGCGCTGATCATCGCGCTGCCGGCGGTGAGTGCCACGACGGCGGCAGTGCCGGCGATGGCAGCGGGAATGCGTCGGGCGAGTGTCTTGCCGGGGAGTCGGCTCATGTCGGGCTCCTTCATTTCATGAGGCCGGGAAATGCGGCCCGAAGTGACTTGACCACGCGCATAGTCTCAACGTCAACTTGAGGTTTAGAATCGTTAGCGGAGCGTTAGTTAACGCCAGGCAAGTCGCACGTGCGCGAGAGAAGGCCCGTGTGACTCACGGCACTCGCCTGTTTTGCACCTCTGCGTCGTTGTCGGGAGAAAATCCGGCCCCTCGAGCGTTGAACGGATAGACCGTCTGAAAGGGGACGTCATGATCGCCGCCGTATTCCTCCTCTACGTGATCGTCGAGATCGCCGCATTGGTCATCGTGGGCAACGCCATCGGTGTCGCCTGGACAGTGCTGCTGTTTCTCGCCGGTTCGCTTGTCGGATTGATCCTCATGCGTTCGCAGTGGCGACGAGTCATGGACGGATTCCGCAAGGCAACGAGGGGTGAGGGATCGCCGTCACTGGCGGTCGCCGACGGCGCCTTGGTCGCGGCGGGCTCCGCGTTGATGTTCGTACCCGGACTCGTGACTTCCGTTCTGGGCCTTCTGCTTCTGAGTCCGCCGACCCGGTGGGCGCTCCGCCCGCTTGCGGTGCTCCTGGCAGGCAAGCGCGCAGCAGCATTTGCCGCCGGTGGTGACGCCTTCGCCGGAACCGTCGGCTACGCGGCGCGCATGCACGGAAACGGCGAGGTGATCGACGGCGAGATCATCGTCGAGACACCCGAAACCACCGAGTACGTAGCAAGCAACGGCAAGGAACTGGTCCTCGAGGGTGAGATTCTGGACACGGATACACCCACCCGTTCGCGGGGGCCGCAGTACTAACAGGCAGACTGGGTGCTCGTGACTACTCGTCTGCTGGTCAACGGCCGGATCTACAGTTCATTTGCACCTGACGCGACCTCGATCGCCATCACCGACGGCACCGTCGTGTGGGTCGGCGACGAGCGCGCCGGACGGGCGTTGCACCCCGCCGCGGAGATCGAAGACCTGGGCGGTGCGTTTGTCACTCCGGGGTTCGTCGACACCCACGTCCACATCACTGCGTTGGGACTCAATCTCGTCGGTCTCGATCTCGTGGGCGCGAACTCACTGGACGAATGCCTCTCGCGAGTACGAACATTCGCAGCGGCAAACCCCGAAACTGCCCATCCCGACGCAGTCATCTGGGGACACGGTTGGGACGACACCGAGTGGGCAGATCAGACGCCGCCCTCGACCGCGGATCTCGACGCGGCTGCCCCTGGCCGCAAGGTGTATCTCTCGCGGATCGACGTTCACTCGGCCGCGTGCTCGAGCGCATTGCGCGACGGGATCTCCGGCCTCGCCGACACTGCCGGATACTCGGCCGACGGCCCGCTGACCTTCGACGCACACCACCTGGCGCGCAATGCGGCTCGGAACCTGCTGACCGAATCTCAGCGCGCGTCTGCTCGTACCGCGGCGCTCGATCTGTGCGCCTCCCGCGGGATCGTCGCAGTGCACGAGTGCGGGGGACCGGACATCTCGGGACTGACCGATTTCCAGGAACTACTGGCCCACGACCACGGAGTGGAGGTTCGGGGCTACTGGGGTGAGCGCGTCGACACCGAAGAGGATGCTCGTGCACTCCTCGACAAAACCGGAGCAGACGGACTCGGCGGGGATCTCTTCATCGACGGTTCGCTCGGTTCGCATACCGCGTGGCTGCTCGAACCCTATGCAGACCAACCTGATTCGACGGGCAACGCCTATCTCGACGTCGACGCGATCGCCGCACACATCCGGGCCTGCACCCTCGCGGCTGTCCAGGCCGGCTTCCATGCCATCGGTGACGGTGCCGTCTCGTCGGCAGCGGCTGCGTTCCGCAAGGTCGCCGACGAACTGGGTGGCCCCAAGGTCGCCGCGTTGGGTCACCGCCTCGAGCACGCGGAAATGATGTCGATGGCCGACGCGGAAACCTTCGCAGCCTTGGGTGTCATCGCGAGCGTCCAACCGGTGTTCGACGCACTGTGGGGCGGTACCGACGGTCTGTACGCCACGCGCCTGGGAGTCGACCGCGCAGCAGCGTTGAATCCGTTTGCACCTGCTGCCGGTAAGGGTGTCTCGCTCGCATTCAGCTCCGATGCCCCGGTCACCCCCATCGAGCCGTGGGCGATGCTGCGCGCCGCTGTCCAGCACCGCACCGACGGAAGTGGAATCTCACCGCGTGCGGCCTTCTCCGCCGCAACGCGCGGCGCCTGGCGCGCGGGCGGAGTGCGGGACGGCGCCGCGGGAACGCTCAATCCGGGTGCACCCGCCTCCTACGTGTTGTGGGCGGCAGGCGAACTCGAAGTCAGTGCACCGGCCGATTCGGTTCAGCGATGGTCTACCGATCCGCGCTCGCGAGTACCCGCTCTGCCCAGGCTGGCGGAAGATGCGCCGATTCCGGTCTGCATCAAGTCGGTGCATCGCGGACGCGTCGTCTACCAGCGCGGCTCGACGAGTGAGTGAGGCCGGCGCAGAGGCGCCCAGCAGTGATCGCTCCCGCGTGAGCGCTGTGCTCACCGGTTCGGCATGGCTACGTTCGCTGTACGCAGCCACAGGCGGATTCTTGATCTTCGCCGGGTTCCCACCTCGTCCGCTGTGGTTTCTGGCGCCAGTCGGGATCGCTCTTCTGACGTGCGTGTTGACGAACTTCGGTCGAGGCGGATTGCGTCTTCGTGCCGGCTTCGGTTACGGGTACCTGGCCGGTCTCGGATTCCTGGTGCCGTTGCTTCCGTGGATCGGTGTGTTCGTGGGCGCGGTCCCGTGGATCGCGTTGGCCGCGGTGGAGTCGTTGTTCATCGGACTGTTCGGGTTGCTGGCGGTACTGGTGGCGAGGTTGCCTTGGGCACCTTTGTGGATTGCCGCGACCTGGACGCTTACCGAGTGGCTTCGTTCCAGCGTCCCTTTCGGCGGATTTCCTTGGGGCAGGCTCGCATTCGGTCAATCCGAAGGATGGCTCCTCCCACTCGCGAGTATCGGCGGTGCGCCGCTGCTCAGCTTCGCGGTGGCCCTGACCGGTACCGGCTTGGCAGCAGTCGTCGTCGTTGTCGCGGCAAAACGATGGGACCGAGGATTCTTCGGAGCCGTTGCCGCCGCCATCGTGCCCGTGATCGTTGCTCTCGTGGTGTCGCCGTTTCTTGCCACCATGGATTCCGGCGACCGAACGATCACCGTCGCCGCGATCCAGGGCAGCGTTCCGCGGTTGGGCTTGGACTTCAACTCGCAACGCAAGCAGGTCCTCGACAACCACGTCACCGAAACCGTGAAACTGGCAGCCGAGGTGGACGCGGGCCGCGTCGATCAGCCTGACGTCGTGATCTGGCCGGAAAATGCCTCGGACATCGACCCCCTGCGAAACGCCGATGCCGCGGCCGACATCACCCGAGCCTCCGAAGCGATCGGAGCCCCGATTCTTGTCGGCACCGTACTCGTGAATGCCGATCGTACGACCACCAACTCAGTGATCGTGTGGGACGGCGCCAATGGTCCTCAGGAACAGCACGACAAGAAGATCATCCAGCCGTTCGGTGAATACCTGCCATACCGAAGCTTCTTCCGGAACTTCTCCTCGTACGCCGATCGTGCGGGCAATTTCGTGCCCGGCGATGGCAACGGCGTTGTCCACGCAGCGGGTGTACCGATCGGCGTCGCGACTTGTTACGAGGTTGCGTTCGACCGGGCGTTCCAGGAATCGGTGCGCAATGGTGCGCAGCTGCTGGCAGTACCGACCAACAACGCCACCTTCGGGGACACCGAGATGACGTATCAGCAGCTGGCAATGTCCCGTGTGCGGGCAGTCGAGCACGGCCGTGCCGTCGTTGTGGCCGCAACCAGTGGTGTCAGCGCCATCATCGCTCCCGACGGGGCAGTGACTTCGCAGACCGACCTGTTCGTGCCGGCGGCACTTGTGGCCAAGGTGCCGCTCTCGACCAGCTCCACCCTCGCTACCCGAGTAGGTCCGGCGCCGGAGATCGTGCTCAGCATCATCGCGGTCGGTGCGATTTCCATGGCGCTGGTAGCCCGGCGCCGAGATCGGGCCGAGCAATCACCTGAGGAGACTGCGGCAATCTGACCCGAGCAACGGATATCGGGCTGCCGATGTTCCGAGGGGCGCCTACGCGGGTACTCGCTGTGCCACCCGTTCCTGCGTAAAGGCGGCCTCCTGTGACCGAGCCAGACAAGACCCAGCCTGAGAAGACCGGGCCCCAGACTGCAGTTCGCAAGACCAGTGTCGTCGACGCGGTGCTGCAGTCACCGCTCGCGGGGCTGTCACCGTGGATCCTGCTGTCCTTGCTCTCCGGGCCGGGAAGGTTCGAGGAATCCGCGGCCGCCGCGCTCGGGTTGTCGCTGCTGATCTTGGCGGCCAGTCACCGGCGCGGCGGCACGGTGAAGCTGTTGGAGGTCTTCGACGTCGTGTTCTTCGGCGTTCTGGCGGCCATCGGCCTCCTCGCGTCGGCGAACACGATTCGGTGGTTCGAACTCTGGGGAGGCGAACTGACCAACATCGCGCTGGTGGTCTTTGCCTTCGGATCGATCCTGCTCCGCAATCCTTTCACTTTGCAGTACGCGAAAGAGTCGACGCCTGAAGAGTATTGGACGACGCCACTGTTTCTGCGCATCAACTACGTCATCACCGCAGTGTGGGCGCTCGCCTTCACATGGTCGGCCGCAGTGGGCCTGTTCGGAGACGCACTGTTGCACGACGGAGACAACTTCTGGACCGGATGGATTCTGCAGTTGCTCGGAACCTTCTTCGCGATCTCCTTCACCGAGTGGTACCCCGAGTATGCGCCGAACAAGGCCGCTCAGGCTCAGGGCCTCGAAACCGAACCACCGCAGTCGATTTTCAGGCTGTTCGACTTTTTGCCGGTGTTCGTAGCCGTGACCGGCATCGCGGGGTTGGTGACCGACTCCGTTTCCGTGACCGCAGGCGTCTCGTTGATTCTGGTCGGCGTGTTCGGACATCTGGCGATGCGACGGTTCACCGTCGACTAGGAGCTCTCGGTGATCTCGCGCCGACGGGAACTTGGTGCACGATCGTCTCGATGACCGGCAGGTGCCGGCTGATGCACGGAATTTGTCCGTTTCTGCGATAGTCAGTGCACCTGCCGTGCAATGGAAACGAGGGAAATTGAGCGTTATTTCGAGTACTGCACACAAGCACGAGCCCATACACGGACGACGTCCACCAGCGGATCACCGCTTCCTCGGACTCGACACACGCGTCTTCCCACACGCCCTCGCGATCTTGGGGGTGTGGATGCTCTGGACCGTGATCGTGCCCGCCATCGATTCCGCTGTCTCCTCCGAAGATCCAACCGGCGCCGGAGACCGAATGGCCGTGACCGAAACGGTCTCCTTCGCCGCACCTGCGGGCTGGAATGTCGAGAGTGGTTTCCGAACCGACCAACATGGCGCGTCCGATTCGCTCCCACGTGTGACGTTGACCGGCGGCACCGTCACCGTGAGCGTCGACGCCGACACATTCAGTGGAACTGCCGACGAGCTCCTCTCCCAAACAGATGCCGTGAGTCTTGCGACGAACGGCAGTTCCGTGCTTGCGGTCTCCGGTACACGCCAGCCGATCAGCACCGACGGGGGTCTGAGCGGCGTCCAGGTCAGCTTTGACACTCCGCGGTCCGCCGGATCGGTGACCACATTCGTCGCCGACGGCGAGGGAATTCGGGTACAGGTAGTCGGCCCACCCGATCAGATCGCCGCCCGCAGTCGAGAAATCACCGACATGATCGCCTCCATCGGCACACATAAGGGAGACACCAAGTGAGCAGCGATCTCCTCGAAACCCGCTCCCGCGCATTCGATACGACGGCCTGGGGCGAGAAATTTCACTTCTTCCAACCACGCAACGTCGTGTTCTGGATATACCTGTGGATGTGCGGATTCGGCCTCGTCAAAGGCTGGCAGATGTTCGCCCCCTTCGCCGGATACTTCGGGCGCGCACTCCTCGTTGCCGGCATCGTCGGCATCATCAGCGCCGCGGTCTGGACATGGTGGTTCCGGCACATCGACCGCTACGAACGCCAACCCGTAGGACTAGTGGTAACCGGCTTCATCTGGGGCGCCACCGCAGCAACGTTCACTATCGCAGTACCCGCGAACGGAGCAGTCGGCTCGCTCTACACGAAGATTTTCGGGCAGGTATGGGCTCAGGACTGGCATGCGGGCCTCTCTGCACCGTTCGTGGAGGAAACCGCCAAAGGCATCGGCATCGTCGTCCTCCTCGCGCTTGCACCGCGACTGGTGCGCACCGCAACCGACGGCCTGCTCCTCGGCGCTTTCATCGGCTTGGGATTTCAGACCAGCGAAGACTTTCTGTACTCGATTGCCGGCGCGACGCAGGGCTTCGGCGCCCACCAAACCGACGGACTGATCGGTTCCATCGCCACCCGCACCTACTCCGACATCGTCTCTCATCCCCTCTTTACAGCCCTTTTCTGCGCCGGCGTGATCTATCTGATCGGCACCCCGGCCCAGCCCCGGCGGATCGGACGCGGATTGGCGTTGATCGTGGCACCCATCCTGATCCACGGCGTGTGGGATTCGATGCTCGCGATCGCCGGCGGCAGCAGTTCGCTCGTGTTCGTCATCATGATCGGCGACATCGTCTTCGCTTTCACTGCCTTGTGGATCGCGTTCGTCTGGGCGCACCCACGTGAATCCCACTTCGTCCGTGACATTCTCGCCCCGGAAATCGAGTCCGGCGTCCTGACCGACGCCGAGGTGACAGCCGCCGGCGGATGGCGACAACAACGCACTTACGCGAAAGCCGCACCCACTCGCACAGAACGTCGCCAACGACGACATATCGTTCGTGCCGCGCTGGATCTGTGCAGCGACCTTGCTGTCAGCAAGGGCGACGACAGCTCCCAGGTCGTCGAATCACGCAACGAAATCACCCGCCTCCGCCAAGGAACCGCGGCACAGAGCATCGATCGGTGACCGCGAAGTAGCGGAAGTACCGTTCAGCACCGTAAGTCATTTACCCACACCCCAGTCGGCGTGAGTGGGGTACCGAAGTTTGGTGTGTCGCGGGGTGGGGGATACAGCTCACACTGGTGCACGAAGCAGTGCCGATGGTTCTCCAGCGCGAATCGCGAATTCGCGCACTGTCGGCTCGCGAGTGCGCCTGGATGCTGAATGACGTTGTCCTGAAGTGTCTTTGAGGACCGCGAAGCATCCTGAAGTTGCCACGTCGAAGAAGGGCCGAAGTATGACGTCGACTTGTGAACGATCACTCCCCGTAGAACGAGAAAGACCGCCCGGTGTAGAACCGGACGGTCTTGATCGAAGTGCTAGTTCATGCGCCGCGACGCTTGGCCTTCAGCAAATCGAGACGCTCTTTGAGGAGCTCTTCGAGTTCCTCGACCGAGCGACGCTCGAGCAGCATGTCCCAGTGGGTGCGGGGAGGCTTGACCTTCTTGGCTTCGGGGGCAGTTCCCTCCATGAGGGCGCCTTCGAGGCCGTTGCGGCACAACCAGGTGCCGGGGATCTCGGCTTCGTCCGCGAACGGGATGTCGAAGATCTCGCCGTTCTCGCACTTGTACTTGGCCATACGACGGGGCGCGAGGTCATGGTCACGGTCGGTCTCGTAGCTCACAGCTCCGAGACGGCTACCTCGAAGTACGCGATCTGCCATGGTGGTGTCCTCTCTTCGTTCGTCACCGCTGGTGGGCGCCCTGACTTGGGGAGTAGACGCTCACACTCATCTACAACGCCACGAGCACCCGATTGGTTCCCGTGTGGCGAGAAGACGCAACCTCTCCACCTTACCGGGTACCGCGCGCGTTCATCGAAGGCGTCCGAATCTCGAGTACAGTGTCGACTCATGGCTGAGAGCACACGCGTCGGATCACCGCAGACTGCGCGTTCCGGAAACCCGTGTGTGTGGTGCGGCCGCGAGGTCGCGGTGACGGGAGTGGGTCGTCGTCGCCGGTACTGCAGCCAGTCTTGTCGCCAGCGCGCGTACGAGCAGCGCAATGCCGTCAAGGGCACGACGATCCCGGCTGACGCCGTCATCTTGACCGCCGTCGAGGCCGTCGAACTGGTGGATCGGATGTTCGAGGTTCGCTGCGCCGCCGAAGATGTGGCGACTGCTGTTGCCGAGGGAGCCGAAAGTTCGGAACTCGCACAGTTGTGTGAACGGTTGACCGAACTTGCCCGTGAAGCCGAACGTTTCCGGTGAAGCAGGTGTGGGCAACCGGTTTCTAGCCTTGCGTTGAGCGCCGCAGCACTGCGGTGCGCCTGACGCCTGACGACGACAAATTCTGATCCTGAGTTCGGACCTTCGGGGAGGTTCGGACTTCGAAGCGACCCTTCGTCGAGGTCGATGACCTTCGGCTGCGCTCTCGCAGGATCGCCACATGGTTTCCACTCGATATCGAGGCGGTGCGATGTTTCTCTTCAATCCCCGAGCCACAGTTCCCGGCGTTGATCGTCACAACGCTGTGTGGGGGTGGTCGTGATGGATACCGACAAGAGGATCGATCCGCTGACCGGATCGCGAAGCCTGCCGGCAGGGGCGTTTCCCCTGTCAGCGGTGCAGCGCAGTATGTGGTTTGCGCAGCAACTTCACCCGACGGTGCCGTATTTCATTGCGCAGTACATCGAGTTCCACGGCGACCTGGACATACAACTGCTCAGCCGCGCTGCAGTGGAGGCCGCCCACGAGTTCGAGTCGCCATTTCTGCGGTTGATGTACCCCGATGGTGAGCCGTGCCAGATCGTGGACTTCACGATCGATCCGGGTATCGACTACTTCGACTTCCGCGAGCGTGAGAACCCTCGGCAGGCTGCGTCGGAGTGGATGGACAACGATTACGCGACGACGCTCGACTTGACGCGTGATCGTCTCGTCGAGATGACAATTCTCCAAACTGGCGATCGAGACTACTTGTGGTACACCAGGATTCACCACGTTGCTCTCGACGGATACAGCGGAATGACGATAGTGAATCGCATTGCCGCGATCTACACCGCAGCAGTCGAGGGCCGGGAGCCTGCGGTAAACAAGGCGCTCGACGTCACGACGCTGTCCGAACTCGATCAGAAGTACCGCGAATCGAGTCGGTTCGAGGCCGACCGCGAATACTGGGCCCGGCGAGTGTCCGGCGTCGAGCACGGTTCTACGTTGGCAACGCGTGAGGGACCTCCGACTGCGCGTAGCGAACTCGTCAGTGCCGCGATGTCGGCGAACAGCCTTGCTGCCTTGGACGAGTGGAATTCGCGTTCCGGTGCCACTGCGGCGGCGGTGCTGATTTCTGCACTGGCGTGCTATTTGTCTCGCAACACCGGCTACGACGACGTTCTGATAAATCTGCCGGTCTCGGCGAGGACCACGGCACCGCTGCAACGCTCCGGCGGAATGCTGGTCAACGTCGCGCCCCTTCACATCCACGTCGACCCCGACGAAAGCGTGGACGATCTGGTCGGGCGGGTCCAACTCGAACTCCTCGGCGCGCTTCGTCATCAGCGATGCAGTCTCGAAGACATCAGGCGCGATGCGGGCTTGGCGGTCGGCGATGCACGACTGTCCGGTCCGATGATGAATGTGATGCTCTTCCGGCAGGAGATAACACTGGGATCACTGACCGGCGAGTTTCACATCGTCACGTCGGGGCCCGTCGAGGATCTCCTGGTCAACGTGTACCAGAGTGGCGACCCAGCTCAGACGTTGATCGACTTTCGTGGCAACCCCAATCGCTACGGTCACGACGAACTGGTTGAACACCACCGGGCGTTCACTGAGTTGGTCGCAGAACTGACAGCAGCACCGGCCGGTACGCCGATGAACCGGATTCATCCGGCAAGCGCCGAGGCCGGGGCACGCAGTGCGCAGCGGAGGGAAACCGAAAGGTTCTGGGCTGGATATCTGGGGGACTCCGACGAGGGTTCGGCGCTGGGGCTCGAGCGAATCGACGCAGAATCGGAGCCGACCACTACGAATCGGCTCAGCTTCCCGCTCGATCCCGCGGTCGCCGAACTCGCGCGCACGGAAGGTGTCTCACTCTTTGCCGTTGTCCACGCGGCATTTGCGGCATTGTTGTCGAGATCGACCGAGCGCCGTGACGTGTTGATCGGAACGAGGACCGAGTGGGGGACTTCGCCGCTGCGCTGCGAGGTCGATCCGGCGGCGCCGTTCGACGAGTTCGTGAGTTTTCTTGCTCGAGAACGCGACACGTTGTTGGTTCGATCGGCGGCAGGTATCCCCGAGCTGCCCGAGTTGCACGTCCATCTCAACGACGGCTCGCAGGAGACCACGATTGCCGGCCTCGATGTGGCGATCGACGTCCACGCGGATACCGGCGCCCTCGAGGTGGCGTACTCCACGCAGCACTACGCCGAATCCACGGCCCGAGCCTTCCTCTCGCGACTGGTGCGGATCCTTGCGGGCGCAGCGGCAGCCCCGCTAACGCCGGTCGGAGATCTCGATCTTCTCGACGAGTTCGAGCGTGAGTCCCTGGTGCCGGCACGGGGAGCGGCTGCGTCCGCGCCGTTGACCCTGCCCGATATCCTCCGCCGGGCCGCGGCTGTGAACCCCGATGCCCCAGCGCTCGTTTTCGGTGATCGTGAGGTGAGCTACCGGGAACTCGACGCCGAGTCGAACACACTCGCCCGCGAACTGATCAACAGGGGAGTCGGCCCAGGCACCTACGTCGCCCTTGCACTGTCGAGGTCGATCGAATCGGTGACCGCGACGTGGGCAGTGGCCAAGACCGGCGGCGCCTTCCTTCCGATCGATCCGCACTACCCCGAGGATCGTATTCGGCACATGCTCACCGATTCGGGAGCTGTTGTCGGAATCAGCGTGGGGGAGCACCATGCCGGGCTCGCCGATTCGGTGGACTGGCTGCTTCTGGACGAATTCAGCACCGACGAACCGAACGCGTACCGCTCGGACGCACCGCTCGACGATGGCGAACGTCGCTCACGCGTTCGCTACGACGACCCGGCTTACCTGATCTACACCTCGGGATCTACCGGCGTCCCCAAAGGCGTCGTGGTCAGTCACCGCGGGCTGAGCAGCTTCGCCGACGAAGAACGAATCAGGTTCGGAGTCGAACCAGGCGACCGCACCCTGCATTTCTCGTCGCCGAGCTTCGACGCTTCGGTACTCGAACTTCTCCTTGCCTTCGGCGGCGCGGCGACGATGGTGATAGCGCCGCCCACCGTGTACGGCGGCGACGAACTGGCCCAGGTGATGCGCGTCGGCCGGGTGACACACGCTTTCGTCACCCCGGCCGCGCTGGCAACTGTTGATCCCGCCGGCCTACCGGATCTACGAGTGGTCGTGACCGGCGGCGACGCCTGCTCGCCCGCGCTGGTAGATCAGTGGTCACACGGACGCTCGATGTTCAACGCGTACGGACCGACCGAAACCACCGTCGTCGCCACCCTGACCGGACCGCTGAGCAGCGATGTTCCCGTCACGATCGGAAAGCCGATGCGCGGCGCCGCGGCCGTCCTCCTGGATTCGCGGCTTCAACCGGTGCCGATCGGTGTCGCCGGCGAACTCTATGTGAGCGGTATCGGTTTGGCGCGTGGATACCACGCGCGAGCCACGATCACGGCCGAACGATTCGTCGCCGACCCCAACGGCGTTGCGGGAGAGCGCATGTACCGCACGGGTGACCTCGCGCGGTGGAACGGCGCGGGTGAGCTGGAGTACCTCGGACGGAGCGACTTCCAGATCAAGATCCGCGGTTTCCGCGTCGAACTCGGCGAGATCGACGACGTACTGCGCCGCCATCCGAGCGTCGCGCAGGCCGTCACCGCCGGAGTTTGGGGCCCGAGTGGGGAAACACTGTTGGCGGCGTACGTCACGGCGGCTGAGGGCACGCACATCGACAACTCCGAATTGATCGCCCACGCCGGATCCTCGTTGGCAGCGCACATGGTTCCGTCGCGGATCGTCGTACTCGATTCCATTCCACTGACTCCCGCCGGAAAGATCGACAGGAAAGCATTACCGGACATCGATTCGGCTGGCGGCACGGCCGAATACCGTGCCCCCGAGACCTCGACCGAGAAGCGAATTTCTGCGGTGTTCTGCGATCTGCTCGGCATCACCAGGGCGGGAGCAGACGACAGTTTCTTCGACCTCGGCGGTGACTCGCTGATCGCGACCCGAGTCGTGTCGAGGGTCAACGGAGCACTCGGGACGACGCTGAGCGTTCTCGACCTCTTCGAGGCGCCGACCGTCTCCGCTCTGGCTGCTCGCGCAGACCTCGCGGACTCGCGGAACACGCGCGCCCCAGCACTGACGCGTATCGATCGCCCTGACCGGATACCGGTATCTCTGGCTCAGCAACGTATGTGGCTGACCAATCAACTCGATCCGAGTTCGCCGGCGTACAACATTCCGATCGCGGTTTCGATGACCGGCGATCTCGACGTCGACGCACTGTTCACCGCACTGCGGGACGTGATCGTTCGGCACGAGGTCTTGCGGACCGTTTTCCCCGAGAGCGCCCGTGGTCCGGTCCAGCACGTTCTCGGTGTGGACGAGATGTTCGATCATCTCGAGGTGGAAACGGTGCCTGCCGCAGCGGCCGCAGCGCGGGCGAGCGAACTGGCACGAACGGGATTCGACGTCAGCGAATCGGTGCCGATCCGCACCACTCTGCTCGAGGTGAACGAACGCGAGCACACCCTGGTCCTCGTCGTTCACCACATTGCAGCGGACGGCCTGTCGATGGCGCCGCTGGCTCGTGACGTGATGGTCGCTTACGCGTCGAGGGCGAGCGGGCGTGTACCGGCGTGGTTGCCGCTCGAAGTGCAGTACGGCGATTTCAGCGAATGGCAACGAGGAGCGCTCGGCGAAGCATCCGACCCGGATTCGATTCTCGCCGAGCAGTTGCGGTTCTGGTCGCACACTCTCGCCGAACGCGGTGAGCTCGCGGAACTGCCGATGGATCACCCGCGGCCTGCAGGTGTCTCGCTGCGCGGTGGAGATCTCGATTTCCGGATCGACTCCGCGACGTACCGCCGGGTCGGCGAGATCGCGGCGCGATGCGACGTCAGCGTGTTCATGGTGATCCACGCAGCGCTGGCCGTCCTGCTCAGTCGAGAATGTGGAGCGAACGACATCACGATCGGCACCCCGGTGGCCGGGCGTAGCGAGCGCGCCCTCGACGACGTCGTCGGAATGTTCGTCAACACGGTGGTGCTGAGGACGGTTCTCGACGGGGGACTCACCTTCGGTGAAGTTCTCACCCGCGTCCGGGACGTCGACGTGGCGGCCTTGCAGCACACCGAAGTGCCGTACGACGTACTCGTCGAATCCCTCGCAGAGCGCCAGGCACCGCTGTTCCAGGTCATGTTGGTGATGCAAGGCGCTGCTCCCGCCGAGGTCACCTTGCCCGAGCTCGACGTCACGGTTGACGAACTGTCCACGGGTGCAGCGAAGTTCGATCTTCAGGTCATTCTCACCGACCGCGGCGACCATCTCGACGGCCAGTTGAACTATGCCAGCCAACTTTTCGACTCGGACACCATGTCGGGCCTCGCTGATCGCTTCACGATGCTCCTCGACGCGGTAGCGGCCGACCCCGAATCAATCGTCGGCGACGTCGATCTCACAGCTGTGGGCGAGGCGGAACTGGTCCTCGAGCGCTGGAATGCCACCGAACACGCCGTACCGATCACCACCCTCTCCGACCTGGTGGCGGAGCAGGCAGCCCGGACGCCCGAGGGGGCCGCGCTCATCTACGGCGAGCGGACACTGACGTATGCGGAGTTCGACGCGAGGGTCAGTGAACTTGCCAGAACCCTCATCGCCCACGGTGTCGGCCCGGACATGCGCGTCGCGGTGTCGATTCGCCGGTCACCCGAACTACTCGTCGCGGTCCACGCCGTGATCCGTGCCGGTGCAGCGTATGTCCCGGTGGACCCCGACCATCCGGCCGAACGTATCGCGTACGTCTTCGACATCGCCGCACCGATCTGTGTGCTGAGCCGGCCCCAGGACCACGGCGCACTTCCCGCGCGAGTCCCGATCGTCGACGTCGATCTCGATCGTCCCGTGTCCACGACGGTGCCGATCACCGACGCTGATCGGATCCGACCCCTCCTCCCGGACAATGCTGCATACGTGATCTTCACGTCCGGATCGACCGGTCGGCCGAAAGGCGTTGCAGTATCACACCGTTCGATCGTCAATCGCCTTCTGTGGATGCAAGACGCGTACCCACTTCACGCGTCGGACGTGGTGCTGCACAAGACTCCGGTGACCTTCGACGTCTCGGTGTGGGAACTGTTCTGGCCCCTGCAGACTGGTGCGCAGTTGGTGATCGCGGAACCGGAGGGGCACCGTGATCCCGGGTACCTGTCGGCGTTGATGGCCGAAAAAGGCGTCACGACGGCGCACTTCGTTCCGTCGATGCTCGCGGAATTCGTCGCGGTCGCGACTGCCGGGCAGTGCGCAAGCCTGCGTCAGGTGTTCTGCAGCGGTGAAGCTCTCGCTCCCACCACCGCGGAGGCGTTCACCCGTCTGAGTTCTGCAGGATTGTTCAACCTGTACGGACCCACGGAGTCTGCCGTCGACGTGAGCGCCGCCGAATTCACCCCAGACATGACCGTCACCGTTCCCATCGGTGCGCCTGTGTGGAACACCCAGCTCTATGTCCTCGACGGGCGGCTGCATCCCGTTCCGGTCGGCGTTCACGGCGAGCTGTACCTGGCGGGAGTGCAACTGGCGCGTGGATACCTCGGGCGCAGCGATCTCACCGCCGACAGATTCGTGGCCGATCCGTACAGCCCGGCTGGCACCCGGATGTACCGAACCGGTGATGTCGTCCGGTGGCGCGCCGACGGGCTACTCGACTACGTCGGTCGACGCGATTTCCAGGTCAAGATCCGCGGCCAGCGCATCGAACTCGCCGAGGTCGAAGCAGCGTTGCTCAGGCTGCCCGGTGTCACGCAAGCTGCTGCTCTCGTCCATCACGACGACGTGGTCGGTGACAGCTTGGTCGGCTACGTCATCGCCGAGACCGTCACCTCGATCGACACGGACGGCATGCGCGCCGAGTTGAGAGGTCTCCTTCCCGCCTACATGGTTCCCACAGTGGTCATCGCCCTCGACGTGTTTCCGCTCGGCTCGACCGGCAAGCTCGATCGGAAAGCTCTGCCCGCGCCCAGCTTCGACAGCTCGCAGACGTATCTGGCGCCGAGAACACCGCTCGAAGCACAGTTGGCGGCGATCTTCGAGGAGCTTCTGGAATCCGGGGCAGTCGGTGTTCACGACAACTTCTTCGAGATCGGCGGAAACAGTCTCGTCGCTGCCCGAGCCGTGGCGCGCGTGAACGATTCACTCTCGTTGAACCTGTCGATCAGAGAGTTGTTCGACGCGCCGACCGTTGCGCAGTTGGCGGTCGAGTGCGCCACGGCGCGAGGGGGAGCAGCCGTTCTTCCGCTCGAGGCGTTGCCGCGGCCGCAGTCGATTCCGCTGTCGCTGGCCCAGAAGCGCATGTGGTTCGTCAATCAATTCGACGTCACCTCCGCGGCGTACAACGTGGCCATAGCGATCAGGCTGAGAGGCCGGTTGGACGTTGCGGCCTTGGAAGGCGCGATCACCGATGTGCTCGATCGCCACGAATCGCTGCGCACGCTGTTTCCCATGATCGAGGGAGTGCCGGCGCAGGTAATCGTGGAACCCGGTGAAGCGTTGGGGTCGCTACTGATTGTCGGCGCGAGCACCGAAGCGGTACTCGGGGAGATCGAACGCGTCACCTCGAGGGGCTTCGACGTGACGCAGGCTCCACCGATCAGGGCGGAACTGATCGAGGTCGACGCAGAAGATCACGTCCTGGCTGTGGTCGTCCATCACATCTGCGCCGACGGATTCTCGATGGCACCGTTGGCGTTCGACGTGATGAGCGCGTACTCGGCACGGCATCGAGGTGAGGCACCCGACTGGTCTCCTCTCCCGGTCCAGTACGCGGACTTCGCGATCTGGCAGGAAAGGGCTCTCGGACGGATAGACGAAGCGGAGAGCACCCTCGCCGGCCAGCTCGAGTACTGGACACGTCAGCTGGCAAGTGTGCCCGAGCTTCTCGCGCTCCCCGCAGATCGTCCGAGGCCGCGTGTACAGGATCTCTCGGGCGGCGTCGTTCGATTCGACATCGATGCCGGCATCCATCGTCGTCTGAGCGAAACCGCGATCGAACACCGAAGCAGTATGTTCATGGCGATCCACGCCGCCTACGCGGTGCTCGTGGCCAGATTGTCCGGCATGGAAGACATCACGATCGGCTCGCCGATCGCCGGACGCGGAAATGCCCTCCTGGATCCGATGGTCGGTATGTTCGTCGGAACGTTGGTCCTGCGCGCCGATGTCGACCCCGCAGCCTCGTTCACCGATCTGTTGGCCAGAGTTCGCAGCACCGACCTCGACGCCTTCGCTCACGCAGACGTCCCCTTCGAGCGCGTCGTCGATGCACTGGCTCCGGAGCGGTCGACTTCGCATTCCCCGTTGTTCCAGGTGATGCTGGAGTTCAAGAACACCAGTCGACCAGCAGTTCGTCTGACGGACCTCGAGGTCGAGGTCCTCGAACTCGAATCCGCCGTTTCGAATTTCGATCTGCAACTCACGCTTGCCGAGACATTCGACGACGACGGCCGGCCGGCGGGAATCGAGGCCGGGTTCACCTACGCGAGCGCCCTGTTCGACGAGTCGACGGTCGAAGGCTTCGCTCGATATCTTGTTCGGATCCTCGGTGCGGTGACCGAATCACCGCACACTCCGGTCGGCGACATCGATCTCGTGGTCGACACCGACACGATCAGCGTCGTGTCTGCACCGGAACTTCCCGACCAGGTTCACTTCTCGACGTTGCTCGAGCGGAAGTACGTCGACGAACCGCAGAGAACTGCACTGATTTTCGGCGACCGACATCTGACGTACTCCGATCTGGACCGCCGCGCCAATCGGCTTGCACGACTGTTGATCGGACGCGGGGCAGGTCCGGAATCCGTTGTCGCCCTGGCATTGCCACGCTCGCTGGAATCCGTGGTCGCGATCTGGGCGGTTGCTCGGACCGGCGCCGCATTCGTACCCGTCGACCCGGCGTACCCCGTCGACCGCGTACATCACATGATCAACGACTCGGGAGCGGGCGTCGTCCTCACCACCGCCGAGCACGTGGGTGTCGTCCCCGACGAGGCAGACGCAGTTCTGCTCGATCAGGCCGAGACACTGGCAACCCTCGCACAGTTCGGAGATCAGCGGCTGGAGGCCTCGGAACTGTCGGGGACGGTGTCTCTGGACAATCCCGCCTATGTCATCTACACCTCCGGTTCCACCGGCGTCCCCAAAGGTGTCATGGTCACTCACCGTGGACTTTCGGCACTCGCCGAACAGGAACGTAGTCGATTCGGGGTGGAATCGACGTCGCGCACGCTGCATTTCAGCTCACCGAGCTTCGACGCCTCGATTCTCGAACTCCTGATGGCCGTTGGTGCCGGGGCCACGATGGTCATCGCTCCACCGAGCATCATCGGCGGAACCGAACTGACGAGCCTGATCGCCGATCAGCACGTCACGCACGCCTTCATCACCCCGGCCGCTCTGGCCACGGTCGATCCGAGCGAACTGAACGAGCTGGTCTGCATCGGAACCGGTGGCGACGTCTGCCCGCCCGATCTCGTCGCCGCCTGGGTCAGTGATCACCGGATCATGATCAATGCCTACGGACCGACCGAATCGACGGTCGTCGCCAGCATCACCGAGCCGATGGCCCCGGCCGATCGAGTGACGATCGGCCGCCCGTCGACAGGCATCACTGCGTGGGTCCTCGACAATCGCCTGCACCGCGTCCCGGTCGGAGTGACGGGGGAGCTGTACGTCAGTGGCGACGGACTCGCCCGCGGTTACCGCAACCGCGCCGGCACCACCGCCGAACGTTTCGTGCCCAATCCCGCGGGCAGTGCGGGCACACGGATGTACCGCACCGGCGACCTCGCCAGGTGGAACAAGAACGGCGAACTCGAGTACCAGGGCCGAGGTGATTTCCAGGTCAAGATTCGTGGGTTCCGCATCGAACTCGGCGAGATCGAAGCAGTTCTGGCTCGCTATCCCGGGGTCGCGCATTCCGTGGTGACCACGCTCGAACGTGACGGAGGCGCCGCGCGAATCGTCGGATACGTCGTGCCCGCCAACGATGCTCAGACTGTGGATCCCGAGGCCGTCATCGCGTTCGCGGGTTCGGCTCTGGCCCCGTACATGGTTCCTGCGGCGGTGGTCGTGCTCGACGAACTGCCGATGACTGCCAACGGAAAGCTCGACCGCCGAGCCCTGCCGGTTCCCGACCTGCGAGCAACCCAGGCACGCTCGCGGGCTGCCGAGTCCGATACCGAGCGCACGCTGGCCGCCTTGTTCGTCGATGTCCTCGGTGTCGAATCGGTGGGCGTCGACGACTCGTTCTTCTCGATGGGCGGCGATTCGATCATGTCGATTCAGCTCGTCGCCCGTGCCCGCGACGCCGGGCTCGTGTTCACCCCGCGTGACGTCTTCGAGGTGAAATCGGTCGCCGGTCTTGCGGTTTTGCTGGCATCGACCAAGGACGACGAACCCGAGGTGCTCGAGGAACTTCCCGGAGGCGGCGTCGGCCACGTGCCGTTGTTGCCGGTGGCACAGTGGTGGCTCGACCGGCTCGGCTCCGATCTCCAGGGGCTCGATTCGTTCTCCCAAGCGACCCTTCTCAATGCGCCGCACGGGCTTCGCAGTGTGGAGCAGTTGACCGCAGCGCTTCAAGTCGTTCTCGATCGTCACGACATCCTTCGCGCGCGCCTCGAACTCGACGGCGAGCGCGGGCTCATAGTCGGCGATCCGGGATCTGTTGCAGCCGAGGACATCTGCCGGGTAGTCGAGGTCGAGGCCGAGCCGGGCACTGCCGTGTTCGACGCGGCGATCGTCGCCGCCCTGGGTGATGCACGTCGAGAACTCGACCCCGTCCGGGGCGAGATGGTGCGGGTCGTCTGGTTGTCCGGCGTACGCAACACCGGCCGGTTGCTCCTGGTGATCCACCACCTCGCGGTGGACGGCGTGTCCTGGCGCGTGCTCGTACCGGAACTTGCGTCCGCTTTCCACCGGATCGACGCCGGCGAGGAGCCGGAGCCGTCGTATTCGGGCACGTCGGTTCGTCGTTGGTCGCATGCGCTCCGTGACATCGCGCCCGATCGAAGAGTCGAATTGCCCCGGTGGCGTTCGATCCTCGAAGGTGACGACCCCCTGATCGGAACCCGGCCGCTGGACCCGCGGCTCGACACGTTCGATTCGGTCGGCCGAGTTGTCGCCGACGTGCCCGTCGAACTGTCCGACACAGTCCTGACCACGCTTCCCGCGCTCTTCGGTGGATCCGTCAACGACGGTCTCGTTGCTGCTCTCGCGCTGGCACTGACGCAGTGGAGGCAGGCACAGGGCATACGAACCGACAACGTGCTCGTCTCGATGGAAGGTCACGGACGCGAGGCTCACGTGGTGCCCGGTGCGGACGTCCTGCACACCGTCGGCTGGTTCACCAGTGTCTTCCCGATGCGAATCGACCTCGCCGACATCGACATCGCGAACGTGATGAGCAGCGGCCCCGAGGCAGCGGTGGTTCTCAAGCGGGTCAAGGAAGAACTGTTGGGAGTTCCGGACAGTGGCATCGGGTACGGAGTTCTGCGTTATCTCGACGAGGTGGGCCGAGCGGAACTGGAAGATCTCCGCCAACCGCAGATCTCCTTCAACTATCTCGGTCGTTTCTCCGGCACCGAAGCAGGAGAGTCGCTGGGGGACTGGGCACTGGCCCGTGACGTCGATCTGGAAGCGGCAGCTCGGTCCGAGATGCCCGTGGGTTCGGTCCTGGACGTCAATGTCGTCACCACCGAAATCTCGGGTGCACCGCACATCGGTGCCACTATCGCCTATCCCACCGGCGTGCTGGCAGAGCGCGATGCTCGCGCCATCGCCGAACTCTGGGTGCAGTCGTTGCGCGCTCTGGCCACCTACGCCGAACACAGCGAACGCGGGGGACTCACACCGTCGGACATCGACCTGATCGAACTGGACCAGGAGTCCATCGACCACCTCGAGCGCGAGTTCCCGACACTGACCGACGTCTGGTCCCTTTCACCGCTGCAATCCGGACTGCTCTTCCACGCCCGCTACGCCGAACACACAGTCGACGCGTACACCGTCCAACTCGCACTCGAACTCGACGGCGTCGACGCGTCCAGGTTGCACCGCGCCGCACAGGCGTTGCTCGACCGTCATGAGAACCTGCGAGCTGCGTTCACGACCGACACCGGTGGGCGATCGGTGCAGGTGATCAGCGCCGACGTGGACGTGCCGTGGACCGAGATCGACATCTCTCCGTTGGCCCCCACCGAACAGGCAACCGAGATACGCGAGCTCCTCCATGCGGATCGGGTGCGAGGCTTCGACATGGCCACGCCGCCCCTGCTGCGGTTCCTGCTTCTGCGAACCGGAGACGACGCGTATCGGTTGATCCTGACCAACCACCACATCCTCCTCGACGGATGGTCGATGCCGCTGCTGGTCCGTGACCTACTGACGCTCTACGCCACCGACAGTGATCACAGTGCCATCCCACGCGTGCACCCCTACCGGGACTATCTGAGCTGGATCAGCACTCGCGACGACAGCGTGTCGATCGAGGCCTGGGGCGAAGCACTCCGCGGACTCGGCGACCCGACGCTGCTCACCGGAACTCACGCCGTCGACGAGGACGGCGCCACCTCACGCTCGACCACCACAGCCCTCGGAGAACGTGAGACGGAACTTCTGCGTGGATTCGTCCGCTCCCGTGGCCTGACGACAGCCTCCTTGATCCAGGTGGCCTGGGGAATCGTGCTCGCCGAACTCCTCGGCCGCGACGACGTCGTCTTCGGTGGAACCGTCTCCGGCCGACCACCCCAGGTGTCCGGCGTCGAGTCGATGGTGGGTTTGTTCATCAACACTGTCCCCGTCCGAGTTCGCCTCGACCCGCGAGAGTCACTGGCAGCGCTGTGCGTTCGTGTCCAAGCGGAACAGGCGCGGTTGTCCGATCACCATCATGTGGGGCTTTCGCACATCACTTCGGCAGTGGGGGCCGCTGCATCGTTCGACACGCTGACTGTGTTCGAGTCGTATCCCGTCGACCGCGGTGGACTCTCCTCGGGCACCGACATCGCCGGAATGCACGTTCTCGACGTCCACGACGCCGAGGATGCCGCGCACTATCCACTCGCGATCGTTGCCTCTGCGGCAGACGGGCGACTGCGGCTCAAATTCGAGTATTTCCCGGGAGTCCTGGGCGATCACGACATCGACGCGATCGCGGACCGGCTGCTCCGCACCCTCGAACTGATCACCGCACAACCGGATCTTCCGCTGGCGAAACTGCGTTTGATGCCGGATTCGCAAGTGCAGCAATTGGTTCCCGCGCGCGGCCGGCAAGGCCGCTCGGTAAGGACACTCGATCGCATCTTTTCGGACACCGCGAGCAGATTCCCCGAACGGGTCGCACTGTCCTGTGGTGACAGAAAGATGACCTATCGAGAGCTGGACGAGGCGTCGAATCAGTGGGCGCGCGTGCTCATCTCGGAAGGCGCGGGCCCGGACTCACGGGTGGCGATCTGTGTGGAACGGTCCTTCGAATCCGTCGCAGCGGTCTGGGCGATCACCAAGACCGGTGCCGCCTTCGTGCCGATCGATCCTCGCTACCCGAGTGACCGGATCTCGTTCATGCTCGAGGACTCGGCATCATCGCTCGGAATGACCACGGCTGCAAATGCACCGGCCGGCGGTGGCGCAACGAAGTGGCTCGAACTCGACGACTCGGCGAACGCCACTCGGCTCTCCGGAGTGTCCACATCACCGCTACGCGAAGACGAGCGCCGGGGAACCCCGCGGCTGGAGAACACTGCCTACCTCATCTACACCTCGGGCTCGACCGGCCGGCCCAAGGGTGTCGTCGTCACGCACACCGGTCTCGAGAACTTCGCCGACGAACAGCGTCATCGCTACGGTCTCACGGAGAATTCACGCGCACTGCATTTCGCCTCGCCGAGTTTCGACGCCTCCGTTCTCGAGTATCTGCTCGCCTTCGCCGTCGGCGGCGCACTGGTCGTAGCTCCCACCACCGTCTACGGAGGAACCGAACTGGCCGACGTTCTCCGAGAGGGACATGTCACGCACGCGTTCATCACGCCCGCAGCGCTGACGTCGGTGGATCCCGAGGGACTCGACGAACTGACCACCATCACGGTCGGTGGCGAGGCTCCCTCGGCGGACCTGGTGCGCACCTGGGCGCCGGGAAGATCGTTCGTCAACGTCTACGGACCCACCGAAACCACCATCTCCTGCAACCTCAGTGACCCCATCCCAGCCGGTGAGAAGGTCTATCTCGGGCCGCCGAACCGCGGCTTCAGCGAGGTCGTCCTCGATCGCAGACTTCAACCGGTGTCCGTCGGAGTTCCCGGCGAACTGTATGTCGCCGGAGTTGGACTCGCGCGCGGCTATCACGGGCGTTCACCGCTGACGAGCGAACGATTTGTCGCCAACCCGTACGGCGAGCCGGGGGAGCGGATGTACCGCACCGGAGACGTGGTGCGCTGGCGCAGTGACCGCACCATCGAGTACCTCGGACGCAGCGACTTCCAGGTCAAGATCCGCGGGTTCCGTATCGAACTCGGCGAGGTCGACACGGCGTTGGGTCAGCTGCCCGGTGTGGAGTACGCGGTCACATTGGCGGTGCGCGGACCCTCCGACGAGCAGGCCTTGGCGGCATATGTCGTCTGCGACGACGAACGCCCGGTGAGCGCCGAGGACATCCGGGCGGCGGCACGGGAGCTACTGCCGGCACACATGGTGCCAGCGAGCGTCGTCGTGCTCGACGAGCTACCACTGACCGGCGTCGGCAAGGTCGATCGGGCTGCTCTTCCGGCGCCTCGCTTCGACACCGATCCCGAAACACTCGCTGCACCGGCGACCGAGCTCGAACGGCTGGTGGTGGGCGTTTTCGAGGACGTGCTCGGAGTGTCCCCGATCGGTATCGACACTCACTTCTTCGACATCGGCGGAAACTCACTGACCGCGACCCGCGTCATCGCCCGCGTCAACGCACTTCTCGGCACCGACATCGGCGTTCGAGGATTGTTCGAGTCTCCGACAGTTCGGCAGCTGTCTCGTCTGGCGGAGAGTGTCGGCCGCGGCGAGAACCCCAGACCACCGTTGACTCGGCGATCTCGCCCGGATCCACTGCCCGTGTCATTGGCACAGAAGCGGATGTGGTTCCTCAACCAGTTCGACGTGACCTCGCCGGCCTACAACGTTCCCCTGGCAGTGCGCCTCGACGGCGATCTGGACTTCGCCGCATTGCAGGCCGCGGTAGCGGACGTATTGGGTCGCCACGAGAGCTTGCGGACGAAGTTCCCCTCGATCGACGGACAGCCGGTGCAGCAGGTGATGTCCAGCGACGAGGTCATGCCGATCCTGGAGCCGGAAATCGTCACTGCTGCCAGAGTGCCCGATCGAATCCTCGAGCTGGCCTCGGCAGGCTTCGACGCCTCGGCCGAAGTTCCGATCCGCTGCGCGGTCCTGCGCGTCGACGGGGACGAGCGCAGGCACGTACTCGTGATCGTCGTCCACCACATCGTCGCCGACGGGTTCTCGATGAACCCCCTGGCAGCGGACGTGGCAGCGGCATATGCGGCCCGCAGCGCCGGCAGTGCGCCGAGCTGGTCGGAACTGGCCGTGCAGTACGGCGACTTCGCTGTGTGGCAGCACGAAGTGCTCGGCTCCGAGGAAGATCCGGACTCGGCTCTGACCCGTCAGCTCGATTACTGGAAGGACCGACTCGCGGGACTGGGCGAGCCGATCGCCCTGCCGACGTCGTTCCCACGTCCGGCAAAGCCGTCCATGGTCGGCTCTGTTCACCGGTTCGCGGTATCGCCGCAGACCCATCGGGCGCTGACCGACCTGGCCCGCGTGCACGGCAGCACCATGTTCATGGTCATGCACGCAGCACTGGCGGTACTTGCGGCACGCCTGGCCGGTACCGAGGACATCGCAATCGGTACACCTGTCGCCGGGCGCGGCGAGGCCGAACTCGATCACCTGGTCGGAATGTTCGTCAACACTCTTGTGCTGCGAACACAGATCACGCCCGACGCGTCGTTCGAGGACGTCCTCGCCCAGGTTCGCGAAGGCGACCTCGGCGCGTTCCAACACACCGACTTGCCCTTCGAAAGGTTGGTCGACGCACTCGCCCCGGAACGCTCGACGTCGCACACTCCGTTGTTCCAGATCCTCATCGAGTTCCGTAACAACGCGCTACCGCAACTCGAACTGCCAGGGCTGTCGGTCTCGGGAGTCGAGTTCGACCTACCCGTCGCCAAGTTCGATCTGCAACTCTCGGTCACCGAGCGTTACGACGCGGATGGCGGAACGGATGGAATCGACGCCGAATTCATCTACGCCACAGACCTGTTCGACGATGGATTGATCGAGTCGTTCTCGCGCAGACTGCTCACCCTCCTCGATGCGGTCTCCCGAGAGCCGTCGACTCCTACCGGTGACATCGACGTCGTGGGCGCCGGCGAGCGTCGACAGATGCTGACCGAGTGGAACACTCACGCCGAACCGGCTCCGGCCGACAACATCGCGGACCGATTCTTCGAAGCTGTTGCAGCACATCCGTCGTCGACCGCGGTCAACGACAGCGACGGCGCCATGACGTACGCCGAACTGGACGGGCGCGCGAACCGCCTGGCGCGGCTCCTGATCGGCCGCGGTATCGGTCCGGAATCCGTGGTTGCCGTTGCGATGCCCAGAACCACCGATCTCGTGCTCGCCCTCGTCGCCGTCATCAAAACCGGGGCGGCATACCTGCCGGTCGACATCACCTACCCGGCCGAGCGCATGCGATTCCTCTTCGACGACGCGCGGCCGGTATGCCTGGTCACGACCGGAGACTTCCGAAGCGACCTACCTTCGGAGATCATCGAATCCGGCATCGACATCGTCGAACTAAGATCGCCGGAGATCGCGGTACGCCTCGATCACTCCGCGCCACATCGCATCACCGACGCGGACCGGACGACACCACTTCTGCCCGACGCGATCGCGTACATCATCTACACCTCCGGATCCACAGGGCGCCCCAAAGGTGTCCAGGTCAGCCACCGAAACGTCCTGACTCTGATGGACAACACCTCCCCGACATTCGGGTTCGACAACACGGACGTGTGGACGATGTTCCACTCGTACGCATTCGACTTCTCCGTCTGGGAGCTGTGGGGGCCGCTGCTGCACGGTGGCCGGTTGGTCGTCGTCGACTACTACACGACCAGATCGCCGGACATGTTCCACGAACTGCTCCGCCGTGAGCGAGTGACGGTGCTGAACCAAACACCCACCGCCTTCTACCAACTCGCCGAAGCCGACCGTGCGTACTCACCGAACGGCACCGGTCCCGACCTTGCACTGCGCTACGTCGTCTTCGGTGGAGAAGCGCTCGATCTCGGGCAATTGCGCAAGTGGTACGACCGGCGGGCCGACACGGCGCCGACGCTGGTCAACATGTACGGGATCACCGAGACGACAGTGCACGTCAGTCGAATCGCGCTCGACCGCAACGACAGCGAGCACGCGTCGGCGAGCATCATCGGGCGAGCAGTACCAGGATTGTCCGTCTACGTACTCGATCGGCGACTGAACCTGGTGCCACCAGGTGTTGTCGGCGAAATGTACGTCGCCGGTGACCAGGTGACTCGGGGATACCTCGGGAAACCCGCATTGACTTCGGTGCGGTTCCTTCCCGATCCATTCGGTAGTTCGGGGGATCGAATGTATCGGAGCGGGGACCTGGCGAGGTGGAACGACGCGGGGCAGTTGGAGTACGTGGGCCGCAGTGATTTCCAGGTGAAGGTGCGTGGTTTCCGCATCGAACTCGGAGAGATCGAAGCCGCAATGCTCCGCTGCCCCGGCGTCGCTGCCTCGGTGGCACTTGTTCGCACAGAGGGAGCGTCACCGCGGATCGTCGGGTACGTGGTCGCCGAAACAGGCAATACCGTCGATTCAGCGACGGTGACCGACTTCGTCGCCGCCGAACTCGCGGAGTACATGGTGCCCACCGCGATCGTCGTCCTCGAATCACTTCCGCTGACGGTCAACGGAAAGCTCGACCGACGCAGCCTCCCGGCTCCGGACTTCACCGTGACGGGAACAACCGAGGCGACGCGGGCACCAGCCACCGCCACCGAAGCGGTCCTCGCGGACCTCTTCGGAGAGGTTCTGGGGCGGGGCGGTATCGGAGTGGACGATTCCTTCTTCGGCCTCGGCGGCGATTCGATCATGTCGATCCAACTCGTCTCACGGGCGAAGTCCGCAGGCCTCATCTTCACTCCGCGGGACGTCTTCGAAGCGAAAACCGTGGCCGGCCTCACCAAGGTCCTCCTCATCGAATCATCGGAAACCGCACCGGTTCTCACCGAGCTACCCGGCGGGGGAGCCGGCCCGCTACCGCTCACACCGATCATGGAGTGGCTCGTCGAACGCAGTCGCGGTGACCTGAGCACGATCCGCAGTTACAGCCAGAGCGCGCTGATCGCACTGCCCGCGGATGTGTCCGGCCCCGCGCTGGAGCGCGCACTACAAACGATCCTCGACCGCCACGACGTACTGCGGGCACGTCTGGAGGCCGCGACTCACCAACTCGAGATCAGCGAACCCGGCACCGTCGCAGCCTCCGACATCTTGCACCGAACCCCCATCGTGTCCACCGGCGGCGAAGAATTCCTGCGCGCGGCAGAAGCCGCGATGCAGGACGCATCCAGCCGACTCGATCCCGAGCACGGCAAGATGATCAGCGCAGTCTGGTTGGATCCGGTCAGCGCGAACGGCAACCGGCCTGAGGCGGGACGGTTGCTCCTGGTACTTCATCACCTCGCGGTCGACGGTGTGTCCTGGCGAATGCTGGTCCCCGGCCTGGTCACGGCATATGCGTCGGCGTTCGACGGCGAAACACCGATTCTTCCGCCCGGCGGAACGTCGATACGTCGCTGGGCGACAGCGCTCGCCGAGACCGCCGCAGATCGACGCGACGAGATCGACCTGTGGTCGAGGATGCGGACCGACGAACCAATGCTCGGAACGCGCAGGCTCGACCCCGCGGTCGACGTCGGAGCCACCGTCGACCGCGTCAGCGTCGACGTACCGACCTCGGTGACCGAGAACATCATCTCGGCGGTGCCACGACATTTCGGAGGCTCGGTGAACGACGGGCTGCTTGCAGCTCTCGCGATCGCCGTCACCGCCTGGCGTCGATCGCGCGGACAGCGCAGCGGGGAAGTGCTCGTCAATCTCGAGGGACACGGGCGCGAGGAGAACGCAGCGCCTGGCGCAGACCTCTCGCGCACAGTCGGTTGGTTCACCACCTTGTTCCCCGTCCGGATCGATCTCACCGGACTCAATGTCGTCGATGCACTGTCCGGGGGATCAACCGCGGCCTCCGCTGTGAAAGTCGTCAAGGAAACGCTGCTCGGTCTGCCGGACAACGGCATCGGGTTCGGGATGCTCAAGTACCTCGACCGGAACGAAGAACTACAGGAGTTGCCCACACCTGAGATCTCGTTCAACTACCTCGGACGTTTTGCCGGCTCGGACCCCGAGCACGGCGAGGTGCCGTGGCTGCCGATCTCGGAAGTGACGCTCGACGAAGCGCACAGCGGAGATCTTGCCGCCGCGTCGGTGCTCGACATCAATGCCGTCACCACCGACACCGCGCACGGTCCGATTCTACGCGCTACGTGGTCCTTCCCCCGCGGCATCCTCAGCGAGGCCGAAGTCACGGAACTGGCGGAGCTCTGGTCCCGAGCACTCGGCTCGTTGAGTGAATACGTGGACGAACACTCCGAACGCGAGCTCACGCCCACCGATCTCGATCTCGTCACCGCGGATCAGCAGAGCATCGAACAGCTCGAGCGTAGGTTCCCCGACCTGACCGATATCTGGTCACTGTCACCGCTGCAGTCGGGCATGCTCTTCCACGCCCAGTTCGACGAAACGGAAATCGATCCGTACATGGTGCAACTGACCCTCGAACTCGGGGGTCGGGTGGAGGCGCCGCGCCTGCGTCGCGCCGCGCAGGCCTTGGTTGATCGTCATCCGAGCTTGCGCGCGGGATTTGTCTCCGCGCCGGGAGGGCGGGCGCTGCAGGTAATCCGTTCCGGTGTCGAGATCGGCTGGGCCGAGATCGACCTGTCCGGGACCGAGGACAGTGAAGTCGCGTTCGCTCAGCTGCTCGAGCGTGATCGCGCTCAGCGTTTCGACATGGAAACAGCACCCCTGATCCGGTTCATGCTCGTACGATTCGGACCGGACACAGCACGCTTCGTCGTGACGAACCACCACATCCTGCTCGACGGCTGGTCAACCCCTCTGTTACTTCGAGACCTGCTCACTCTCTACGCAACCGACGGCGACCCCGAGATTCTGCCCAGAGTTCAGTCGTATCGCGACTACCTCACCTGGATCTCGAAGCAGCACCCCGACTCTTCTCTGCGAGCCTGGCAGGAAGCGCTACGAGGAGTGGACTCATCCACCCAACTCTCGCAAGCGAGCACCGCCGCCGAAACCGTTGCCAGTGACATTCACTCGTACTCGCTGCCGACCGAACGAGCCGAGACCCTTCGGGCGTTCGCGCGAAGCCGCGGATTGACAATGGCAACCCTGGTCCAAGTGGCCTGGGGAATCGTGCTCGCCGAACTCCTCGGCCGCGACGACGTCGTCTTCGGTGGAACCGTTTCCGGACGCCCACCACAGGTGTCCGGTGTGGAATCGATTGTCGGCCTGTTCATCAACACCGTGCCCGTCCGAATCCGACTCGACGCCCGAGAAACCCTCGCGGAACTGGCCATTCGCGTCCAATCCGAGCAAGCGTCACTACTCGACCACCACCACATCGGACTGTCGGACATCGCGGGAGCAGTGGGCGCCGCCGGTTCATTCGACACCCTGACGGTATTCGAGTCGTATCCCGTCGACGAGGCAGCCCTGACCGCCGAAACCGACATCGCGGGAATGCACGTCCTCGGCATCGACGGACGCGACTCCGCGCACTATCCGATGGCCGTTGTCGCGTCGGAAAGTGACACGCTGAACCTGAAGATGGAGTACTTGCCGACGCACTTCTCCGCCCGCGAAGTCGCGAAGATCACCGAGCGCGTGGGCATCGTCCTCGAGCAGCTGGCGTCGGCGCCGGATCAGCCGCTGGCCCGCCTGCAGGTTCTCACGGAGTTCGAGAGCCGTGATCTTGCGCCGGTCTTCGGATCCCCGGGTCGCTCCGCTCGTACGTTCCCGGAAATACTCGCCGACGTCTCCGCCACATATCCCGACCGCATCGCGCTCTCGGCCGGCAGCCGTTCCATGACCTACATCGAACTGGACCGACGCTCGAACCAGTTGGCCAGAGCCATGATCCGCCGCGGCGCCGGGCCCGAGACGTCGGTGGCTATCGGCATCGAAAGATCCGTCGAATCAGTACTCGCGGTGTGGGCAGTGGCCAAGACCGGCGCAGCGTTCGTCCCCGTCGACCCCACCTATCCGGCCGACCGAATCGAACACATGCTCAGCGACTCCGAGGTGTTGTTCGGGTTGACCGTCGTCGACGCCATCGACACATTGCCACCCATCGTGTCCTGGTTGGTGCTCGGAGAGGAAGCATTCGACGACGACGTCGCCACAAGCTGCACGCTGCCGATCGCCCAGGACGAACGGCTTGCACCGGTGGTCATGGACAACGCCGCCTACGTGGTCTACACCTCGGGATCCACCGGCCGACCCAAGGGAGTTGTCGTCACCCACACCGGACTCGACAGCTTCGCGCTCGATCAGCAACGTCGATTCCACGCCGATCACCACTCTCGGACCCTGCACTTCGCCACCCCCAGCTTCGACGGAGCCATCTTCGAGTACCTGCAGGCATTCGGTGTCGGAGCAACCATGGTGATCGTCCCGACCGACATCTACGGCGGCGCCGAACTGGCAAGTCTGATCCGCCGCGAACACGTCACTCACGCGTTCGTCACCACGGCGGCACTCGCCACCGTCGATCCGGCCGGCCTGGACGAATTCCGGCACGTCGTCGTCGGGGGAGAGGCTCTACCACCGCACCTCGTCGGTCTGTGGGCACCCGGGCGGGAATTCGTCAATGCCTACGGCCCCACCGAGACAACCGTCATGGCAGACATCAGCGAACCCATGACAGTGGGTGCACCCATCACGATCGGTGGCCCGATCCGCGGTGTGCACGAGATGATCCTCGATTCGCGCCTGCAACCGGTGCCCGTCGGAGCTCCCGGTGAGCTGTACATCGCCGGCATCGGCCTGGCTCGCGGCTACCACCGGCGTCCCGGCTTGACCAGCGAGCGATTTGTCGCCGACCCCTTCGGCAAGCCAGGCGACCGGATGTACCGCACCGGTGACATCGCCTCCTGGCGAAGCGATCACACCATCGAGTACGTAGGCCGCAGCGACTTCCAGGTCAAGATTCGCGGATTCCGTATCGAACTCGGTGAGGTGGACGCCCAGATCACTGCAATGGCAAGTGTCACGAACTGCGTGACACTCGGCGTCGACGGACCGGCCGGCGCAACCGTTCTCGCGTCTTACCTCACCGTCGAGGAAGGGTCGACGCTGACCGGCGCAGAGATCACCGCGCACCTCGCCGGACGTGTTCCCTCGCACATGGTTCCGGCCAGCATCATGATCGTCGACGAGCTACCGCGCACCGCGGTCGGCAAGCTCGATCGAAAAGCGTTGCCGACCCCGGAGTTCACCGGAACCGGCGTGGAATTCCGGGCTCCCGGCACCAGCCTCGAGCGTCGGATCGCCGACGCCTTCATCGATGTACTCGGCGTCGAGCAGGTAGGCGTCGACGACAACTTCTTCGAACTCGGCGGCAACTCGCTGATCGCCACTCGCGTGGTCTCGCGGCTCAACTCCGCACTGAACATCGACGTCGGGGTGCGCGTGCTCTTCGAGGCACCGACGACAGCTCAGCTCGCCGAACGGCTTGCCGACGCTGTCACTGCCGTCGGCACTGTGCCGCTCACTCCCATGGAGCGCGACGGTAACGTCCCGCTCTCGTTGGCGCAGAAGCGCATGTGGTTCCTGAACCAGTTCGACACACGCTCAGCCGCGTACAACATCCCACTAGCTGTTCGCCTCACCGGTGACCTCGACGTCACCGCCATGCAACAGGCGATCGCCGACGTCGTCGAGCGGCACGAAACCCTGCGGACGGTGTTCCCCGCCGTCGGCGGCGATCCGATTCAGAAAGTGCTCACCGCCGACGAGGCCGTACCGCCGGTTCGTGAAATGACGTTGGGGGAGCACGAACTGGCAGAGCGCATGCAACGACTCGCCACGACCGGCTTCGACGTGTCGGTGGACCTGCCGCTGCGCGTCGCGCTCTTCCGGCTCGACACCGATGAACCCGTTCACATTCTGTTTGTCGTGGTCCATCACATCTGCGCCGACGGTTCGTCGATGGCGCCGCTCGCACGCGACGTGATGACGGCCTACCTGGCGCGCACGGCAGGAACCGAACCCACCTGGGCGCCACTCGAAGTGCAGTACGCGGACTTCACGTTGTGGCAGCACCGCGTCCTCGGATCGGAAGACGATCCGGAATCCGTCATCAGTCGCCAATTGCGCTACTGGAGTGAGCAACTCGCCGGCCTCGACGACGTCATCGCACTGCCCACCGACCACCCGCGGCCCGTGCAACAGACCTTCCACGGCGACCGATTCACCTTCGACATCGACGCCAACACCCACCGCGCCCTCGCGGACCTCACCAGGGCAAACGGAGTGACGATGTTCATGGCTCTGCACGGCGCACTGGCCGTGCTGATGTCGAAGCTGTCCGGCGCCGAAGAGGTCACCATCGGCACACCGATCGCCGGCCGCGGTCAGGCAGCGCTCGACCATCTCGTCGGAATGTTCGTCAACACGCTGGTCCTGCGCACAGGCGTCGACCCCGACATCACGTTTGCCGAACTGGTGGAACACATCCGGGAAATCGATCTGGCCGCATTCCAGAACTCGGATCTGCCATTCGAACGGCTCGTCGACGTCATCAATCCGACCAGATCCACGTCGTACTCACCGTTGTTCCAGGTCGCCCTCGAACTTCAGAACAACGAACCAGCGCATTTCCACTTGCCCGGCCTCGATATCGAAGGCCTCACCGTGGAAACCGAATACGCGAAGGAAGATCTCGAACTGATCGTCGACGAGAAGTTCGACGAGTCCGGCGCCCCGGCCGGGATGTCCGCTGCCTTCGACTTCGCAACCGATCTCTTCGAACCCGCCACCATTCGGCGCTTTGCCGACCGCCTGCGTCTGATCCTCGACACTGTCGGACGCGAACCCGCAACACGTATCGCCGACATCGGCATCCTCGCCGCCGACGAAACAGCAGCCCTGGTGCCGGCATCCGGTGCAGCAGCGACTCGCGTGCAGGTGTGGCCGGAGATCCTCGCCGAGGCAGTCGCCTCGAACCCGGATGCTCCAGCTCTCTCGAGTCGCGAGGGGTCGATGACCTACCGCGAGCTCGACGAGGAATCGACGAAGCTGGCTCGAGCGTTGTGCCGGCGCGGTGTCGGACCCGAAGATTTTGTGGCGCTGGGTCTGCCGCGGTCCACGGCGGAGATCGTCGCCATCTGGGCGGTCACGAAAACCGGAGCAGCATTCTTGCCGGTCGACCCGAACTATCCAGACGATCGCATCAACCACATGCTCGACGATTCGCGGGCCGTACTCGGCATCACCGACGACGCTCACCGCAGTCAACTTCCCGACACGGTCGAGTGGATGGTCCTCGATGAAGCGCAGACCGTCGACGAGATCGACGGCCAGAGCGCCGCCGCGATCACCGACCTCGACCGCACGATCCCCTTGCATCACGGGCATCCCGCGTACCTGATCTACACCTCGGGTTCAACCGGGAAGCCGAAGGGCGTCATCGTCACCCACCTCGGTTTGTCCAACCTCAACGCGGAGGAACATCAGAGATTCAACGTCCAGCCCTATTCGCGTATCTCTCACTTGGCATCACCGAGCTTCGACGCCTCGGTCTTCGAACTCATGATGGCGTTCGGCAGCGGAGCGTGCCTGGTCGTCATCCCACCCACGGTCTTCGGCGGATCCGAACTGGCCGAAATCTTTGCCGACGAACACGTCTCACACGCGTTCATCACGCCGACCGCGCTCAGCTCCATCGAAAGCTCCGCGCTGCCAGAACTCCGCGTGCTCGCAGTCGGTGGCGAAGCCTGCCCACCCGAACTCGTGGACATCTGGGGCCGCGACCGCCGCATGTTCAACGGATACGGACCTACCGAATCCACCATCCAGGCCAGCGTCAGTGAACCCATGCGGCCGGGCAAGGACATCAACATCGGCCGACCGGCCATCGGCTTTGCCGGCCTGGTCCTCGACGGGCACCTCAAGCCCGTGCCAGTGGGAGTCATCGGGGAGCTGTACGTGACCGGCCCCGGACTCGCCCGCGGGTACCACAATCGTCCCGACCTCACCGCCGACCGATTTGTCGCCGATCCGTTCGGCGAACCAGGCCAGCGGATGTACCGCACAGGCGACCTGGTGCGCTGGCGCTCCGACAGCACACTCGAATACCTCGGCCGCAGCGACTTCCAGATCAAGGTCCGCGGATTCCGCATCGAGCTCGGCGAAATCGACTCAGTCCTGATGGCACACCCATCCGTCTACTTCGCCGCAACACTTGGGCACGAAGCGCCGTCGGGGGAGACGATGATCGCCTCCTACATCCAGCCTGTGGAAGGACAGACCGTCGACGACTGGGAGCTTCGCCGCCACCTGTCTTCTCGCCTGCCTGCGCACATGGTTCCCGGCGCGATTGTCGTCGTCGACCGAATTCCGGTGACACCGGTCGGCAAGCTGGACCGCAAAGCGCTGCCGACGCCGAGCTTCGAGCGTCGTACAGTCCCGTACGCGCCGCCGACCAACGACACCGAACGAACGGTCGTCGACATCTTCGAGACCGTGCTCGGTCACGAGCACATCGGCGTCGACGACGACTTCTTCGAACTGGGAGGAACGTCGATCGTCGCCACTCGAATAACCATCGAACTCGAGAAGCGCCTCGGGATGCGAGTGCCGTTGCAATCGCTTTTCCTGGATCCGACACCGGCCGGTGTCGCCCGGGCGGCTGACGGAATGGACGCACACTCGCCGGACGATTCTTCGGATCTGCTCGCCCCGATGATCACGCTGCGCGCCGGATCCGATCGAGCACCACTGTTCTTCGTCCATCCGGGTATCGGATTGTCCTGGGGTTATGCAGAATTCGTCAAGCACCTAGAGCTGGATCAACCCGTATACGGTCTTCAGTTACCGTCCCTGAGCGGCGGACCCAGCTTCGACTCGCTGACCGAACTCGCCGACGACTACGCGAATCGCATTGCAGCCGTGGTACCGACCGGCCCGATCCATCTGGCCGGCTGGTCGCTCGGCGGCGTCATCGCACACGCCGTGGCGCACAGTCTCACTCGGAGCGGACGTGACGTGACGTTGTCGATCCTCGACAGCTATCCGTCGTCGGATTCCGATCAGCCCGCAGAACTCTCGGTCTCCGAGCTACTGGCCGGGCTCGCGATGCCGGCGGGATCCAAGCCCGTCGAAACCTTCGAAGAAGCGGCGGAATTGCTGGAGCAGACCCTGGGCGCCGGAATCGGAATCGAAGCGGAGCATCTAGCGCGGATCAGTCGCGGTTACTCCCACTCCGTCGAATTGACGAATCGGCACCAACCGCCTGTCCACCTTGGAGCCATCGACTTCTTCGTAGCCGGAAGATCTACGGAGAACGGACACGACGTGGCCGAATGGCGAAGGTTTGTGCAAGGCGACATTCGAGTCACCGAAGTCGATTGTGAACACAACCAGATGATCGAACCGGGTCCGGCGGCAAGCATAGCTGTACGATTGCGGGAAGTTATCGCTCAGTGGGGTGTCTGAACCAGGTTCGACATGGGTATGAGTGAAACACACAGGGTGATGGACCCCGGGTGGGTCCGGACGAGGGGAAAACGTTGAAACTGCGAACCAGACGCGTGTTTACCGGATCGATGCTGACTGCTGCTGCACTGACTGCCGCACTTCTCTCCGGGTGGACTGCACAAGCAGATCCCGCATATCCGGCGCCTGACCCGGACCCGTTCTATTCGCAAGCAGCGGCCGAGGGGACCGCCGGCACGCCGATCTCCGTGCGCCGGGCCCCTGACCTGATGACCTTTCCCGGCGTCGCGATCTGGCAGGTCAGTTATCGGTCCACGAACTCCGAGAACAAGCCGATCGCCGCGGTCAGCACGATCCTGGTCCCGCCGAATCAAGCGCAAGACGGCCCGTTGCTCTCCTATCAGCACATCGTCAACGCACTCGGAACGGGATGTGCGCCATCTCGCGCGCTTTACGCATCGGATCCCAACATCGTCATCCGTGAAGCGCCCATCCTCAACGTCGCGCTTCAACGTGGATGGACCATTGCCCTTCCTGACCATCTCGGACCCAACAGCGCCTACGGCGCCGCGCGCCTGGGCGGACAGATCACGCTCGACGGTATCCGCGCCGTTCAGAAAATCCCCGAATTGCGTAGTGGCGCCAGCCCAGTCGGTATTGCCGGCTACTCCGGCGGCGGCATGGCCACCGCGTGGGCGGCCGCACTGGCCCCGAGCTACGCACCCGAGGTCAACCTCGTCGGTGTAGCCGAGGGCGGCGTTCCGATGAATCTGTCCAAGATGGCCAACGGCCTCGGACAGGATCCGCACCCGGCATTCGGCCTCGCGTTCGCCGCCGCAATGGGCCTCGAACGCGAGTACCCCGATCTTCTTCCGCTGAGTAATCAACTCAACGACCTCGGTCGGTCGATGCGGACCGAACTCACCAACGCGTGCACCAACGACATCCTGAGAGTTGGCGCAGGACGCAGCGCTTCCCAGGTGTCGACGTCGACTTCCCTGTTGTCCAGCCCCGAAGTGCGAAAGGTTATGGACGACAACAGCGTCGAACTCTATCCGGGTGTGCCGACTGCCCCGGTATTCGAATGGCACACCCCCGACGACGTCCTTATCCCCATCGATTCGGTGGTCAACACGATTTCTCGGTACTGCGCCGCCGGAGCCACGGTTCAATCTCAGCTGTTCCCCAGCCCGGACCACCTCACCACTGCGGTCCTCGGCCTGCCCACCGCGTTCGAGTACCTGCAGGACCGGTTCGACGGAGTGCCGGCCCCGCGTTCGTGCTGAATGTCTCCGGAGTGATGTATCGAGCAGGCGCGGCACATGGCCAACTCGGTGTGCCCGTGGCATCGTTGATCGTATGAGCGACACGGATGACACCGGCGCGGCCGGCAATGGCGATTACAGTCTCGATCCCGACGACCAGCTTCAACCCGAAGACACCCTGATCGATCGAGGCGTGGACGACATTCTCGACGAGGGAATCTCACCACCGGAACGCCCATTGGGCCTGGACGCCCACGGGTTGACCGGCAGTGAAGAATCGGCAGGGGAGACCCTCGACGAGCGCCTGGCCGAGGAAGAACCTGATCCGTACGCGTCACTGGGAGATCCCCTGAAGGATCCGGCAGATGCCGACGAATTCGAACGGGAAGAAGAATTCCCGAACGGTGACGAAGTCGGAAATCGCCGCGTCGGGCGTCTCGTTGCCGAAGACGAGGGCCGATACGAGGACGAGGAAAGCGAACTCATTGCCGGAGACGTCGGAATCGACGGCGGCGCAGCGTCGGCGGAGGAAGCCGCGATGCATCTGATCGAAGAATCAGACGACTGACCGACCGCCTGACTGTTGTGGCTGTTGATCGGTGAGAACGATGGAGTGGACGTGATTTCCACCCATCCTCTTGCTTTCGTACATCGCCGAATCGGCTAGGCGATGTAGATCGTGAACGCCACTTTCTGCTGCTTGCACGTCTGGCCAGCCGCCGTTGTGTATGGCTATGCCGATGCTTGTCGTCGAGAGTGGTTCGCCCGTAGGGGAGTTCATGATGGGGGCGATCCGTGCGAGCAAGTCGCCGACGTACGGCAACGGCATGATCTGAACGACGACGAACTCGTCACCGCCGATACGAGCGATCGCTGCGTCCGATCTGGCCCAGTCGTGGAGTCGATACGCCGTGCGCAGGATGACGCGGTCGCCGACGTCGTGACCGTAGGTGTCGTTGAAGTGTTTGAAATTGTCGATGTCGATCACCACCACCAGCAAGGACTGGTCGAGGCTGGATTTCGCTTGCAGGAGTTCGGAAGTCCGCCGTGAGAGTCCGCGCCGATTCAGCAGGTCCGTCAACGGATCGAGTTCGGAGCTTTGAGCGTCGTTGCTCAGGAGCGCCAGAGCGATCTGAGTGACCACCGGTATGACGGTGATGACAGGGATGGCAAAGGCAATGCGGCCCAGGACGTCTGAGAGGCCGGAAGGTACATCGGTGAACACGCCAATGCTGGCGATAACGATGACCGCCCCGGAAAACAGCAGGTGCCACAGCTGCGCTCGAAGATTGTGAAAGAACGCTATGTACGAGCCGACGAGTCCGAAGACGAGGCACCCCAGCAGCCTTTGATCCGGATTGGCCTCCGCCAGCACGATCACCGCAACAGCGAGGTCGCCCGCGATGACGAAAAGGTACGACCGTTCCCGGGTCGTCGCAGTGAACGGCAGCGCTGTTCCGCCGATCATCACGAGCACTGCGATGACGACGTCCAACGGAAATCCGATGGTCTGTACCGAATGGGTGCCCAGGCGCTTCAGCAGAATCGTGACTCCCAGGAGGAAAACCAATATGCCGATGCCTATCCGAGTCGGCATCAGAATTCCGTTGTCGCGCAAGAATCGCGTGAATCGGTCGAACTGGTCTGGCACTGCAAGCCAGCGGTGCACGACCTTGGGTGTGTCACTCATCGCGGCCACTGATCATTCGAAGCGGCCGGTCGAAATAAAACACATGCGGCGATAGTAGTCCGTGGCGATGACAATGGAACTGCACCCGCTCGGCAGGCTGTCGTCCCCAATACGTCACAGTGACGAATTGGGGCGGGGTGGCTGGGAGTGGACGAGACTCATCCATCAACATCAACCCGCGTCAGGCGGCCTGCCGCGCGGCCTGGACACCTGAGCGGCAGGGTTGCTCGGTGGCCGGCCGGGGTCGGACGGCGATCGACGTTTGGTTGTCCGACGACGGGCACGCCAAGATGATCAGCTCACACAATGCGTCCAGCGGTTCAGACCGGAAGTACGGGCCGGAAGCACGCGAATGGTCGACAGATACATCTACGGATCAACGACGCAGGAAACGGATCATGAGCCGATATCGCCAGGTCGACAATTTGCCGATAATCTACATTATGTCAAGTAATGGTTATTCGAACGTCCCCCGTCAGCCTGACCGCTAGCTTTACCCACATGGATTCCGTTGCACTCGTCCTCGGTTCACCACGTGGCCGTCGCTTCTGTGCGAACGTCGGGCACGCGTGCCGCGCCAGCGCAAGCAACTCCGGTGGACACTGGCCTCAATCGCCGGAACATGCGCTCGAAGTTCTCGGCGCTGTTGATATCCGGGCAATCGCCGAGATGTCCGAACTCGAGATTCTGCACTGTCTTGCGTATGCCGTAGATTGCGCACGCTACTGGGAGCCGCCGGACGAAGAAGACCTGATCTTCGTCCGGCCGGATGTCGCAGCGGCGCTGCGACCGATTGCCGGAGCACTACTCGACTCGCCACACGCCGCCTGGTGGACCGAGCCGATCGACCGCCTGAACCAGAATCTGGTTGAAAAGCGAAACCCTATTTACGGCTGGTCGGACCTACCCTTGCGGATTTACCGTGCAGAGGACGGCCTCGAACAGTGGCGTGCTGAGGCACTCGACAACGAACGTCAGTTTCTGGAATACCAGATCGAAGATCCGGACCGCAACATCGGAGGCGAATGGTGGTCTACCCCTTTTGCCAACGGCACAACCGAAACAACCAGGGCCCGCGACGGTATCGGGGCCCTCGGGGTGTTTCTCGAAGAAGACAGCTCCTCGAACGAGGCGCGGGTGCAGCCGGTAAGGATCTACGGCGCGCCCCGCATCTACGAGATCACCGGTCCGCAGGACTGGGCGAATCTGGTCGATACCTATCCCCTGCCAGTGCCCGCTTCACGTCGCTCCGTTTGGTACGACACGACCGGTGAATACCGTGACTGGTTCATTCCGGACTGGGTTTCGGTCGCCGCAGATTACGACGCCATCCACTTGACCTTGATGGCCTATCTGACCACGCCAGGCATCGCGATCCCGTTGTCGGCCAACTCGGGGGCCACCGTGCTCGCCGGGTGGGATCCGGACGCCACATTCTGGCTACGAAGCAACAACATCACCGTCGAGGGCGAGCCACCAAGCTGACGCTCATCGGCGCAGAATTCAGCCGGTGCGCCCGTACGGCCAGCCACCGTGCAGTGTCCTCGATCCCCTGTTCCAGGGTGAACGTCGGAACCCACCCGAGTAGTCGTAACGCACGATCGTTCGACGCATAGGCGCCGGCAGTGTCACCGGTGCGTCGGTCGGCAGCGACCACGTCGATGTCTTCGCCGAGCACGTTCTCGAATGTGTGTACCAATTCCCACACCGTCGTCCCCCGCCCGCTGCCCAAGTTGACCACAGTCATGCGTGATGAATCAGCGGTGACCCGGTCGAACCTTTCGAGTGCTCGAACATGAGCGTCTGCAAGGTCCCAGACATGAACGTAGTCACGCACTCCCGATCCGTCGCGCGTCGGCCAATCCGTCCCCGTAACCCTGAAAGGCGTTCCTGTCGAATATGATTCGAACAGCTTTCCGAGTGCGTGGGTCGGGCGTGCCGACGCTGGTCCGCTTCGCAGCTCCGGGTCTGCCCCGACAGGGTTGAAGTAGCGTAGATATTGCCGATAATCCTGTGGCCGCCACGATGTCGTCAAGCATCGTTTCGAACTGAGCCTTGCTGTGCGCGTAGGGACTCTGCGGTGCGATCCGCCAATGTTCGTCGACACACCCACCGTCGCTCGGCGCGTACACCGCAGCAGAGGAACTGAACAAGAAGCGCTCACAGCCGTTCCGAAGGACACTCGATACCAGTGTCAGTGACTTGGATACGTTGTTCTCGTAGTACCGCGCCGGGCTACTCACGGAATCTCCGACCACGATCAAGGCCGCACAGTGAACTGTGGCATCGATATCAGGATGATCTGCGAATATCTTGTCGAGCAGTTTCTCGTCCGCGATGTCGCCGCAGTAGAACGGGAATCTGTGCGCAAATTCGGCACGGCCGGTCAGCAGGTTGTCGAGAATCACGACATCGATCCCGGCGTCGACGCACTTCGACGCCACGGTGCTTCCGATGAATCCCGCTCCGCCGGTGATCAGTACTTTCACGCTGCTACCCCGGCATCTTCGACGGCAGTCCTCGCACGACGGACGAAGTGAGACACGCGTGCGCGTGCCAAGCCCCATCCACGTAGGTCGCGTCCGTCCCGGATGGAAAGCCGATCACGGTCGAGAAAGAGCGGCACCATGACCAGATCGCGGTAGAGCGAGTGCAGGCGTGGGCGATCGGCCAACCACAGCGTGCATTGCCACCACCAACGCGCCGAGGTGGTCGTCACCCCGGTACTCACTCCGAAGATCGATTCCACCGCAGCCCAGTGGACGTTCACCGCCCGACGGACATCGCGTGGCAATCGGCGTCGCGCGAGGACCGCCGGGAGTGACGGCTCGGAGGCGAACAGGTACCCCACGTCGAAGACGCTGTTCAACGCCAGATCGGCGCGAATCAAGGCGCGATCGGCAAGCCGCGCGTGAGCGATGACATGAAGCGTGACATCGGAAAGGGCAAGCCTGGATCCTTCGGTCTCCGCGCCGAGTCCTCGGACCACGGACTCGCGGGTCAACGCGTGACGGGCGAACCGCGGAAGCAAGTGTGAATGGATTTCGACGGAGCCGTGACGGTCGTCGCGAAGGAGCGCTGGTTCCTGATGATCGTCGTGATCGATGGAATCCCCCGCCACCTCGTCCGGGCGAACCATTCGATATCCGAAGTCGATGATCGCGTCGTTGGCTGGAACGGCGTGTGCGGGATCTACGACCAAGAGGTCGATGTCCGTCATCCGTCGTGCCGCCGGGTTCGGCCAGATTCTTCGCTCGAGAAGGGCAGCACCTTTCAGCGCGACAGTCGGAAATCCGCTGCTGTGTAAAAACTCTTGCAGTTCTACGCGCTGCGCATCGAGGTCCGCGATACGAAGCGCGTTTCGGTGATGGACAAGGCTCAGCGTCAATTCCGGACTCGACGCGCTAGCTGCGGATTCCGACAGCATTTCGGCGAAACTCGCCGGCAGGACCGATGCGAAGCCGGCATCGACTGCGCGGGCGGCCAGCAGCGGCAGCACCTTGTGCCTGGCGGCGACGTCGATGACTCGCGGCCAATCCCGCTGCGAACACGAACGGATGACGTCGGCCCCGTGCTTGGCTTCCAACATCGAAATCAGGTACCGGGTGTCACGCATGACGCCACCAGTTCCTCCACGGCGTCGGCGCCGGTGTCGCCGTGGTGCCGGATCATTCTGTAGCACGGGGCATTCGAGAGCAGGGCAGCGATGTTTCTCAGGGTCAGACCGTGATTGTCGGACCACAACGCGGATTGCTCGGCCAGCGACTGTATCGCCTGGGGTGCGGGCATCGGCGCGATACGAGTAGGACCCCCGTCCCATTTATCGAGAATCAGCACCAGATCGATTCCGCGAACCGCCGAATCGACGTTGGGAGTAGCGGGCAATGTCGACGGGTCCAGTGCCCACACCGAAGGGGTATACGGGAGATACAGCGAATCGTGCGCCTTGATGTCCGGCAGAACGTCGAACGTACCGGCTTTGAGGTGGACCCGGCGCGGCAAGCCCACCGCTTCGGTACCGCGAATGAAGACCCCTTCGTCAGTTCGCAGTTGTGCACCCCGTAAGGCAAGGGCAAGCGCCAAGGTGGTTTTACCCGCCCCGGAGTGCCCGGCGATCGCCACTCTCACACCGTTGCAGTCGACCAGAGCGGCATGCAGGCGTGTCCACAGTTCGTTATCTGCGGCCGTCATGACATCCCGGTGCACAGTGCGGTAAACGTTCTCCGCGAGGTGGAGTCCGTCGAGACCGATCAGCGGTTCCTTTCTGCCTCCGATGCTCGAGTCGATGGTGGCGTCCCAGCGACCGAACGTCGATCGATTCCGCTGAATCCGAACTTCGACGTTGTGGTCCGCGGGCCAGGGGCTGGCAATTCGATGCTCGATGACACCGAGTTCGGGTATGGCAGGGCCGCGCACGATCGCATCAACCCACAGGTAGTGCGTTCGGAATTGTGGTACATGGCTGCCTGTCACGGGATTCTCACACCAGCAGACGCGAGGCGCTCAGCTGTCCATAGGTCTCGCTGACTACCGACTCCGCGTCATGGTCAGGGATCTCGAGTACCTCCGACACCGCCTGGACAATGTCACTGACGGTCCGGCCGTCACACAGTTCCCACACCAAAGTCGCGACGGGGTTGAGGTGATGGGCAACCTCGCTGGAACTGTCGTACAGCACGACACCGTCGGTGAGATCATTGCACTCCACCGTCTGTGAGCGCTGAGGCCTCGCGTCTTCGAGTAGTTCCGTCAAGATATCTCCTTGTTCCAACGAGTCCGATATTTGTGGTGAGCTATATGTGTTGGGGGTGGTGTCAGAGCGAGAAGCGTCGTGAGTATTCGGATTCGATTGCGCCCGAACGAATCAGGCTGCGTGTGGAGGCGATGCCGGGTGCGAGCGTCAGACACGTGAGCGCTCCCCCGGCGTTCGCATCCACCAGGTAGTCGCCCAAAGTTTGGTAGTGGCCCGCCCATTTTTCGAATGCTTCAGGGTCTGCCTCCGGATCCGCAATCGCGTCCAGAATTCGCTCGAAGGCGCGCGAATGAACGAGGACGGCGTGAACTCCACGGTTCTCGGGACTGGTGCGCAAGAGCGCCGAACCGTCGATCAGCGCTCCGTCGGCCGATTTCGCGTCGTGTCCGAGTTGGACGACATCCCAATCGCGGTGATCGAGCTCTTCACGTGCGTGGTCCAGGATCGACGCAGCCGCATCCAGCAAACTCACGTCGTCAGCTGCAATGAGGACCGAATCCCTGCTCTTCTCGGTCGCCCGAGAAACCGCGCGACGCCACGAGACGGCAAAGGCCGCTTCCTGATTCATCACGTCCTCGAAAGCTGATTCTCTCTCCACCGCTGTTACGCGCGGTAAGCGAATGAATCGATGCCAGGACGCCTTCCATCTGTCAATATCGAGGTCAAGATTCACGACGACAACACCGAGGTCCGACTTCGAATCCTCGACAGCCGGGGTGGGTTCTCCCGCTACTCGGGCAGGCGACAGTGGGCGATCGAGCACAACGTCGACTGCGCCCCGCTCGAGCAGATAGGTCGCCAGTGAAAAGTCGGGCCGCACGGGTCCGTCCATGCTCCGAGAGAGTTCGTCTCGCAAGGTTCGGTATGCCGCGGCGCGAACAATCAGTGCAGCCCCGACCAGGTCTTCGCCGTGTGCGTGGATGACGGCCGCATCGGCTTCGGCGGGGAGGTCGTCTGTTATGTTCCGCAGCTTGTACATAACCGCGGGTTCGATCACGCGAGCCTCGTCCAGGAAGACCACCGACTTCCAGCCCAGCAGAATCGCCTTGTCGAGTCCGGCGACGAACGCTGAGGCCGTCCTCCACCCATCCGGACCGTCGTCCTCCGCCGGAATGGCACGGTGAACGGTCAGTTCGATCGACTCGGCCTCCGCCAGGCATGAACGCCACGGAGCTACTCGGCCGTCGTCGCTGAGAACGATCACCCCGCCGAAGACCAACTCGGGTCGCTGGACGCTCAGTTCGGCACGGCGACGAATCTCGGGATACGAATCACCGAGGTACCTGGAGAACTGACGATGGAGTGAGTCGAGATCCCATCCGACCTCACTCCAACCGAGCAGGTAATTGTGAACGCGATCTTCCCAATTTATTCGATACGGGACACCCGCCGGGCGCTCGAATCGATGGTGCCAACCAAATGTCGGAAGGCAGACGACCTTTCCGCCGTTGATCCGGAACTTCTCGTGGATGTATCCCTCCTCACCGCCGAATCCGGTGAAGTGCGAGTTCAATCCCGGCCACGCCTCACGCCTGCAGGCAAATGAGCCGAGGCCCTGCATGATGATCTCGAAAGGCACGTCAGGGTGTTGCTTCGCTCGCGGATCAACTCCCCAGGAGCCGAACATTCCGTTGCGCCACTTGGGGTCCATGTGGGTGGCCGCGATGTGCGAGGAATCCTGGGAGAGCATCGGTCCCTGGATCAGATCGTCAGTTTCCGGATTTGCATCGAAATACGCCAGCAACGCCGACAACGATCCCGGTGCCAGGATCACGTGGGAGTCGAGGACCAGGACATACTTTCCGGTGGCCTTGCGGAACAGGACGTCCCGCACCGCAGTCGATCGAACGTCGGTGAACGGGATGTAGCGGAACCGATCGATGTAACCGGCAAACGATTCGAGCATCGGCGCCGGCAACCCCTCGGGGTTGTTGTCCAACAAGACGAATTCGACTCTGTCCAGAATCTCGCGATGATGGACCAAGATCGAGTGGATCGTGAAGTATGCGCCGTCGAAATCGTCGTAGGTCGCGATTGCAATGGTGAGGTCGGCAGATTCTCCGTGCGGCGGAGTTTCTTTCACCTGTACTGGCACCGCGCTCTGAAGCTTCTTCAGAGCGCGGTGCAGGGCTTCGTCGAACTCGGGCATCGGTGTGCTCCCTGGGAACCCGTGGCGTTGTATCGATTACGTCGGTTACGCAGGTTCCGTGGGATCTGTCGGCTTGGTCGGGCTGGTTGGGAACGTCGGCTCGGTGCGAGTGGTCGGCACAGTTGGGACAGTTGGGACGGTCGGCTCTGTCGGCTCCGTCGGCCCGGTGGGCTTGGCGGTCGTCGTTCCACCCGAACCTGACGAGCTACCGGTTGATCCGGAACCTGTGGAACTTCCAGACGATCCCGAACTCCCGGAACTACCCGAACTTCCTGACGATCCCGAACTTCCCGACGATCCGGGGTTGCCCGGCTCGTTTCCGCCCGGCTGATTCCCTCCCGGAGTATTACCACCGGGCTGATTCCCGCCTGGTTGCTCGCCTCCTGGTTGATTCGGATTCTGCTGGCCTCGAGTAGGAGCTCCGGAGAGGTTCGGCGTGTCACCGGCCGCGAAGGCCGGTGCCGCACCACCGAGGCTGATCGACGTCACGACCGGAACAGTTACCGCCGAGGCCGCTAGAACTGTCTTGACGAACTTGCGTCGATCAACCGGAACATTCTGAAAAGCGTCGCCGCCCATAGCGTTTCTCCCATGCGTCCGAGGCGAGGTCGTCCTCACTCGATGTCGGGCAAAACGCTAGCATCCTTCCGGCAACTTTACAGACTGAACGCGCCGATATTTGACGGGTATGCGAATTTGAGTCCGGACTGCGCCGACTGTTCGGACAGAAGTACGGCGATCTCCTCCTGTTCAGGGGACTCGTTTGTCCCGGTCGACAACCGTCAACCAACCGGCATCTCCCACGGCGCCACCGGAAGAGTATTTCCGGTCTCGAGGTAGGACTTCAGATTCGACAGCACCGCCGACCATCCGCCCGCTACCTCCATGCGAGCCGATTCGTCCGCTAAATCGGTGTGCTTGACGGTCAATCGCACGATCGCGCCGAAGGCTTCGATGTCGAAACTCACCCGCGAGATATCGACGCCCGGTTCACCGTTCGGATCAGCCCAGGTGGTGACCAACCTCGACGGTGGGCTGCTTTCGACTACGGTGCCGACTACATCCGCGATGTTCGAACCGTCGATCCGGCGGTGCTCCCACGTCGATCCCGGCTGCCAGTCGGAGACGTTGCTGTGTCCCCAATACTCTGCAGTGGCCCCCGCGTCCGTGAGTGCTTTCCAGACGTTCTCGGCCGTACTGGCGATGTAGGTGACATATACAAAACTGGGCTTGTCGGTCATGGCTTCCTCCGCGAGTTTTTTGACGGCACTGAGCGCATGCAGGCGCGGTACCTCGAACTTGTTGATCCATCGCTCTCGAATCTCCTCGAGCGCAACGGGATTGAGATAGTGAAGTTTCGTTCTCCCCTGCCGTACCGTGCTGATCAGATTTGCATCCTCGAGCGCCGTGAGGTGTTGCGTGACAGCTTGGCGACTCATCTCGAGGCTCTCGCACAGCTCACCGAGCGACTGCCCGTTGGCTACGAACAGGCGGTCCAGCAGAAGTCTTCGCGTGGGATCGGCAAGTGCTTTGAAGGCTGCATTCATCCGGTCGTTCACAACTTCACGATATGCAAGCATTTGCTTGCATGTCAATGGTTGGGCGTGCCGGGTTTCGGAAGTGGGGACAAATAGGGTCTGATGTCTTCAGGCAGATGTGATCTGAATCCCGGATCGCACCGTAAGAGAGGTTGGGCACATGGACTGGGCAGCAATTGGAGTGGGTGTCGGGTATGCCTCGGTGGCTCTGTCGATCCTGGTTTTCGTCGGCGGGTGCATCGCACTGTTCATTTTGTCGGTCCGCCAGTAGCTGACACCTCGACAAAGTGGTGAACACCCCCGGCGCGACGATCACACGCGTCTCGGGGTGATCGCCGCCGGAGGCTGCTTGATCGATTCGGACACACCGGCGCGCGTCGGACTGCTCGCAGAGAAGCTCGGCCGCGGTGGGACTACCGTAGGACTGTCGCCTAGAACTCGAGGAGTACGGAATGAGCATCCAGTCGGTTGAACCGCACCGCCACCGCGTAGTGGTGATCGGTTCCGGCTTCGGAGGATTGTTCGGCACTCAGGCTCTCAAAAAAGCCGATGCCGACATCACGATGATCGCGCGTACAACCCACCATCTGTTTCAGCCGCTCCTCTATCAGGTTGCGACCGGCATCCTCTCGGTCGGTGACATCGCTCCCGCCACGAGACTGGTGCTGCGCAAGCAGAAGAACGCCCAGGTGTTGCTCGGTGAGGTCGAGACCATTGATCTCGAGAATCAGACCGTGACCTCGCGTCTGCTCGAACGCGTCACGGTTACGCCGTTCGACAGTCTGATCGTGGCAGCAGGTGCCGGTCAGTCGTACTTCGGCAACGATCAGTTCGCGGAGTTCGCCCCCGGAATGAAAACGATCGACGACGCCCTCGAACTGCGCGGACGAATCCTCGGGGCCTTCGAACAGGCCGAACTGTCGGACGATCCCGCCGAGCGCGCGCGCTTGCTCACCTTCGTCGTGGTCGGCGCCGGCCCCACCGGGGTGGAATTGGCCGGGCAGATCGCCGAGCTTTCCCGTCGAACGCTGGACGGCGCCTTCCGCAAGATCGATCCTCGTGAAGCGCGCGTCGTGCTCCTCGACGGCGCCCCTGCCGTGTTGCCCGTGTACGGCGGGAAGCTCAGCCGCAAGGCTGCCGAGACGCTCGAGAAGCTCGGCGTCGAGATCCAGCTCGACGCAATGGTCACCGACGTCGACAACGACGGTCTGATCATCAAGGAAAAGGACGGCACGCTTCGCCGCATCGAGTCACAGTGCAAGGTCTGGTCCGCCGGCGTGCAGGCCAGCCCCCTCGGCAAGCAGCTTGCAGAGCAAAGCGGCGGAGAAACCGACCGCGCCGGCCGAGTGATGGTCAATCCTGACCTGTCGCTTCCCGGGCACCCCAACGTCTTCGTCATCGGCGACATGATGTCGCTCGACAAGCTTCCCGGACTGGCTCAGGTTGCCATGCAGGGCGGCAAGTACGCGGCCAAGCAGATCAAAGCGTCACTGGATGGAAAGTCCCCGTCGGAACGAGTTCCGTTCAAGTACTTCGACAAGGGCAGTATGGCGACGATCTCGCGCTTCAGCGCGGTAGCCAAGGTGGGCAAGCTCGAGATCAGCGGGTTCATCGGGTGGGTTGCCTGGTTGGCAATTCACCTCCTGTACCTCGTCGGATTCCGTTCACGCGCCTCGACGCTCTTGTCGTGGGCAGTGACGTTCTTCGGGCGCGGCCGTGCTCAGATGGCGTCCACCGAGCAGCAGGTCTTCGCGCGAAACGCGATGGGCGAGTTGGAGAAGAAGAACAAGGAAGCGACGGAGTCCGGCAGCACTTCGAATGGCGAAGCCAAGAAGGCTGCCGGCAAGCAGCAGAAGGCCGCCGGCTGATCGATCAGCACCTGGGCGAATAACGAAGGGCGGCTGTGGAGTTCAACTCCACAGCCGCCCTTCGTCATTTGATCGACTGCCGCGTGGTCAGTTTCCGATCTTCGCCACCTCGGTGATGTTCGCGAGGCGAACCTGCCCCTTGGAAACGAGTCGGCCGTTCTCGTCGGTGATGCGAACTTCCCAGAGTTGCTGGGTGCGTCCGCGATGAATCGGGGTGGCTTCAGCGGTGAGAGTGCCCTCCCGCGTTGCGCGCAGGAAGTCGGTGTTGTTGTTGACTCCGACTACGTGTCCTCGCTCGCCCAGCCACACGGTGCCACCGACGCTGGCGAGAGACTCCACCACCGAGCAGTACACACCCCCGTGCTGTATCCCGGCGGGCTGGTGCAGCGTGGGCTTGACCGTCCATTGCGCCCTCACACGGTCTGGGCTCAGTTCGGTGTATTCCAGGCCGATGGTGGCGTCGAAGCCCGTCCCGAGCCGTTTCATCATCTCTGCGGTCTCAGCAGTGTCGACCATGCCATCTCCATCTGTGATTCTCTGGCGCCGGTGTGGCTGCCACTCCCTACCTGATTACACGAGAGGTAACTCGAGCTTGGAATCAGGTCTGGAAAAAGAACCGGCGGGGTTCCCATCATTCGATGGGAAACCCGCCGTGGGAAGGACCGGGAGTCTCTGCAGCCCTCAGGACTCCGGCGCGGTCCGGCAGTTTCGTCACTCTCGCGTCGTGTAGCTCTCTGCGAGGTGTTCCATAATCATAGGCAAGGCTGACCTAATTTAGCAAGCCCTTCGTCGAACTGGTTCCAACGAGGGCGTAGCGAGACCTTGCGGCGCGCACGAACCGGCAGCCCGGCGGCGACAAAGGCGTCCAGCAGTCCCTGCCCTCGACGCTGAGCGGCCGATTCGCCCTCACCGGCCAAGATGGGGACGTAGGCCGCTGCACCCAGGATCGACTCCCCTACCAGGCCCCAGAATCTGAACTGGTCGACGGGCGCACACCTGGCGACGGCGTCATAGATCGCTCGGAGTGAAGTCAGGCAACGGTGCGCGGTCCAGACAAGGAGCGCTTCTTCACATGGCATGTCGACGACACCGTCACTGCCGGACTCCCGTCCGTTGGGCGCAACGCGCAGCGTTTCGTCGACCACGCCGGCCCAGTCGATTCCGCCGTCGCTGTCCATGTGGATGAACAGGTTCTCGAGCCCCGGGTCCCATGCGGACCCCTCGGAGACGATCGACGCGGCCACCCTGCCGACCACGGCATGAATAAGTGACGTTGCAACCTGGATCGCCGCAGCTTCGGCGCTGTCGAGATCTTGAAGTGAACGGGCGAACATCTGATGCACCCGATCCCCGCACAGGCCCTCGCTCAGTTGCCACCAACGCCGTTTACCTTCGCCCGCCATGGCGGCAACCGCGTAGACGCGCGGATAGTCAGGGTTGAGTGCTCGTAGGCGAACGCTGGTGCGGCTCAATGCGTTCGACCGGAGTTCGAATTCACGAACATCCGCATGCTGGGTGGTCAAGGTGATGGTCACCGTGCACTCCAATCGGCCGAAGTTGTCTTGTGGTTCTTAATGTAGGTTAGCCTCACCATAATTCAAGAGTAAAGAACTGTGACGCTGGGCACCGCATATTCACAGGAACGTCCCCCGCAGGAAGCGCACCCGCATAGGGTTCCGTAACCTAAGATGCGAATTCCCTGCGCACCAAGACCAGGAGCTCGAACCGCCAGTGACGATGATCAAATCTCTCGGGAACGGACATCCCCGAGGACCCAGCGAGACGTACGGACGGCGCATCGTGCCGCGCGGCCCCGCTCCTGTCCGAATGCGTGTCCTGGCTGGACTTTTCGACGCGGCGGTGTTCCTACTTCCGTTGATCGTCGGCTGGTACATCGTCCAGTCGCTCCGTGACGACAACGGTGGCGGCGAGGCCGATCGAGCAGTCTTCGGCGGGACAGCAATAGCGATCGCCGTCGGTCTGCTTGTGTGGAACCTCGGATTCCGTGAGGGGGCCACCGGTCGGACCTCGGGGAAGGGATGGGTTGGCCTGGTCACGCGTGACGCGACCACCAAACAGCCCATCGGTGTCCGCCGGGCTCTGCGCAGACCGTTCGACCGAAGCGGCATCGAGGTGGTCCGAGAAAGCACGGCCCGCGACGAGGGCTTCGAAGAACTCGCACGCGACAACAGTGTCGGTGCAACTCGCCGGCGCCGCCTGATCGGACTCGCGGTCCTCACCGTGCTGCTCGCGCTTGTGATGCTCGCGAGTATCGCGGTGGGTGCTCGTCCACTGACGTTCGCCGAGATCTTCCACGCGCTCTTCAATTCGGACGGAACTCAAACGGACATCATCGTGCGGACGTTGCGCGCCCCACGAACGATTTTGGGTCTTGTTGTCGGAATTGCACTCGGTATCGCCGGTGCCTTGATTCAGGGACACACGCGCAACCCGTTGGCGGATGCCGGTCTACTCGGCCTCAACGCAGGCGCGGCGTTCTTCGTGGTCATGGCGATCTACCTCTTCGGCTTTACGGCGCCGAGTCAGTACCTCTGGTTCGCGTTCGCAGGATCCTTCGTCGCCAGCATCGTCGTTTTCGGCTTGTCTTCCATCGGAAACGGCGGCGCAAGTCCTCTGAGTCTGGCTCTGGCGGGCGCGGCCGTCGCATTCTTCCTGCAAGCCATGACCAACGCCGTGATAATCCTCGACCAGACGAGCCTGGACGCCTACCGTTTCTGGGTTGTCGGGTCGGTGTCCGGTCGCGGGTTCGACGTCCTCTGGCAGGTCCTGCCGTTCCTGATACTCGGATTGGTCATCGCCTTGGCAAGTACGCCGGGACTCAACGTCCTCAGCCTGGGTGAAGACGTCGCAAAAGCACTGGGAACTAACATCGCGTTCAGTCGCACACTCGGCATCGTCGCGATCACCCTGCTGACCGGCGCCGCCACCGCGGCATGTGGTCCGATCGCGTTCATCGGTTTGGTGGTCCCTCACGTGGCCCGGGCCATCACCGGACCCGACTACCGCTGGCTGGTCCCGTACGCGGGCTTACTCGGCGCGGTCATGTTGATCACCGCGGACATCATCGGCCGCGTGGTCGTGCGCCCTGGTGAGTTGCAGGTCGGCATCATCTTGGCCCTGTTCGGCGCTCCGTTCTTCATCGCTCTCGTACGCCGCAGGAAGTTGGCAAGTCTGTGACGCTCAAGCAGGAACTCCGGGTACTCCCCCGGACCGTCCCCTCACGTAAGTCGATCCGCCTCGGTGGATTCTCGCTCGTCTACCGCCCACTCGCGGTGTCGGTGAGCATTGCCCTCGCAGTTGCGCTGTTCCTTCTGCTTTGCATCAACATCGGGCGAGGCGACTATCCGATCTCGATCCCCGATGTCATTTCGGTCCTGCTCGGCAATGGCAGCAAGACACAGAACCTGATCGTCTTCGACCTTCGACTTCCTCGGTCGCTCACCGCGCTCTTCATCGGTATGGCACTCGGCATTGCCGGTGCGGTCACCCAGACGATTGCGCGCAATGCCCTCGCCAGCCCCGACATCCTCGGAATCACGGCTGGATCGAGTGCCGCCGCAGTGGCACTCATCGTACTCGGCGGGGGTGGCTCGTTCGTGGGACTGCTTGCCACACTGGGGATTCCGTTGGCTGCACTCTGCGGCGGCCTACTGACAGCAGTGGTGATCTACGCCTTGGCGTGGCGCAAGGGCGTCGAGGGGTTCCGCCTCATCCTGATCGGTATCGGCATCAACGCCATGCTGGTGGCAGCGACGGGATGGCTCCTCATCTCGGCGGACATCAACGACGCTTCTCGCGCACAGGTGTGGCTCAACGGTTCACTCAACGGTGCCACCTGGAATCAGATGTGGCCGGTCGCAATCGCCGTCGCAGTAGTCGGCGGCTACGCGGTGATCGCATCGTTCACCATGGGAGCGCTGCGGTTGGGCGACGACAACGCAACCTCACTCGGTGTTCGCTTGCAATCATCACAGGCCAAGTTGTTGCTTTCCGCCGTGGCACTGGCCGCCATCGCGACCGCAGCAGCAGGTCCGGTCGGCTTTGTCGCCCTGGCTGCGCCACAGGTCGCCATGCGTCTGGTGCGCTCCGCCGGCCCGCCCATCGTGGCTTCCGCGCTGACCGGTGCTGTACTGGTGGTAGGCAGCGACGTCATCGCTCGAACAATTCTGCCTGTGGAACTCCCCGTCGGAATCGTGACTTCCGCACTGGGCGGCCCGTTCCTGCTCTACCTGTTGGTTCGTAACAATCGGAAGGTCACAGCATGACCACCATCGCCCAGTCCACCGATGCTCCTTCGCGTCTCGTCGCGCAGAATCTGACGCTCGGGTACGGGGATCGCATCATCGTCGACGGACTCGATCTCGAGATCCCCACCGGCGTGATCACGACGGTCATCGGACCCAACGGTTGCGGCAAGTCGACGCTCTTGCGCGCGCTCGGTCGTCTGCTCAAGCCAAAGGGTGGATCGGTCATCCTCGACGGCAAGGCGATCAGTTCGATGAAGACCAAGGAAGTCGCGCGGGTGCTCGGAATGCTCCCCCAGACTCCTGTTGCGCCGGAAGGGCTCACCGTCGCCGATTTGGTCTCACGTGGGCGCCACCCGCACCAGTCGTGGATAAGGCAGTGGTCCGCGGACGACGAGGGCGAGGTCGCCGAAGCACTAGAGCTGACCGGTGTCTCGGATCTCGCCGATCGGCCAGTCGATCAATTGTCCGGCGGTCAGCGTCAGCGAGCCTGGATCTCGATGGCTCTCGCCCAGGGAACCGACATCCTGCTTCTCGACGAACCGACTACCTATCTGGACCTCGCGCACTCGATGGAAGTCCTCGACCTGGTGGATCAACTCCACGAGGAAATGGGGCGCACCGTGGTGATGGTTCTGCACGACCTCAATCTCGCGGTCAGATACAGCGATCATCTGATCGTGATGCGCGACGGCGCCGTCGTCGCTTCTGGTGTCCCCAAGGACATCATTTCCGCGGAACTTCTGCTCGAGGTGTTCGGTCTCGAAGCTGCGGTCATCGACGATCCCGTCTCGGATCGGCCGCTGATCGTTCCGATCGGAACCCGGCACGTGTTCGGTGCCGTCGGCGGGCCGGCAAAGCCTGCGTGACGATCGCGAATCAGCGACCCAGAATCGTCCGAACGAGTTTGAATCCCTGACCGATCGTCACGGTCGGCAGGTATGCCCGTCCGACCGCGTTGCCGATGCTCGGCAACGCGGCTGGATCGGCGAATGTCATGTGCATCGGCACGTACCGCGGCTGGAACTTCGATTTGAAGGCCAGCAGCGATCGAAATCCGTACACCGGTTCAAGGGTGCGACCGAGTAGGTCGAGCACGCTGTCCATCATCGCCGAGAAAGTCGTGGCCTCCGGTTCGTTCGCATTCCTCTCGGAGTCACCGGCGATTGTTGCCAGCGGTGCACCGGACAGACTGAGGAACTCGACGCCCTCCTCCTCCAATTTCAGTGCAGCGGAAGCGATGAGGAACTCCATCGCGGGACGGAACCCTTCGGAGCGTCGCCTCATGAAGTCGAGTGTCCACCCGACGACTTTGCCGTCGCGGTACACCGGTAGCCACGACGTGACACCGTGCACGGTGCGATCCTCGTCGACCGCGATCAGGCATCGCACTTGTTCGTCGTCGACCTCGTCGAGTCCGCCGAGGGTGAATCCCATCTCGGGCATCCCCTTGTCCGCTACCCACTCCTCCGAGATCGCGACTATCTGATCCTTGATCGCGAGAGGTGCATGAGGGAAGGAAATCCACTCGGCGGTGATACCGGACTTCTTCGCCCGGTTCAGTGCTGTGCGCACGTCCTGGAACCGCTTCCCTGTGAACGCGACTTGTCCCAGGTCGAGCACGGTTTCCTCGGCGACCTGTAGACCGCTCCAGCCCATCGAATCGGTGATGGTTCGGGCGTCGTCGGTCACGGAATAGAAGCAGGGAATCCAACCGTTCGACGACGCGAACTCGGCGAACCCCTCGATCGCCGCGCGCATGCGATCTGGAGGACCGACCGGATCACCGGTGGTGAGAGCAACGCCGGCGATGACGCGATACGCGACGTAACTCGAACCGTCCGCGCTGAACCAGTAAGTGTTCCCCTTCCACGTCGTCATCCACGACAACGGGCTGCCGGTACCGGCGATCAACATGGATCGCGCTCGTTCGGCGGCTTTGGGATCGGCGGTCTTGACCGGCTTGAGGAAACTCACGAATACCAACACGGCGGCAACGCCCCAGAACACGACGCCGGTCCACTCGAAGAGCAACGTCGACTCGATGTCCACGGGAAGCAGGCGCGGGTCGATCAACTGCAGGTACACCGGCGGTACAAGGCGCTGTGGGAAGTCCGCGAGCAGCATCGTGACCGTGGGCTCGCGGTCGAACCCGTGCCTGGCGAGCATTCCGCCGCCGACGTAGATCACGGCGAGGACCGCGAGCAAGGTCACGATCGCAGCACCGAGACGTCGATACGTCTTGGCCGGGGCCGCGACGTCGAAGTATCGACGTGTGGCGATCAGCAGGATCAGCACGAAGAGCGGTGTCAGGAACGGCACCAGAGTTCGATACACGTTCGGATCGCTGATTCCGTAGAACAAGCTGTCACTGTCGACTGCGTCGACGAACCTGATGACGAAGTTCCCGATCGAGAGGACGAGTAAGACGACCTGAGCACAGACAGTCGCAATCCAGGCGAATCTGCGGCCACGACGGAGCCCATCGCTCAACACCAGCACAAAAATCGACGGCATCAACGAGAGCAGAGTCGGCCCGATCCCCGAGAGTCTCAGCTCGAGGAGGCCGCGTCGGCAGTCCGGATCCGACGCGGATTCGGCGCACAGCTCACGTACTTCTGCGACAGTCCAGGGAACACCACGGAAGAGATCGCGGAGTACGGCGAGTGGGCCAACCGCCTGTGGGGACAGCGCGGCGATCATCGGGCCGATCGCACTTGCCGCGACGACGATGGCGACCAGGACGCGGCCCTCTCGCTGTGTCCCGGCGATGCGTTCACCGCGAGCCGATCGTCCGACGATCCACTGTCCGATGACCAAACCCACCACAGCGGCAAAGAATCGGATGACATCTTGCAGCTGACCACTGAACAGGGCCAAGGTGATGGTCAAAGCCAGGGTTCCGACGCGGATGCGGCGACGCCACAATGTCCCCATGTTCGAGCTGGCGGCCATCGCGGCGCCGACGATCCACGCGCTCGCGCCGACAGCGGAGCCGACATGGAGGCGGAACCCCCAATTGGAGTCGAACACTTTCACGAAGGATGCCCAGCCGAGCCCGAGCAGAACTCCCAAGATTTGAGTGCTTGCGCCGGCGATCGCCAGCTTGATCGTTCCCATCCGCCGTTCGAGGGGTGCAGCGACCGCAATCAGGAGCACGCTCGCGCCGATGTACCCGAGCAGGTTTCCTGCCCACAGCGCGGAGCTCAGTGGAATCCAGACATGTCCGTGCTGGATCGAGCCCATTCCCGCACCGATCGTGTGCTCGAGATCGCGGGACGGTCCGTGAACGATGCTGCCGGTTACGGCGCCCAGTATCCACATGGTGAGAAGTAGGACGACCGTCAAGGGTGCGTCGCGAATGCCGAAACGGATGATGCCGGCAGCTTTCTGCGTGACTACCCGCGCCCGTGATGTCGATTCTTCGGTGCCCGGCGAACTGTCGATCGTCATCTACGTGCGGCTACTTTCTGCGGATCGACTGTTGGCTTGCAATTATCGGGCATCGTCATTGTCGGGACTTCGGTCGTCTCACACCACCGTAACCGTCACGCAGATCACTATGGCCAATACCACACCCCCACCGAGGCGGTTACTACTACCAGTAGTACGTATTTCGTCGTGGAAGTCCGTAGAATCGAAGAATGGCAGGTCTAGGTGAACTCGAACGCGCGGTGATGGATCATTTGTGGTCCACATCGGAACCGCAAACTGTGCGACAGGTGCATGAAGCACTCGCGACACATCGCGAATTGGCGTACACGACGGTAATGACCGTTCTGCAGCGCCTGGCGAAGAAGCATCTGGTGATTCAGCAGCGTGACGATCGCGCCCATCGCTATCTTCCCGTCAACAAGCGCGAAGAACTGGTCGCGAGCCTGATGGTCGACGCTCTGGCCCAGGCTCCGGAGTCCGGCGGTCGCGCTGCGGCACTCGTCCACTTCGTGGGACAGGTCAATGCTGACGAAGCCGATGCTCTCCGCGAAGCGCTCGCTGCCCTCGAGGTGCGCGAGTCCGCGAAAAAGGCTGCGCAGCCCGGAATTTCTAGGCCGAACTGATTTCGTCGTGCATGATGTGTAGGACATGAACGCCACTACTGCACTGGTTTTCGGACTGCTTGCCTTGTTGCTGGCCGGTCCGGTTCCCGCACTCCTGAGCCGCTCCACGTGGCCTTACCGCGCTCCACGCGCGGCGTTGGTTCTGTGGCAAGCCGTCGCAATTGCTGCGGTGCTGTCGGCATTCAGCTCGGGCCTGGCCATTGCCAGCCAGCTGCTCGTTCCCGGCGCTGACGGTAGGCCGACGACGGCCCCGACCGCCGAAATCGATGCACTCGGGCTCCCGCTGTGGATTCTGTACGTGGTTGTTTTTGCCCTGACGCTTCTGATCGGCGCGAAGCTGATCTTCTCGATAATCCAGGTCGCTGTGAGAACCCGACGTCGCCGTGCACGTCACCGCGTGTTGGTGGACCTTCTCGACGACTGCGCCATGCCCGCGTCGGTGGAACGCACACCCGATCTGCGGGTGCTGGACGTGGACGAACCGATCGCATACTGCCTGCCAGGTCTGCGCCAACGCGTGGTTCTCAGTCAAGGCACTCTGCAGAACCTCGATCATGCCGAGGTCAAAGCAATTCTGACGCACGAGCGTTCACACCTGCGAGCTCGTCACGATCTGGTCCTCGAGGCTTTCACGGCCGTCAACCACGCGTTCCCCCGTTTCGTCCGTAGCAAGTCGGCTCTGGGATCGGTACAACTGCTGGTGGAGTTGCTCGCCGACGATTCAGCTGTGCGGGCTACCGGTCCCACTCCCCTCGCGCGGGCACTTGTCGCGTGTGCCGGATCGACGGCACCCCGCGGAGCGATGGCAGCGGGCGGCCCGTCGACGCTCATCCGAGTGCAGCGCCTCTCGGCCGACGATGCAGATCCCCGCATCGCAGTTTTTGCGTATCTCGGGGCGGTCGCGATTCTCGTTGTTCCCACGGTTGCGGTGGCTGTGCCCTGGCTCACCGAACTTCGACTGCTTTTCAACGCTTACTGAGTCTTGACCTGCGCAACCCCGTGTAGTAGTGCAGGTCACAGGCGGGGCTACCTGACTTCGGTGTCCCCGGTGGCGTAGAGTGGACCACGGCCACCATCGTGGTCCGTCAACATATAACGGCACACAGCCCAATTCCCCGCAGTATGCGTTCGGATTGCCAGGTGACATGTGCCCTGGCTCGTCCCTTTGCGAACTGTGTCGTGTATTTCAGCATGGCTTCTTCCGCTCCGCGACGTGCCCGTAGTCCGGAGAGGTTTCCGCGTGACCAACGCTGTCCAAATGTCGTCTTCCGAGAACATCGAAGACCCCACCGTCAACACCCCCGCTGCCGAAGAAGCAGTCGCCACCGAGCCGGGTATCACCTTCGCCGAGATCGGCCTGCCCGAGCAGCTTGTTGCCGCATTGGCGCGCAACTCCATCACCGTCCCGTCCCCCATCCAGGCGCAGTCCATCCCGGACGCGCTCGCCGGAACCAACGTTCTCGGCCGCGCACAGACCGGATCGGGTAAGACCCTCGCCTTCGGCCTGCCGATGCTGACCCGCCTCTCACGCCACGAAGATCGCCCGGCCGCCAAGCGTCCCCGCGCACTCGTGCTCGTCCCCACCCGTGAGCTTGCTTTCCAGGTGGTCGACTCCCTCAACTCCTACGCCGGCGCACTCGGACTCACGGTTCGTCCCGCTGTCGGTGGAACGCCGTTCGCCAAGCAGGTCGATCAGCTTCGCCGCGGCGTAGACGTCCTCGTCGCAACGCCGGGTCGCCTGGGCGATCACCTGCGTCAGGGCACCTGCATCCTCGACTCGGTGGAAATCACCGCACTCGACGAAGCCGATCAGATGGCGGACATGGGCTTTCTGCCCGAGGTTCGCTCGATCCTCGGCGAGACCCCCGCAGACGGACAGCGTCTGCTGTTCTCGGCAACCCTCGACCGTGAGGTCCAGTCGCTGGTTCGTCAGTTCCTGGCCAACCACGTCACCCACTCCACCGAAGACGGCCGCGCAAGCGTCGACACGATGGAGCACTACGTCCTCCTCGTCGATCGTGGGCAGAAGGATTCCGTCCTCGCCGAGATCGGTGCCCGCGACGGACGCACCATCATGTTCGCCCGCACCAAGCTCGGTTGCGAGGGAATCACCGATCGCCTCCGCGCCGTCGGCATCGCTGCCGAGTCGCTTCACGGCGGCAAGGCACAGAACCAGCGCACCCGCGTCCTCGAGCGTTTCAAGAACGGCCGCACCCCGGTCCTCGTCGCAACGGACGTTGCAGCGCGCGGTATCCACGTCGACGGCATCGACCTCGTCGTTCACGTCGATCCCCCGGCCGACCACAAGGACTACCTGCACCGCGCTGGTCGTACCGCTCGCGCCGGCGAGAAGGGCACCGTTGTCGCCATCGTGCTGCCCAACCAGAAGCGTCAGTTCAAGCGTCTGACCGGAATGGCCGGCGTCAATGCCGCAGCCGTTGCCGTCACCCCGGGTTCTGCTGAACTTGCTCGCATCACCGGCGCCAAGAAGCCGACCGGAGAACCCTTGCGCGAGAGCTCTTCTCGTGGCGAGCGTTCCTTCGGTGATCGTGGCGGAAGCCGTGGCGGCTACCAGGGCAACCGCTCTTCCGGCGGCTACCAGGGCAACCGCTCTTCCGGTGGATACCAGGGTGATCGCTCCAGCGGTGGTTACCAGGGCAACCGTGACAGCCGTCCGTCCTACGGAGACCGCGACAGCCGCCCGTCCTACGGAGACCGCGACAGCCGCCCGTCGACGGGTTACCAGGGCAACCGCTCTTCGGGCGGATACCAGGGAAGCCGTGACGGCGAGAGCCGCGGCGGATACCAGGGCAACCGTTCGTCCGGTGGTGGATACCAGGGCAGCCGCGACAACAACCGCTCGTACGGCGATCGCGACAGCCGCCCCTCGACCGGCTACCAGGGCAACCGCTCTTCCGGTGGATACCAGGGCAACCGCGACGGCGGCGACAACCGTGCAGCCTCGACCAGCGGTGGCGGCTTCCGCAGCCGCACCGACCGTCGTAGCTATGACGGATTCGACGGCCCGAAGCGCGATCAGCGGTAATACCTGCGCTGAGCTGCGGCTCGACAACTGAACACTGAGAACCTTCCGGCTGTGCCGGAAGCTGTATCGAGACGGATGCAGGTCACTGCAATTAAAGTGATCTGCATCCGTGTTTTGTATGCACGGTCTGATGTTCACGCGCGTCGCGGCCGCACCGTTTTCGGCTGCGCACAGCGCAGGATTTCACAGCCGCGGACCGAGAGGGAAAGCTGTAAGTATGTCAACCACTAGCACCGAATCACCCCGAGCTCAGATCGGCGTCACCGGCCTGGCCGTCATGGGTTCGAATATTGCCCGCAATTTCGCCCGCCACGGTCACACCGTTGCCCTGCACAACCGCAGCATCGCGAAGACCGATGCCCTGATCGCCGAGCATGGTTCCGAGGGCGATTTCGTGCGCACCGAGACCGTCGAGGAGTTTGTTGCCGCACTGCAGAAGCCGCGACGCGTCCTGATCATGGTCAAGGCCGGCGCCCCGACCGACGCCGTGATCGAAGAGCTCGCGAACGCCATGGAGCCCGGCGACATCATCATCGACGGTGGCAACTCGCTCTACACCGACACGATCCGTCGTGAAGCAGCGATCCGCGCCCGCGGTCTGCACTTCGTCGGCGCTGGTATCTCCGGTGGCGAAGAAGGCGCACTCAACGGTCCGTCGATCATGCCCGGCGGCCCGAAGGAGTCCTACGAGGCTCTCGGCCCGCTTCTCGAGTCCATCTCCGCTCACGTCGACGGCACCCCGTGCTGCACGCACATCGGCCCCGACGGCAGCGGTCACTTCGTCAAGATGGTGCACAACGGCATCGAGTACGCCGACATGCAGCTCATCGGCGAGGCGTACAACCTCTTCCGCGACGCACTCGGTTACGACGCCGGTCAGGTCGCAGACGTCTTCACCGAGTGGAACAAGGGCACACTCGAGTCCTACTTGATCGAGATCACCGCCGAGGTGCTCCGCCAGGTCGACGCCGAGACGGGCAAGCCGTTGGTCGACGTCATCGTCGACGCTGCCGAGCAGAAGGGCACGGGCCGCTGGACGGTCAAGTCCGCTCTGGATCTGGGCGTGCCGGTCACCGGTATCGCCGAGGCCGTTTTCGCTCGCGCACTGTCCGGTAGCCGCAATCAGCGCGCCGCAGCTCAGGCGCAGGGTCTGGCTGCCGGCTCTCTCGGCGACAAGCCTGCTGACGCCGAGCAGTTCGCCGCCGACATCCAGGCCGCGCTGTACGCGTCGAAGATCGTGGCGTACGCGCAGGGCTTCGATCAGATCGCTGCCGGCAGCGCCGAGTACGACTGGAACCTCAAGCCTGCCGACCTGGCGACGATCTGGCGCGGTGGCTGCATCATCCGTGCGCAGTTCCTCAACCGCATCAAGGACGCGTTCGACGCGGATCCGAGCCTGCCGAGCTTGATTCTGGCGCCGTACTTCCGTGAGGCCATCGAGGCAGGCATCGACAGCTGGCGCCGTGTGGTCGCCACCGCGACGATGCTCGGCATTCCGGTACCGGCGTTCGCGTCTTCGCTCTCGTACTACGACGGTCTCCGCGCGGAGCGTCTGCCGGCCGCCCTGACTCAGGGTCAGCGCGACTTCTTCGGCGCGCACACCTACGAGCGCATCGACAAGCCGGGCAAGTTCCACACACTGTGGAGCGGTGACCGCAGCGAAATCGAGGCCTGATTCACAGCGGGTATCGGTAGATGCGGTCATCTGCGTCTACCGATACCCGGTAGCCTGGACAAATGCAGGAATCGACGATCGACTCGCCCACCTCGACCGAAGGGCGTTCGTTCGTCGACCTCGGAATCCCCGCCGTGATGGTGCACGCGTTGCGCCGTAGCGGCATCGATGCCCCCTTCCCCATTCAGTCGGCAACCATCCCCGATGTTCTTGCCGGCCGGGATGTCCTCGGGCGCGGCGCGACGGGTTCCGGAAAGACTCTGGCCTTCGGGCTTCCGATGCTGGTGCGCCTCAAGGGTGGGGCGAGCAAGCGGAATCGTCCGCGCGGTTTGGTGCTCGCTCCCACCCGTGAGCTGGCGATCCAGATCCACAAGGCACTCGACGACGCTGCTACCGAGATCGGTTTGCGTGTGGCAAATGCGGTCGGTGGCGTTCCGATCAAGCGTCAGGCCGACATCCTTGCCCGCGGCGTCGATCTCCTGATCGCGACCCCAGGGCGCCTACTCGACCTACTCGAGCAGAAGTCGGTGATTCTCGACGACGTCGTGATCACGACCATCGACGAAGCCGACCACATGGCAGACATGGGTTTCATCGACGAGGTTGCGAAGATTCTCGACACGACACCGAAAGACGGTCAGCGCCTTCTCTTCTCGGCAACACTCGACGGCAAGGTCGACGATCTGGTCGCGGGTTACCTGCGCAATCCGGCGTCGCACTCGACTGCTCCCCCGGTTGCCACCGTCTCGACCATGGAGCATCACCTGCTCTTCGTCGACCGCGACGACAAGAGATCCGTTGTCGCACATATCGCTTCACGGGCGGGACGGACCATCATGTTCGTCAAGACCAAGCACGGAGTGGATCGTCTTGCGCAGCAACTGCATTTGATCGGTGTCTCGGCCGGCGCCCTGCACGGCGGCAAGACGCAGAACAACCGGAGCAAGACCCTCGCGTCGTTCTCCGACGGGACAACACCGGTTTTGGTCGCCACCGATGTCGCCGCGCGCGGAATCCATGTCGACGACGTGACGCTCGTCGTTCACGTCGATCCCCCGGCGGAGGCGAAGGACTACCTGCACCGGGCCGGCCGGACGGCACGCGCCGGGGAATCGGGCGTCGTCGTCACCATCGTCACCGACGAAGAACGTGATTCGGTCGAGAAGTTGACCAAGCAGGCAGGCATCAAGGTTCACGGCGTGCGGGTTCGTCCTGACGATCTGGAGCTCACGCGCATCACCGGTGCGATGGAGCCGACGGGCATACCGGTCGAAGCTCCCGATACGACGGTCGCCGTCAAGCACACCGCCAAGCGTGGCCGTCAGGAACACGACACTGCAGGCCGGACCGCTGCCGGAGGCCGGATGAAGAAGGACGGCGACAAGCGCGCCGCTTCCTCGCGGCGCGTCACCGATCCGAAGAGTGTGAAGAAGATCCGTGCGGACGGCACTCCGGTCCCGACCCGTTCGGAGCGTCTGGCGTCCAAGGGCTTGACCCCGCGTCGCGGCGCACCCGGCGCAGGAAAGCCGTCTGCCGGAAATCGGGCGGGCAAGCGCGCACACTGAGGGAATGGGTGATCTTCCACTGATCTCTGTTCTCTGCGCACTCGTCGCCGCGCTTCTCTTCGCGTGTGCCTCCGTCGCTCAGCAGCGCGCCGCGTCTGCGGTTCCGGAGGGCGAGGCGTTGGTGGCGTCGTTGATTCGCAGTCCTCGGTGGTGGGCCGGGCTGATCGGTGACGGCGGCGGTTACGTCATGCAGGCCGTTGCACTGTCGTTGGGTTCGGTGTTGGTGGTGCAGCCGCTGATCGTGACCTCGCTGCTGTTCGCGCTGCCACTTTCGGCCAGGTTCTCTGGAATTCGCATCACCCGTTCTGCGTGGTCATTGGCGATCATGCTCGCGATTTCCTTGGCGATCTTCCTCGTCGTCGGCGATCCCACCGAGGGAGACAGCAACGCTCCGTGGTCGGATTGGGCTGTGCCCCTGACGATCACGGTCGCAGTGGCCGTGGTCGCAACTATCGGCGGCTTGTCCAAACTCGACGGTGGCTGGCGCGCTCTGCTTCTCGGCTCCGCGGCCGGAATCTTCTACGGCGTGGCCGTCGCATTCACCAAGTACGTCACCGACCTACTCGGGCACGGTGTCGTCGGGGTGATTTCGGCATGGCAGACGTGGGCGCTGATCGCCTCGGGCGCAATCGGGGTCTACCTCCAACAGCGCGCGTTCCAGGTCGGGCCCCTGTCGGCGTCGCTACCCGCCCTGACGATCGGCGAGCCGATCGCGGCCATCTTCCTGGGGATGACGGTTCTCGACGAACGCCTCCGCGTCGACGGTCCCGGAATTGCTCTCATCGGGTGCGCCGTCGCCGTCATGATCATGACCACGATCGCCCTCTCCCGCTCACAAGCGCGCGATACCGAGGGCGCTACGGCGGAATCGACGGTAGGCTCGTGAAACGTGCAGTTCCTCGAAGGGCAACGCCCCCCATACGACCTGACCTACGACGACGTCTTCCTCGTCCCTAACCGGACCGAGGTCACCTCTCGGTTCGACGTCGATCTCAATTCTTCCGACGGATCCGGAACGACCATTCCCGTCGTCGTCGCCAATATGACCGCAGTCGCCGGCCGCCGCATGGCCGAGACTGTCGCCCGCCGCGGCGGACTGGTCATCATTCCGCAGGACGTCCCCACTGACGCTGTCGCCGAGACCGTGGCGTTCGTCAAGAGCCGCCACCTCGTCGCTGATACGCCGGTCACGCTGAGTCCGGACGACGCCGTCTCCGATGCGCTGGCGCTGCTACCCAAGCGTGCACACGGCGCAGTCGTGGTGGTCGAGGACGGCAAGCCTCTCGGTGTCGTCACCGAGGCTGCCTGCGCGGATGTCGATCGGTTCACACGCCTACGTACCGTCGCGATCACCGACTTCGTCACCGCCCCGGTCACCGCCACACCGCGTGAGGTCTTCGAACTGCTCGAAACCAAGCACGATCCGTTGGCCGTCATCGTCAACGAGGACGGAACCCTCGCCGGCGTCCTCACCCGCACCGGCGCGATTCGTGCCGGCATCTACGACCCCGCAGTCGACGATCGCGGCGCACTCCGAGTCGCTGCTGCGGTCGGTGTGAACGGTGACGTGGGCGCCAAGGCCAAGGCACTCGTCGACGCCGGTGCCGACGTGATCGTCGTGGACACGGCTCACGGTCACCAGCAGAGAATGATCGATGCGCTCACCACCCTCAAGGCGCTCGACCTCGGCGTCCCGTTGGTTGCAGGCAACGTGGTGTCCGCACAGGGAACCCGTGATCTGATCGCCGCAGGCGCGGACATCGTCAAGGTCGGCGTCGGGCCCGGAGCCATGTGCACGACTCGCATGATGACCGGCGTCGGACGCCCGCAGTTCTCGGCCGTCGCGGAATGTGCTGCAGCAGCACGTGAGCTCGGCAAGCACGTCTGGGCCGACGGCGGCGTTCGCCACCCTCGCGACGTTGCACTCGCCCTCGCGGCGGGCGCGTCGAACGTCATGATCGGCTCGTGGTTCGCCGGCACGTACGAGTCCCCCGGCGATCTCAAAGTCGATCAGGCGGGCAACGCGTACAAGGAGAGCTTCGGTATGGCCTCCAAGCGCGCTGTTGCCGCTCGCACAGCCACCGAAACGGCTTTCGATCGCGCCCGTAAGGGATTGTTCGAGGAAGGCATCTCCAGTTCGCGGATGCGTCTCGATCCCGAGCGCCCCGGAGTCGAGGACCTGATCGATCAGATTTGTTCCGGCGTACGCAGTACCTGCACGTACGCGGGTGCGCGCTCACTCGAGGAGCTGCACGAGAAGGCAGTTCTGGGAGTGCAGTCCGCCGCCGGATTCGCCGAAGGACGGCCGCTTCCGTCGGGTTGGTGAACCACGTTTTATGACAGTCGGCGGGTGCTCGGGTCCCTACTCCCGGGCACCCGCCGGTATCATTGGATCCGTAAACAGGAAACAAAACTCGGTCGGGTGCCCATCGGCGACCCGACCGAGCCCGCTACAGCCGAGAAATACTCGGCTCCGACGAGAGGAACCCGGTGCCCGAGGCACCCACACACTTACCCGGCGCTACACCCGTCGTTTTATCCGAGGAATCGTCTGATTCCGCTGGTTCGGAGGGCTCCTCTAGCGAGCCGGGAGACAAACCCGGCGGCCCCCGTGCACACCTCAGGTGGCGATGACACATGGACATCGTTTTCACCATTCTCAGCCTGGTCGGCTTCATCGCGCTGACTGCAGGCACCGCCCTCTTCGTGGCGGCCGAATTCTCACTGACCGCGCTCGAACGCAGCACCGTCGACGAAGCTGCTCGTGGCGGCGACCGACGCTCGCGGCAGGTTCAACACGCGCACAAGACTCTCTCGTTCCAGCTCTCCGGCGCTCAGCTGGGTATCACGATCACAACCCTGATCACCGGTTACCTGGCCGAGCCCGTTCTGGCACGGTTCATCACACCGGTCACGAAGGCCGTCGGGCTCAGCGAATCCGCTGCCTCGACAACGTCTTTGATCCTGGCGCTCGTGATTGCGACCTCGTTCTCCATGATCTTCGGTGAGCTCGTACCGAAGAACCTCGCAATCTCCAAGCCGATGCCCACCGCCCGCGCGACTGCGGGCCTGCAAGCGGGCTTCTCGCTGATCTTCCGGTGGGCCATCAACGGCCTCAACGGAACCGCCAACTGGATTGTGCGACGCCTGGGCATCGAACCCGCGGAAGAATTGCGCTCGGCGCGATCACCGCAGGAACTCGGGTCCCTCGTGCGGACGTCCGCGCAGCGCGGGTCCATCGACAAGGGCACGGCGATGCTCGTCGACCGTTCGCTGCAGTTCGGTGACCGCACCGCAGAAGAGCTGATGACTCCGCGAGTGAAGATCGAATCGCTGGAACTCTCGGACACCGTCGCAGACCTGATCGTGACGGCGTCGCGAACTGGCTACTCGCGCTTCCCCGTCGTTCGCGGCGATCTCGACGACACAGTCGGCGTCGTACACATCAAACACGCGTTCACCGTTCCGGCCGAGCGCAGGCGCACGACGCGCGTCGACAGTCTGGCTCAACGTGTTCCCGTCGTGCCGTCGAGCCTGGACGGAGACACCGTCATGGAGCGGATCCGCTCCGACGGCATGCAGGTCGCGCTTGTCGTCGACGAATACGGCGGAACAGCCGGCATCGTCACGATGGAAGACCTCATCGAGGAAATCGTCGGTGATGTGCGCGACGAACACGACGAACCCGAACTCGACGTACAGCGCGTCGGCGACGGCTGGTCGTGCTCCGGTCTCCTGCGCATCGACGAGGTCACGTCGGCAACCGGATACACCGCGCCCGAAGGCGACTACGACACGCTCGGCGGTCTGGTGCTCACCGAACTGGGCCGAATCCCCGACGAGGGTGACGAAGTGGAATTGCCCGACGTCGACTCGTCCGGTGATTCCCGCGGAAAGTGGATCGCCCGAGTGACCAGTATGGACGGCCGTCGTATCGACCGAGTGACCATCACGCCGGTACCGGCACATGTCGAACCCGAATCCGCAGACGACGACACGAAGGAGTCCGACGATGAATAACCTCTTCGGTGTACTCCTCACCGTCGTGCTGCTCGCCGGTAACGCATTCTTCGTCGGTGCGGAGTTCGCGCTGATCTCCGCACGACGCGACCGCCTCGAGGCACTTGTCGCGCAGGGTAAGAAGCGGGCACTCACGGTCATCAAGGCCGGTGAGAACCTCTCGCTGATGCTTGCGGCAGCTCAGCTGGGCATCACGATCTGCTCGATCCTCCTCGGTAAGGTCGCCGAACCTGCCATCGCGCATCTCCTCGAGGTGCCGATGGAAGCCGTCGGCCTTCCCGACGGATTGCTGCACCCGATTTCGTTTGCGATCGCGCTCTCGCTGGTCGTCGTGCTGCATATCCTCCTCGGCGAAATGGTGCCCAAGAACATCGCGTTGGCGGGCCCCGAGAAGACGGCCATGCTGCTCGTTCCCGTGCATCTGGCGTTCATCAAGATCGCTCGGCCGATCATCGCGTTCTACAACCTCTGCGCCAACGGAGTGCTCAAGCTCCTGCGCGTCGAGCCCAAGGACGAACTCGACGTCACTGTCTCGGCGGTGGAGTTGTCCGCGATGATCGGTGAATCGCGATCCGAGGGTCTGATCGACGCCGAAGAACACCGGCGCTTGAAGCAGGCACTCGAATCGACAGATCGCACCGTCTCCGAGGTCCTGATCACCCTCGACAAGGTGCGGACCATTCCCCTCACGCCGTCGGGAACAACACTGGGTGAGATCGAGCGTGCGGTCATCGAGACCGGATACTCGCGTTACCCGGTCCGAGCGAGCGACGGATCGCTGGCCGGGTACGTGCACCTCAAGGATGTGCTCGACGAGGTGCTCGACGAAGCTGCCGGGCCGGACACCGTCGTTCCGACATCGGATATCCGCCCGTTGCCCATCGTTCCGCTCAGCACGCCGCTGGCCGAAGCGTTGGCCGGCCTTCGTCGGGCCAGCTCGCACCTCGGCGCAGTCACGGACGCCGACGGAGTCGTGATCGGTATCGTCGCGCTCGAGGATCTGCTCGAGGAGTACGTCGGAACGGTTCGCGACGGCACGCACCGCGGCACGGATGCTGTTCCCGGACAAAGAAACAGCTGATCGATGACACGTTCGGTGCATTCACTCGCACTCGCACAGAGCGAGTGGACGGCTCGGCGGGCACTTCACCTCGAGGAGGTGGAGAAGCTCGTCGAGCCGCACCGAGCGCGTCGTAGCGCCGGTATCTCTCACCCGGTGCACGACTTCCTCTTCACGTACTACAACTTCAAGCCCGCCCAACTGCGCCGCTGGCACCCCGGGTACGGAGTCGCACTCGAGAACGCCGGCGAATACGCAGCCTTCTCCGGCTACCGCGTCGACGATTCGGGTACCGCGACGGTCGAGTCCGCCGTGCTGGAGCGTCGGCGTCACACAGTCGAATTCGTGTGGAATCTGTTGAATCAGACGTCGGCGCGGCCCGCTGTGCTGGGTTGCTTCGGCCTCCACGAATGGGCGATGGTCTATCGCGGCGGCGAGGACGCGATCCGTCACCAGTCAGTGCCGCTGCGGCTCGGGTTCGCCGGTACAGACGCGGTCGTCGAATCCCTGCCACTCAAATGCACGCACTACGACGCGTTCCGGTTCTTCACACCGGACGCGGCCCCCAAGAACTCGCTCCCGCTTGCACGCGAAACTCAGATCGATCACGAACAGCCGGGCTGCCTGCACGCGGGTATGGATCTGTACAAGTGGAGCTTCAAGTTGTTGCCACTCGTGGATTCCGATCTGGTGATGCGGTGCTTCGAACACGCGCTCCTGGCCCGTGAACTCGACATGCGCGCGAGCCCATACGACCTCGCCGAGTACGGGTACTCCCCCATTCGTATCGAAACTCCCGCGGGCCGCGCCGAATACGTGCGTCAGCAACAACAGTTGGCGGATCGTGCTGCGCCGCTCCGCGATACGCTGGCAGAGAAGTGCCGGGAGCTTCTCGGCCACTGAACTGCCGAAAGGCGCCACATGGATCACGGGTACGGGTTCTATCTCGACGAATACCAACGTGACGTCGGGGTGCACACCGACGACCGACGCGGCCACATCGAATGCCCGGACTCGGCGGGCTTCCTTGCGGCGCACTTGCCGGTGTTCGACCTCGCTGCAGGCTCAGTCGCGGCCTTCGCCTCGGCAATTCATCGGTCAACCAGCCCGGGCGACGGACACTGGACCCTCGATCCCGAGCGCATCGCCGCGTCCTTCTCGAGCGATCGACTGTTCCGGATCGGCGGCGAACCGATCAACGGATTCTCCGAATACTCGGGGTTCTTTGCCGCCCGCGACGGTTGGGTCCGCACGCACGGCAACTATCCACACCATCGCGACCGCCTGCTCGCCTTCCTCGAACTCGACCATGGATCACCTAAAGATGCAGTGGCGCAACGGATATCAGAACTCAGCGCCATCGAGATCGAGCAGCAGGCCGCCGAGATCGGCGCCATCGCGGTCCGTGTTCGTACCGAGACCGAGTGGCGCCTGAGTGAGCAGTGCGCAGCTGCGAGGTCTGAGCCTCTGGTATCCATCCGAGTACGCGACGAGGGAAAACCTCGCACGCATCCGACGCGCCCACGTGTTCTCGACCTGACCCGCGTCATCGCCGGCCCGGTCGCGACCCGTGCCCTCGCGCTGGTCGGCGCTGACGTTCTGCGGATCGACCCTCCGGCGATCCCCGAGATCGGATGGCAGCACCTCGACAGTGGCCAGGGCAAGCGGTCGGCGCTTCTCGACCTGAAGTCCTCGGCGGAAGCGGCAGCATTCCGCGAACTCCTCGACACCGCAGACGTACTGGTCACCGGCTACCGTCCGGGCGCACTCGAAGCACTCATCGGGCAGGATCTTCCCGCCCACCTGATTCACGGGCGCGTCAGCGCATGGGGATGGGAAGGTCCGTGGGCGAATCGCCGCGGCTTCGACAGCATCGTGCAGGCCGCATCCGGTATCTCGTTCCTCGAGGGCGGCGAGAAACCGGGCGTACTTCCAGCGCAGGCCCTCGACCACTCGAGCGGATACTTCTTGGCAGCTGGGATCCTCGACGCGTTGACGCTGCGCTCGCAGGACGGCCGTGGCCGCGATGTCGACGTGTCATTGGCCAGCACCGGCGCCCGTCTTCTCGACGCACCCGGCCGAACCGTCCATCCCGGTCTACCGACCGCTCCCGGCCTGAATGCTGTTGTCAACCATGCCGACGTGACCACCGCACGACCCGCGCTGGCAGAGTTCGAGGACTACCCCGAACCATCCCATCCGTGGGGATCGGATCGGGCGGGGTGGGCACACTGAGGGACCGGCACATTCAGGGCAAGATGGACCTGTGAAGTCACATACCTACACACTCGACCTTCAGTGGACGGGCGATCTGGGAACCGGAACGTCCAGCACGCAGGGATATTCGCGCAATCATGCAATATCCGCGGTCGGAAAGCCGGAACTTCTCGGCAGCTCCGATCCCTCGTTCCGCGGTGACGCGCAGCGATGGAACCCCGAGGAACTGCTCGTTGCCTCCCTCGCCCAATGCCACATGCTCTGGTACCTCGGTCTGGCAGCTGCCGCTGGGGTCGTCGTTCTCGACTACAGCGATCAGCCGGTCGGCAGCATGATCGAGGAATCCGATGGCGGCGGCCAGTTCATCGAAGTGACGTTGAATCCGACGGTATTGGTCGCGGAGGCGTCGATGGTCGAGAAGGCCGAGGAGCTTCACGGCCCCGCACACACGAAGTGCTTCATCGCTCGGTCGGTCAACTTCCCTGTCCTGCATTCACCGACGATCCTGGTGGCCACCGATGAGTGATACGCACAAGCTCATCGTCGACGTCGACACCGGCATCGACGACTCGTTGGCGCTTCTCTATCTCCTTGCCAGCCCCGAAGCCGAGATTCTGGGGATAGCGAGCACCGCCGGCAACGTTCCGGTGGAACAGGTCGCGGCCAACAACTTGAACTGGCTTGCGCTCTGCGGCGCCCCGGACATCGAGGTTGCACTCGGCGCCCGCGAGCCACTGGTCATCCCGTTGCGCACCACCGAGGAGACTCACGGTCCGCAAGGGATCGGCCATGCCGTCCTCCCCGATTCGGGTCGCAAGCGCTCGGTCCGAACGGCCACCGACCTCTGGGTGGATCTCGTGCGTGAGTACCCCGGACAACTCACCGGATTGGTGACGGGGCCGCTCACCAACCTTGCGCTGGCGATCAGACGTGAACCCGATCTGCCGTCTCTGCTGAAGCGACTGGTCGTGATGGGTGGGTCGTTCAACTATCCGGGCAACACGACGCCGACCGCGGAGTGGAACGTCTCGGTGGATCCGCACGCCGCCAAGGAGGTGTTCGACGCGTTCTCCGTCGTACCCGCGCACCGGCGCCCGATCATCTGCGGCCTCAACGTCACCGAATCCATCGAGATGTTCCCCGAACATGTGCGTCGGCTCGCCGACGCTGCCGGGAGCACTCCGGAAGAGATCATCTCCCCTGACGACGGCCCCGACGTCCGCAGTTCCGCGTCCAACAGCGTGATCAGGCATATGTCCGACGCGATCCGGTTCTACATGGAATTCCATCGTGAATACGACCAGGGCTTTCTTGCTCACATGCATGATCCCTTTGCTGCTGCCGTCGCGCTCGATCCGAGCTTGGCGACGCTGAAGCCGGCAACGGTAGATGTCGAAACCGAGAGTCCACTGCTGATCGGAACGACGGTCGCGGACTGGGTCGGGCACTGGAAGCGTGAGCCCAACGCGGATATCGCGATCAGCACCGATCCGGCGGAATTCTTTGATCGACTTGTCCACCGAGTGGGAAATTACGCCCGCGTCGTGGGTTGACCGAGCCGGGCACCGGCTATGCTCGCATGGACAGAACACCAACGAACGAGAACAAAGGACCTGACGTGCAGATTTCCAGCCACGATGCCTCCCCGGCATTTGCGCTCGGATTGATGGCGTTCTGGCCCACTCGTCGTAGCGCATGCTTCGATCAGGCGTGTTGCTGAGCGGCGATTCTCGCTGCCTGCACCCCTGACTTTGTCGCTTCTTCGCTCGGAGTCTGTCTTCTCATGTTCAACCTTCTTTTGTTCACCCTTGTCGGCGTCGGCGCCCAGCTCGTCGACGGCGCCCTCGGTATGGCCTTCGGTGTCACCGCAACCACTCTGTTGATGATCGGTGGCCTCGGTCCGGCTCAGGCCAGCGCCGCTGTTCACCTGGCCGAGGTCGGCACCACCCTCGCTTCGGGTGTGTCGCATTGGAAGTTCAAGAACATCGACTGGAAGCTCGTCGCCAAGCTCGGTGTGCCCGGCGCAGTCGGTGCATTCATCGGCGCAACCGTGCTATCGGGTCTGTCCACCGAAGCGGCAGTCCCCATCACGGCGACGATCCTGCTGGCCATCGGTATCTATGTGGCACTTCGCTTTTCGGTCCGCCCACCGGCCGTCGCGGATGCTCGTACCACTCCGCACACTGCACGTTTCCTGTCCCCACTCGGCCTGTTCGGTGGTTTCATCGATGCATCCGGCGGTGGTGGTTGGGGTCCGATCACCACCAGCACGCTGCTCTCGCGGGGCAAGACCGCGCCGCGCACCGTGATCGGCTCGGTCAGCGCCTCGGAGTTTCTGGTCGCGTCAGCCGCGTCGCTGGGATTTCTTGTCGGATTGGGTCGTGAGTCTGCTGGAAACCTCCTCGTTGTCGCCGGTCTCGCGCTCGGCGGTGTCATCGCTGCCCCGTTCGCGGCGTGGCTGGTCAGCCGCGTGCCTGCAACCTTGCTCGGAACGGCGGTGGGCGGCGTCATCGTGTTGACCAACGCACAGAAGCTGTTCAAATCCTTCGACATCACCGGGGCGGTCACAGTGGCCGGCTACCTGGCCATTCTTGGCGCGTGGGCAGCGTTGCTGTTTTACGCGTGGAAGCGGTCCACGCTCACCCCAGCCGAGGCAGAAGGCGATTTCACGGGAGTCGAACTCGCTGTCGAGAACGAACTCACCGAGCCTGCGGTCAAACGCGAACGATAGCTCGTCACAGAAGAAATCCCGGGTATCCGCGCTCGGATACCCGGGATTTTGTTTTTTCGCCCTAGTTGCTTCCGTCGAACGCGTCGAGAATTCGCCCCGCCGCCAACGCTGCCGTCAGCGAACCGTCACGCACGCTTTGCTCGACGTCGGCCCGGATCGCGCGCACCCGATCGTTGCTCGAGAGCCTGCGTAATAGCTGATCGTTGACCATCGTCCAGGTCCAATCGACCTGTTGCTTGCGACGCTTCTCCTCGAACTGTCCTGCTTCGGTGAGCACCTCACGGTGTTTGGTGACAGTTCCCCAGAACTCGTCCAGCCCGACACCCTCGAGGCCGCTCATCGTGATGACGGGCGGCTTCCAGATGGCGTCGTGCGGGTAGATCAGGCGAAGCGCTCCGGCCAATTCGCGGGCAGCACCCTTTGCCTCGCGCTCATGCTTTCCATCGGCCTTGTTGACCGCCACCAGATCTGCGAGCTCGAGGACACCCTTCTTGATGCCCTGGAGCTGATCACCGGTACGAGCGAGGGTCAGGAACGTAAAGCAGTCCACCATGTTGGCAACAGTGACTTCGGACTGGCCGACACCCACCGTCTCCACCAGGATGACGTCGAAACCGGCAGCTTCGAGAAGCACGATGGTCTCGCGGGTTGCCTTGGCAACACCACCGAGCGTGCCGGACGTCGGTGACGGCCGGATGTACGCATTCGGTTCGACGGTGAGCCGAGCCATGCGTGTCTTGTCGCCGAGAATCGAGCCGCCGGTGCGGGTGGACGACGGATCGACCGCCAACACCGCAACCCGATGTCCCTTGCCCAGCAAGTACATTCCGAGCGCGTCGATGAACGTCGACTTGCCGACGCCGGGAACGCCGGTGATGCCGATCCGGTGCGCTCCCCCGGCCTCGGGCAGCAACTTCAGCAGAAGCTGCTGTGCAAGGGCCCGGTGGTCGTCGCGAGTGGACTCGACGAGGGTGATCGCCCGAGCGAGGCCGGCACGCTGATTTCCGCGCACCGCCTCGGCGAGGGAATCAATGTCGATGGGCTGACGTGCCATCTTCAGTGACCCCCTTCTCAGCTGTGGTCGTGACCCAGTTGGGCGGAGAGCTTCTCCAACAATCCGCTGGCAGCGTCGGCGATGACGGTTCCGGGCGGGAAGATGGCAGCAGCGCCGGCCTCGTAGAGTTCGTCGAAGTCACCGGGCGGAATGACGCCGCCGACGACGATCATGATGTCGGGTCGACCGGCCGCAGCCAGAGCCTCCCGCAGCGCCGGAACCAAGGTGAGGTGACCGGCTGCCAACGACGACACACCGACTACGTGGACGTCGTTGTCGGCCGCCTGATTGGCGACCTCTTCGGGGGTCTGGAACAGCGGTCCGACGTCGACGTCGAATCCGATGTCCGCGAAGGCCGTGGAGATGACCTTCTGGCCACGGTCGTGACCGTCCTGGCCCATCTTCGCGACGAGAATACGGGGACGACGTCCCTCGTCCTCGGCGAACTTCTCGACCAGTTCCATCGCCTTGCTGATGTTGCTCACCGTTCCTGCCTCGTCGCGGTACACACCACTGATGGTGCGGATCTCGGCCTGGTGGCGTCCGTACACCTTTTCGAGGGCGTCGGAAATCTCGCCGACCGTAGCCATCGCACGGGCGGCGACAACAGCGAGGGCGAGGAGGTTGTTCTCCATGCCGCCTTCGGTGGATCCGGCAGCGCGGGTGAGGTTCGCGAGTGCGGCCTCGACGGCTTCCGGATCACGTTCTGCGCGAAGGCGAACCAGCTTCTCGAGCTGTTCCTTGCGGACCTTGGAGTTCTCGACCTTGAGAACTTCGATGGTGTCGACCTCGTCGGGAACGTACTTGTTGACGCCGACGAGCGGCTGCCGACCGGAGTCGATGCGTGCCTGGGTGCGGGCGGCAGCTTCCTCGATGCGCAGCTTCGGGATGCCTTCGTTGATGGCCTGAGCCATTCCGCCGGCTTCCTCGACCTCTTCGATGTGCTTACGAGCCCGGTTGGCGAGTTCGTTGGTGAGCCACTCGACGTAGTACGAGCCGCCCCACGGGTCGATGGGACGCACTGTGCCGGATTCCTGCTGCAGCAGCAACTGGGTGTTACGGGCGATGCGGGCGGAGAAGTCCGTCGGCAGTGCGATGGCCTCGTCGAGTGCGTTGGTGTGCAGCGACTGAGTGTGGCCCTGGGTCGCAGCCATGGCTTCGACGCAGGTACGCGGAACGTTGTTGAAGACGTCCTGCGCGGTCAGAGACCAGCCCGAGGTCTGCGAGTGGGTACGCAGCGAGAGCGACTTCGCGCTCTTGGGATCGAACTTGGCAACAAGCTCGGCCCACAGGAGGCGTCCGGCGCGGAGCTTGGCGACCTCCATGAAGAAGTTCATGCCGATGGCCCAGAAGAAGGACAGGCGCGGTGCGAACTTGTCGATGTCCATACCGGCGTCGAGGCCGGCGCGGATGTACTCGACGCCGTCCGCAAGGGTGTACGCCAGTTCCAGATCGGCCGTCGCTCCGGCTTCCTGGATGTGGTAGCCCGAGATGGAGATGGAGTTGTACTTCGGCATTTCCGCGCTGGAGTACGCGAAGATGTCCGAGATGATCCGCATCGAGGGCTTGGGCGGATAGATGTAGGTGTTACGAACCATGAACTCTTTGAGGATGTCGTTCTGGATCGTTCCGGCCAGCTTGTCCGGGGTGACGCCTTGCTCGCCTGCCGCAGCGACGTACAGCGCGAGAATCGGGAGCACAGCGCCGTTCATCGTCATCGAGACCGACACCTGCGAGAGGTCGATTCCGTCGAAGAGCTGACGCATGTCGAGGATGGAATCGATTGCGACACCGGCCATTCCGACGTCACCCGCAACGCGAGGATGATCGGAGTCGTAGCCGCGGTGTGTGGCGAGGTCGAAGGCAACCGAGAGGCCCTTCTGACCGGCCGCGAGGTTACGACGGTAGAACGCATTCGACTCCGCGGCAGTGGAGAATCCGGCGTACTGGCGAATGGTCCACGGCTGGTTCACGTACATGGTCGGGTACGGACCACGCAGGAACGGCGCTGCGCCCGGGAAGCTGTCGAGCGGGTAACCGGACTCGGCGGCGGCCGTGCGGTCCGCACCGGTGTACACCGGCTTGACGTCGATGCCTTCCGGGGTGGACCAGACAACCTGCTCGGCGGCGTAGTTGTTGGCGTTTGCGCCCTCTTCGATGAGCGCCTGTGCCTGCTCGACCGACGGCGGTGTGGGTGCCGGAGACTGCGGGTCCTCGAGTGGGACCTCGGCGAAACTGCCGATCACGTGCTTGACCTCTCGTGTCGTCACTTGGAGCTTCCCGTCTCGATGAAGTCGAGCAGTTCGGTCAGAGCCGACACTGCGTCGATGCGGGCTGTGAGGAATCCGTCCGGGCGAGAATCGCCGGTCGCGTCGGCGACTGCCTTTTCCGGTCCTGCGAGCAGCACCTTGGTGATGCCTGCAGCGCGAAGTTCGGCGACGGCCGCTGCGGCGCTCTCGCCGTAGCGCTTGTCCGTGCCGCACAGCACCGCGACGGTGGCACCGGAAGCCTTGACGGCTGCGGAGATGGCTTCTGCGCTTACCTCGAGGGGGCCGGGGTTGACTGCGTCGATACCACCCGAAGCGAGCAGGTTGGACGCAAACGTGGTGCGCACGTTGTGTTCTGCAACCGAGCCCAGCGGCGCGAGAAGCGCAGTGGGACGGGCGCCGCCGGCGGCGAGGAACGCGTCCGAACGGTCACGAAGCGCTTCGAATGCAGCTGCGTAGCGGGCGACGGACTGGCCGGGCTCGACGGCTTCGGCGGACAGCGGCGTTTCGCCGAGGTTCGGGAACTCGTTGACACCGGTGACCGTGGTCTTACGGTGTGCGATGTCGGAGTCGCGCTTGGCCTTCGTGGCAGCGATACGACCGGAGACGATTCCCGCTTCGAGTGCCGCCAGATATCCGCCGGCTGCTTCGATTTCCTGGAAGAACTCCCACGCGGTGGCGGCGATCTGCTGCGTCAGGTCCTCGACGTACCAGGAGCCCGCCGACGGATCGAGCACGCGGCCCAGGTGCGACTCCTCGAGGAGAAGCAACTGCGTGTTGCGCGCGATGCGCGAGGAGAAGGACTTGCTGACACCGAGGGTGCCGTCGGCCAGGGCGACGTCGAACGGAAGAACAGTCACTGCATCTGCTCCGCCGACGCCGGCGCCGAATGCGGCGAGGGTCGTGCGCAGCATGTTCACCCAGGGATCACGCTGAGCCATCATCGCGGCGGAGGTGACTGCGTGCTGCGGCGCTCCACCGAAGTCGGAAGCTCCACAGACCTGAGCGATGCGGGCCCACACGAGACGTGCGGCGCGGAACTTCGCAATGGTCTGGAACTGATCGTCGGTTGCCGAGTAGCGGAAAGCCAACTGCGACAACGCAGCACCGATGGTCAGACCGCTCTCTGCGGTGAGTGCGCGGAGGTATTCGAGTCCGGCGGCAATCGCGGCTCCGAGTTCCTCGGCGTCGCCGGCACCCGCGTTGTGGAAGGCCGTGCCGTCGACGGTGATCGCGTGCACGGTTTCCGCGCGAGCTGCAGCGAGGGCGGCCAACTCGACGGCGCCTGCAAATTCGACGTCGGCTGCGCCTGAGAACGAACTGGTCAGCGGCGCTGCACCGAGGTGAACTCGGATACTGCTGCGATCACTGACGCCGTCGCCGGCTTCGCCGCGAGCATCGAGGAGAGAGAATAGTGCGCGGGCTGCATCGTTCACCTCGGCGCCTGCGTCGAGCGTGAGCGGTGCGAGGTCGAGAAGAACGCCCTCGAGCGCAGCGGCGAGGTCGGTGACCGGAACGCCGTCGGCGCCCACCTTCAACCAGAGTGCGCTGACTCCGTTTTCGAGGGCGTCCAGGACGGCGCGATTAGTCTCGGCCGCCGAAGCGGTTCCGAATGCAGCGGAAACCAACCAACCGGCATTGACATCACGGTGAGCGTCGACGCCACGCACGTACGGAAACGTGCCCGGCAAGCTCTGCTCGGGACGCTCGTCGCGTGGGCTGTAGAGCGGTGCGACAGTGACACCGTCGTAGGTGACGGTTTCGAGCAGTTTCTGTGGCTCGGGGCCCAGCTCTGCCGCATCGACTCTGCGGGACTTGGCGAGCACACCGGCTACGGAGCGCTGCCACTCCGCGTACGCCTGCTCGACAGCCTCGGCTTCTGAAGCTAATGACACTGTGTCCGCTCCCTCTCATTTTTTGCGTGAGCGCTTTACCGATAATCGGATTTGTTCGTTAGTTCTGTGATGCTAACCCGCGGTTGAGCCCAGATATCGTGAGGATCACGTCATGTTCTTCACAGGGCTGTTCGCGGCCACTTTCCGACCGGTCAGACGACGTGCAGATTCGGTCGTTCGTGCACGTGTGACCGGCCCTTACCTAGCGATTGTTCAGCATGTTTACGGGTTACCCGCGAGTTCGTTTCACTGGCCGGGACTACAGGTGAAGGCCACTCCGAAAGCCTAGTGGTTTTCGTCACAGCGCCGTTTCATTGTCGCCTGGAGCACTTCGCTTTCCCGCCCCCGTGGCAATGTTCGACTCACGATTGCGGGTCGGCAGTCGGCCCGGTTCACCGTTCGCAGGTAGCCTTGTGACCTGTGATGGGACGCCTGCTGGACCGAAGATTGATCGCAATAGTCCTGGTAGTGCTCGCTTTGTTCCTCGCAGCCCTCCTCGCCCCACATCCCACGGTGTCCCAGGTGCGAGAGTGGGCGGACTCGGTTGGCCCGGCGTTTCCCCTCGTGTTCTTCCTGGTTCATTCGATAGTCACCGTCGCGCCGTTCCCGCGCACTGTCTTCACCCTCAGTGCGGGGGTTCTTTTCGGCTCGGTGACCGGCATCGCCCTTACCGTGGCGGCAACGACTGTGAGCGCGGTTCTGGCCCTCTACCTGGTCCGCGCGATCGGCCGTGACGTCGTGTGGCAACGGATTTCGAGTCCGACGATCCGGCGGGTGGACGAACGGATCGAAAAGCGGGGGTGGCTGGCCGTCGGCTCTCTGCGCTTGATCGCGTTTGTCCCCTTCTCGGTGGTGAACTACTGCTGCGGCATTTCGTCGATCCGGATCGTGCCCTACATCCTTGCCACCGTCGTCGGCATCTTGCCCGGCACTGTTGGGATTGTCGTTCTGGGCGATGCGCTCTCCGGCGAAGCCGATCCTCGTCTCCTGATTCTGTCCGGGATCTGCATTGCGATCGGCATCGCCGGTCTGGTGTTCGACGCTCGCCGTCAGCCTTCGCCGGGCGAAACCATCGTCGACAGCGGTCAACCTCAAGAGGTTGATTTGATTGAGTCAACCCAAAACGATTGACTATTGACAGTCAACTATCTAGCATTGACCAATGTTCGTACTGACAGTGGATCAGCGAGGTAGCCGACGCGATGTCGACCGCGTCGGGGACATCATCGACGACATGGCCGATCGCAGGCTCCTGCGGCCGTTCGAGCGCACGGCGGGCGACGAGATTCAAGCGGTGACCGACGATCCGGCTCTACTCGTCCTCGTCGCACTCGAGCTGATTCGGCGCGAGCACTGGAGTGTCGGGATCGGGATCGGTCCCGTCGAGCAGCCTCTCCCACGGCAGACCCGGGCCGGACGCGGACCGGCATTCGAAGCTGCTCGGATCGCCGTCGAGCGAGCCAAGCGAGCTCCGGCCAGAATTGCCGTCGAACAGGCGCCGGCCGACAGCTCACGCGACGAACTCGCCGCCGATGTCGATGCCGCGTTCACCTTGCTCGGAACGATTGTCACGAGACAGACGAAGGACGGACGCGAAGCCATCGCTCTGATGGACAGCGGACTCACTCAGGTCAGCGCGGCGGCCCACCTCGGAATCACCAAACAGGCCATGTCCAAGCGACTCCTGACAGCCGGGTGGCACGCAGAACTCGCCGGGCGCAGACTCGCAGAACGACTTTTGGTCAGACTCCAGCCCTAGACTGCTCACGCTCGCACCGGTACAAACTCGTCGACACAGCAGGGGGCTCGAATACATGGTCGTTCTGGCGTTGATCGCGCTCGCCGTCGCCGCCGCGGCACCAGCAGTTGCAGCGGCACTGGGACCGCTCAGTCGTGGTCGACTGGAAGTCCCCGAATGGGCGTCGTCCGTGGTGGCTCTTCCGGCGCTGGGTGTTGCCGCACTGGCATCGACCCGAACGACCCCGGTCACCGGTTTCGCTCTCGGGGCGACGCTTGTCCTGTGCGTACTTGCCGCCGCCACGGCCGGTGCACCGTTGGTACTTGCCACCTTCAAGATCGCTCGTCGCCAACCGGACGGGAGCCCGGCACCGGACGCCGGACCTCTTCGCGGCGGACGTGTGATCGGCATCCTCGAACGGCTCGCGGTGGCGGCGTCGATTCTCGCAACCTGGCCGGAGGGGATCGCGATCGTCTTGGCAGTCAAGGGGCTCGCACGGTACCCGGAACTTCGCGAACCTCACGCGTCCGAGCAGTTCATCATGGGAACTTTCGTCAGTGTCCTCTGGGCGATCGCTGTATGCGGAACGGGACGGGCACTCATCACGTAGGTGACGAGTGCCCGTCCCGATTACTACGAGAGGAGCCTACCGGCGCTGGCCGCCCTCCGGCGGCTGATCCTGGTAGGGGTACTTCTGCTGGAACTCTTCGCGTTCGGACGGCAGCGGTAGCTGACCGGGCCAAGGATTTTCACTCTGCTGCGGCAGCGCGGGATCTACGAATCCGGGCTGCTCGGGCGCACTTTCACGGAGGTGCCTGACCGCAGCTGCCGGATCTTCGACGGGAGTACGTGCAGCAACTTCAGCGGCGCGGACTGCTTCTGCGATAGCCGGATCGGATTTCGTTTCGAACCACTCCGCCACCTCAGCTGAATCGTCCTCAGGGTTGGGAAGATTCTCTTCGGCGGCCGGCGGCTCGTAACGGAAGACACCGTCCTGCCCCTGCGCGCCAAGCGTTTTCGCAAATCCCTTCAGTGCGTCACCGAAGTCGCTGGGCACGAGCCACACCTTGTTCGCATCGCCTTGCGCCATCTGCGGCAAGGTCTGAAGATACTGGTATGCAAGCAATTCCGGAGTCGGCTTACCGGACTTGATAGCAGCAAAGACCTTCTCGATGGCCTTGGCCTCGCCTTGGGCCTGCAAGTACTTGGCCGCGCGGTCACCTTGAGCCCGAAGAATCTGGGACTGACGCTCACCCTCGGCATTGAGGATCGAGGCCTGCTTGTTGCCCTCGGCGGAAAGAATCTGGCTCTGCTTGGCACCCTCGGCTGTCTTGATAGCGGATTCGCGGTGGCCTTCAGCCGTCAGAATCATCGCGCGCTTCTCGCGGTCCGCCTTCATCTGCTTTTCCATCGACTCCTGGATGGAGGGCGGAGGATCGATGCTCTTGAGTTCGACGCGGGCCACTCGCAGGCCCCAGCGGCCGGTCGCCTCGTCGAGGACACCACGAAGCTGACCATTGATGGAATCACGCGAGGTCAGCGTCTCTTCGAGGGTCATTCCGCCGACGACGTTTCGCAGCGTCGTGGTTGTCAACTGCTCGACGGCAGCGATGTAGTTGCTGATCTCGTACACCGCAGCTTGCGGATTGGTGACCTGGAAGTACACCACCGTGTCGATGGACAGTGTCAGGTTGTCCTGGGTGATCACCGGTTGCGGTGGGAAGGAGACCACCCGCTCACGAAGATCCACCTTGGCGCGCACACGATCGGCGAACGGGATCAAGAATGTGAGCTGACCGGACACCGTCTTCGAATACCTACCGAGCCGCTCGATCACCGCGGCTTCTGCCTGCGGTACCAGTGCTACCGACTTCGCGACCACCAAGATCACGAATAGCACCAACACACCGAGCACTATGAGTGCTGCCATTAAGGTCCCCTCCAGACGACTGCTGTTGCGCCGTTGATTTCCATCACCGTCACCTTGGTGCCCGGCGGGTACACCTCGGTGGTGTCGTACGGCCTGGCAGTCCACACCTCGCCGTCCAACTTGATCTGCCCGGAATGCTCGCCCACTTCTTCCAGAACCAGAGCGTGTTTACCTTCGAGTGCCTGAATTCCGGTCGGGGTCGGTGGCGGACTACCGAAGCGACGCAACATGATCGGTCGCACGCCCAGGACGAGGGCGGCGGAGAACACTCCGAACATGACGGCGTCGACCCACACCGGGAAGTCGGTGACAGCACTGACACCGGCAGTAGCGAGCGCCCCACCGGCGAGCATCAGCAGGAAGAAATCCCCCACCAGCGCTTCGGCCCCGGCGAGCACCAGTGCTCCGATCAGCCAAATAAGTGCAGCCACAACACCATCTAACCAGAATGTGTGACCCAGGCCGCCGCTACGTCAGTTCGGCTCGGTAACGAAATCGACAAGTTGTTCGACGGCACCGATCAAGGGAGCTTCCAGATCGCGGAAGCTCTCGACCGAGTTGTAGACCCGCCGCCAGCCCTCCTGAGGTGTCCCCCAGCCCAGTTCGCGGCAGATTCCCGTCTTCCAATCCTCGCCGCGTGGAATCTTCGGCCAGGAGGCGATTCCGACAGATTTGGGACGAACGGCCTCCCACACGTCGATGTACGGATGTCCGGTCACCAACACGTTCGGGCCGAGGCCCTGAGTCAGTTGGGTTTCCTTGGAACCGGTGACCAGGTGGTCGACGAGGACACCGACACGGCGGCCGGGGCCCGGCCCGAATTCGGCAAGCCGCTCCCCCAGATTGTCGAGCCCTTCGAGATGTTCGACGACAACACCTTCGACGCGAAGGTCATGGCCCCACACCCGCTCGACGAGGGCAGCATCGTGTACTCCCTCCACCCAGATCCGGCTGGGCAGTGCCGTGCGTGCACGTAAGCCTTCGACTCGGGTCGAACCCGAAGCCGATCGTGCGGGTTTGGTGGACGCGGGCTTGGGGGCCGGGCGAACGAGGGTGACCGGTGAGCCGTCGATGAGGAAGGCCGCCTCGCGCATCGCGAACAACCGCGTCCGGGAACGCCCGTCCTCGAGTCGCACGAAATCGCCGTCGTACGTGCGCTCGAAACCGACTACCGCACCGCAGAATCCTGTCGCCGCATCCTCGACGACAAGATCACGTTCGGCCGCCACTTCAGGCGTCACGCGCTTCTGTTTGCGGGTATGACCCGCAAAAATGTCACCGTATCCGTTGCCACCGCTCACGCCGGATCACGCTAGGTCACAACGCCGGGGCCGCGCATGTCGCCACGCCGAACTAAACTTCACGGTCATGAGTTCTCCCAGCGCAACCCTCACCGTGTGGGCAGCGTCATGGCTCGCGGGCGACGCTGCGCCGGACGACGTCATCGACGCCCTTGCCGCGTGGGCGCCGATGCACCTGATCGGCGCCGCCGATGCGGAAACCGCGGTCCGCCACGATCTCGAGTGGCCGGGAGTCACGGCTTCGGGTGTGTCCACCCTGTTGAGAATCGCCCGCTCGGAGGCTGCTGAAGTCCGCCTGGTCCTTCCTACGGCCGGCGATGTACGTGGCCTGCCCACTGGCACCGAGTTCGCACGCGCTGCGATCGCAACGGGTGAAGGGATACAGATCGGCGCCGTCGGCAAGCCGGGAGTCGGCCTCGTGCCGTCGCAGGAAGGTCCGGACGTCTTGCGGTGGACGGTTTTCTCCATTCCCGCTGTGGCGGGCAGCGCCGAATCGATCGGACTCCGTGAAGCCGAATACGAACTGCGCCAGGCTGTTCGGGACGCAGCGGAGGTGCTCGGCGGGCTTCCGGCCGTAGCCACCGGAATGCCTGGGGGCGACGCTCGTACGCTGGTCGCCGAAGCGCTGCAGGCCCAGGCCGGGTACCGCTGGCCGTCGACACTGTCACCTCGGCATCTACAGGTGATCGACACCGCCGACAACGTGGCAGCCATTCTTACCGTCGCTGCGTCGGTCTCGACCAATCAGGCCCCGAGCGTGTCCACTGCGCAGAGGCGTGACGACCTGCTGCGACGACTGTGGGACGTCGTTCGCACTGCCCGTGTCGCGTCGGCGAACAGCGTGTCGATCAGAGCTTGAGCACGAAGTTCCGGCGTTTCTCGGCAAACCCGTTGCGGTCACCGAACATGTCGATCTTCATCTCTTCGAGCTCACGCTCCTCGTAGGGCTCCACCGGATCACGTTCCAGTCGAAGACGTTTGCGCTCCAGCATCGATTCCATCCGATCTCCTTCGAGCAAGTCGGTGGCGACCTCGAGCAACCACGCCTCGAACAGATCCGGCCGTCTGGGGCCGATCGCGTCGACAAGTCCGATGTCCAAGGCTCGACGGATACCGATCGCACTGCACTCGGCCAGCAGGCTGCGGGCCTGCTCCTCGCCGACCCGAGCCGGAAATGTGTACGTGTGCAGTTCCGAGCCGAACAGGCCCATCGTGGCGTAATGAGGATTGAGAACCACACCGTCCCTGGCCACGACTACGTCGGCTCCAAGCGGGAGCATGACCCCGCCGGCACCGGCGTTGCCTGTGAATGCCGCCACCACAACCTGTTCCGTACAGGTGACGATCGCTTTCGCGATCTCGTTGATGGCTTTGATGTTGGCCCACGCTTCTCCGGCTTGATCCGACGCTGCCTCGATGACGTTGAGGTGGATACCGTTGCTGAATCTGTCGTAGTCACCCGTCAGGACAAGGATCTTGGTGTCCTGCGCGATCGCCCAGCGGAGCCTGGCGGCCAGTCGGGCGCATTGCTTCGTACTCATAGCACCGTTGTAGAAGCGGAACGAGAGATATCCGATTTCGCCGTCGCGGTGATAGTCGGTCTCGGGGTAACGACTCTCCCAGACCTGTGGAACGAACACGTCCGGACGTACGACCGCGGTCGACGGAAGTTTGACATTGCCGGCGCCGACGAGCCGCGCATGTCCGATCCATACGGAGCCCGCACCGGTGGCGACACGTATCGCCTGGTGGAAGTACTCGACAATTGTGCCGGGCGCTGCATCGACGTGGGTATCGGGGTGAGCGTCGTAGACGTAGACCCGGTCGAGCCCCAACTGAACGGCGACGCCGGGAAACCCGTCGGCGGCGTTGACGGCGCGGACGATGCTCGACGCGTCTTCCTCCCAGCTGAAAACGCGATCGGCCTGTTTCATGCTGGGCCTCGATCGGGCCGATGCCACGGGCCGCGCAACTCGGTCCGATGGGATCGCCTTGAAGTCAGGAGTACGGAAATGTTCGACGACCTCCGTAATGCACTCCATCGCCGCGTCGGTGACTGCCTCGTTGTATACCGAAGATTTGGTTACACCGCTCTGGAGTTCGAATGTCCGCCACGCCCACACCGCTCCGGCATCGAGTTCCTCGGCGGCCTGCAACGCGGTCACTCCCCAGATCGGTTCGCCATCCGTTATCGCCCAGTCCAGCGACGACGGTCCGCGATCACCGGGCGGGCCGGGATGGATGATGATCGTTGTCCACCGCTGCCAAATAGATTCCGGTACATAGGCTTTCAGAAACGGGCAGATGATGAGATCAAAATCTCCCGCAGACGTCGCGGCCAGCACTGCGTCCGCGTCGGCGACGACGGCGGTGCGGACTTGGTGCCCCGCCTCGCGAAGAACAAGACCAGCCCGCTGCGAGAGACCATTGTCGGAGGTGACGAGAAGAAGCACGCTCAACGGTGGCGCGGAAGCCGCGCGTGGGCGTGAGCGCCGGAACAGCGCCGCCGTCGCCGCTCGCAGACGACCCCTGCCCGTTGCATCTTCGCGTAGCTTCGTCGTTGCTCCAGCGCTGGAAATAGCCACAGAAGTCGTGAGTGCGGCCGATTTGGGCATCGGTCTAACTTCGGGGGTCGAAACCATGGATTCCTGCTCGCATGCTCGGGTATCTGCAGCGCAGACCGAACTCCCCCCAGAGCAGGACCGACGCACCGATAGATTGATTGAGGTATTTAGGGACTTTATACCTACCGTCGGTTTGTTTCAATAGCTATTTTCAGGCAAACCGATTGATCGGTCAACCCGCAGTCTTGTGATTGATCGCGATATGGCGGTCGATGCGAATATGTTCGTCCAGCGTCGGGTAGCGCAAACCGGTGTCCTGGCCGTACCCCTGACGGCGCAACCAATCCAGGACATCGCCCCAGAACCAGATCCCCCCGGCGACCGAGTTGTACGGAATCGGAAAGGGAGTGGCCGCCTGCCGGACCCCTCGCACCCATTGTCCGACAGCCTGCCTCGTCACTCCCGCACGGTCGGCAATGTCCTGACGTGACACCAAATCGGGATGCGTCCGCTGGGGACGCACGCCTGCAGCCACCAACTGGTCGACCACGGTGATAGCCGTCGTCGCCGCTCGCATACCTTCCGAGGTGAGCGTCAGCAACTGCAGTCCACGCCGGTCCTCGACCTTTCCGCCCAAGCTCTCTTCGATCGCCTGCTCTTGCGAGACTGTCAGCATCTGAACGATGAATGTGAATTCGTAACGGTGATAGAGGTCTTCGGCCACGCAATGAACATAGCCGTAAGCTGCACTGTTTCCACATGGACACACCCGGATCCCGCCCTCGCACGCACAATGGGCAGATGATCGACGTGGACGACAGTCAGTTCGAGGACATGGTCAAGCGGGCGCTCGACAGTCTGCCCCCGAAGTTGGGTGCGGAGATGGCCAACGTCGCGGTGACCGTTCAACTCGAAGGGGGACGACCGGGGTTGCTCGGGTTGTATCAGGGCATCCCACTGACCAAGAGAACCACCACGTACGCCGGCGTCCTCCCCGACCGCATCACGATCTACCGCAGGGCCATCTGTGCGATCTGCAGCACCGAAGACGAGGTGATCGAGCAAGTTCGCCGAACCGTGATCCACGAAATCGGCCACCACTTCGGGATCGGAGATCCCCGGTTGCGTGAACTCGGATGGTGACAACCGACTCATCTACAAGTCGGAAATCAGCTAGAGGTTGATAATCGGCGAATTGTCATGTCAGCTGTACCAAACCCGCAACAATTGAACACTTACAGGAGTTCGCATGGTCAATTTGATCCAGATCGCCCCGAAGAATGCCCCGACGTTTGCGATGAGCCGACAGAAGGCCGCCGAACTGCTGGGCATCTCGGTCGACAGCGTTGCGTTTCTCCTCAAGTCTCGCTATCTCCCGGATCTGGACGCCGGCCGGTTGATCTCGATGGCCAACCAACCCTGGTTGTACTCGGACGGCGACTTTCCCGTGCTGCAGCAAGGTGCATCCGAACTAGCACCGAAGAAGATGCTCCCCGCCCGTAAGTACATCGGCGAGAGCGCAATTCACTCCGACGCCGAATGCGTGGAAGCCAACCAGGGGCAGTGGGCGGGATTCAACGTCGACCATGTGCTCGGCGCCCGCTTCCTGCCTGTGACGCTGCGCAAGTTTCCGGTGTCGGTGCTGCAGATCCACGACGTCAACGACGATGACGAAGAACGAGTGTCATTTGTAGCGACCCTCGCCGGGCGAGTCCGCGAACTGGGGGCGCCCAAGCTCAACTTCATCGACCCGTCACTGAGCCCCGAGGATCGACAGATCGTCGAGACGCTCCTCACCTCACGCAGCACGTCCACCGTTCCGGGACCCTGCGGAAAGCTGAAGCAGCCGAACTCCTGAGCGTCGGAAAGCTTCCGTCAGCGGGGGCGCTGAACGGCCGCGCAGCAGTTCACCGCACACGAGAGACCGTTGGTGGTCGAGCCGAGCAGCGGCTCGACCCCCAATCGCAGTGGCTGCTCGGCGTCGGCCAGTTCCCGAACGAGCGTGGGCACCAGATGCGCAAAACGCTGATCGCGGCCGGGTGTCGCTGCGCGCACGAAATCCATACCGAGTTCGGCCGCCTTGTCCTTGGCCTCGGTGTCCAGGTCCCACACCACTTCGAGGTGATCGGAGACGAAACCGACAGGACACACGATCACGGCGCGAACGTCCTTGGCGGACAGCGTATCCAGGTGATCACAGATGTCGGGGTCGAGCCACGGAACCTGCGGCGGGCCTGATCGCGACTGCCACACCAGATCAAAATCTTCGACGCCGACGGCCTCGGCAACCAACTTCGCAGCCTCGGCAACCTGTCGGCTGTAGAGGTTTCCGCCCTCTGCCGGCGGCCCTGCATTGCGGTCTGCGGCACTCGGGACCGAATGCGCCGTGAACACCAGGCGCGCGGTATCGCGAGTCGCTTCGGGCAACTCTGCGCGGGCCGCGCGCACACCGTCGGCGAACGCGCCGACGACGAGCGGATGGTCGTAGTACTGGCGAAGTTTTGTCAGCGTCGGTGCGCCGTCACCGACGGCTTCACGGGCACGGACGATGTCCTCGTGGTACTGCCGACACCCCGAGTAACCGCCCCACGCCGACGTGGCGAACACGGCGGCATTGCGGACACCGTCCTCGCGCATCTTGGCGACGGTGTCTTCGACCATCGGGTGCCAGTTGCGGTTGCCGAAGTACACGGGCAGGTCCACGCCGGCTGCTGCCAACTCACCTTCGACCCGTTCGATCAGGTCTCGGTTGAGCGCGTTGATGGGCGAAACTCCACCGAAATGCATGTAGTGCTCGACAACGGCGTCGAGCCGCTCCGGTGGCACTCCCCTACCGCGCGTGACGTTTTCGAGGAACGGTCGCACGTCTTCGGGTTTTTCGGGACCGCCGAACGACAAAACGAGAAGAGCATCGAACTGCATGTCCATACTTGCGGTCATGAGTTCAATCTTGCGTGATGCCGTTCGGCGGGGGTCACCCGGGTACTCACCTGTGTAGTAGAAGGGGTGCTACTAGCCGACCATCGCGTGGAAGCCGCCGTCGACGTAGATGATCGACGCGGTCGTGCCGGGCAACCAATCCGAGAGAACGGTGCAGACCGTTTTGGCGACCGGCTCGCGATCGTCGACGTCCCAGCCGATGGGCGCAGCACCGTCCCATGCGGTGTTCAGCTTGTCCAACTCCGCGCCCGGACCGGTGCTGTCGCCGGCAATGGCCTTGGCGGCCAGGGTCTTGATCGGGCCGGAGGACACCAGGTTCGAGCGGATGCCGCGGACGCCCACCTCTTTGGCCACGTAACGGTTGACGGCCTCGAGGGTTGCCTTGGAGACACCCATCCAGTTGTAGAAGGGCATTGCGCGTGCCGGATCGAAGTCCATTCCGACGATGGACGCGTTGTCGTTGAGCACCGGCAGCAAGGCCTTGGCCAGTGCGCTGTACGAGTATGCGGACACCTCGAGTGCGACCGCCACGTCTTCCCACGGCGCGTCCATGAACGGGCTTCCCAGGCAGGAGCGGGGAGCGAAGCCGATCGAGTGGACCACGCCGTCGATACCCTCGGGAGCCAGCTCGCGCACACGCTCGGCGAGAGATGCGAGATCCTCCGAGCTCTGGACGTTGAGCGAGATTGCCGGCGGCACGGGCTGCGGCAGTCGCTGGGCGATGCGATCGATGAGGCGCAGACGATCGAATCCGGTGATCAGCACCTTCGCACCCTGCTCCTGCGCGACCTTGGCCACGTGGAACGCGATCGACGAATCGGTGATGATGCCGGTGACAAGAATGGTCTTACCCTCGAGCAAACCGCCCATGAGATGTCCTCCTGATTTCAGACGTACGAGAAAGGTGTGTGTGCGAAAAGCGGGTCAGTGCCCCATGCCGAGTCCGCCGTCGACGGGGATGACTGCACCCGAGACGTATGCCGAATCGTCGGAGGCGAGGAAACTGACAACTGCTGCAACATCTTCCGGCTTTCCGGTCCGCTGCAACGGGATGAACTCGGTGGCCTTGTCCTTCACGTCGTCGCCCAGTGCTGCCGTCATGTCGGTCTCGATGAAACCCGGTGCGACGACGTTGGCGGTGATCGAACGCGAGCCGAGTTCCCTTGTCAGGGAACGAGCGATACCGACGATGCCTGCCTTGGACGCGGCGTAGTTGACCTGGCCGGCTTGTCCCGCCAGACCCACCACCGAACCGAGGAAGATGAAGCGTCCGAAACGCGCGCGCAGCATCGACCGGGTCGCACGCTTCGAGAGGCGGAACGTACCGGTGAGGTTCGCGTCGACGACGCTCGTGAACTGCTCTTCGCTCATTCGCATGATCAGTGTGTCGTCGGTGACGCCGGCATTGGCGACGATGACCTCGACCGGCCCCTGGTGCGCTTCGACCTCTTTGAATGCACGGTCGATCGACTCGGTGTCGGTGACGTCGCAAACGACGCCGAACAACCCTTCGGGGACACCGGAACCGCGGTGCGTGACGGCTACCTTGTGGCCGTCTGCGGCGAGCCGCTGAGCGACGGCCAAGCCGATTCCGCGGTTACCGCCGGTGACGAGCACCGAGCGCGGTGTGGTGACGGTCCGTTCGGAAACCACTGTCGTGGGAGGGGTAGACATGGCGATCAACCTATCAATTCTCTGCGGGCCGCGTACCAGCGGTATTTGGACAATTCGGAACTGCTCTCGATCAGGGCAGACGCTGCCTGCGTACCAGGGCAATCGTCAGACCAGCGGTCGCGAACACGACGCCGAGGACCAACCACGGTCGACTCGCATCGCCTCGTGTCGTCTCGAAACCGATCTGCTCTTCGAGCGTGTCGTACACCTGGCGCAGTTCTTCGAGGCTCGATGCCGTGAAGAAACTTCCGCCGGACAGGTTGGCGATCTCCTTCAGCGACGCATCGTCGACCGGGACGGGGATTCGGTCTCCTTCGATCTCGACTCGCCCGTATGTCGTTCCGAAGGAAATGGTCGAGATCGGAACGCCCTTGTCCTTGGCCTGACGGGCAGCGGTGAATCCGCCCCTCGGATCGTCCGAGTTCTCGGGAACGGTCTGCTTACCGTCGGACAGCAACACGATGCGCGCCGGTGGCGCCTGATCGCTGCCGCCGAGAACAGCCGACAGCGTGTCGATCGACTGCAACGAGGTGAAGATCGCTTCGCCCGTCGCCGTTCGCTCACTGAGCTTGAGGTTGTCGATGGCGACCTTCGTCGCGTCACGATTCGTGGTGGGCGACACCAGAACCGAAGCGGTTCCGGCAAATGCGACCAACCCGAGGTTGATGCCGGGAGTCAGACCGTCGGCGAACGACTTCGCAGCTTCCTGCGCTGCTGCCAATCGCGTCGGCTCGACGTCGGTGGCCTGCATCGACAGCGACACGTCGATCACGAGGATCACCGTGGCACGGTTTCGCGGGACCTTCTTGTCTGCCGTCGGACCGGCAAGGGCGACGGTGAAGAACACCAATGCGACGACCATCAGAATCGCCGGAATATGACGCCACCGCCCGGGCCGCGAAGGCGCCACCTTCTCCAACAGTGCGAAGTTCGTGAACCGAAGTGTGTGCTTGGCTCGCTGCTTCTGTACGAGTACGTAACCGACCACCAACGCGGCAATGACAGCGAGGAACAGCAGCCACCACGGTGCGGTGAATTGAGAAAGACTCACGAACGAACGCCCCCAGTTCCGGCGCCGGCACCATAACTGTGGCGGCGTGCCGAGATGAATCTCACGACGTCGGCGATCCAGTCCCGATCGGTGTGCAGGGACATGAGCGGTGCGCCACAACGACGTAGAGCTTGCCTGACCTCGACGCGGTGCTCGGCGGCGACTCTGGCGAAGTCGGCGCGCAGTTGCGGCGTCGTGGTGAATTCTCTGGTCCGGCCGGACTCGGGATCGTGGAGCACAACGTCGCCGACGTCCGGAAGTTCGAGGTCGCGCGGATCTACCACCTCGACGCCGAGCACGTCGTGACGTCCCGAAATGGCGCGCAGCGAGCGTTCCCAGTCGATCGGCCCGAGGAAGTCGCTGATGACGACCGCGAGTCCGCGCCGACGCTGTGGCCGTCTGAGCGCTTCGATCGCGCCGACCAGATCACCGCGTACCCCGTCCGGAGCGTGCGGAGTCGTCGCGATCTTGCGGAGCATCGCCTGTGCGTGAATGCGCCCACCGCGGGCCGGAATTCGAGTTGTCTGGGCGCCCGTCGAGATGATGGCGCCGACGCGGTTACCGCCCGAACTGGTCAGGTGAGTGATCGCCGCGGCTGCGGCGACAACCAGGTCGCGCTTCTCGCATCCAGCGGTCCCGAAGTCGAGACTTGCAGACAGGTCGATGACAAGCCACGTCTCGAGCTCACGATCCGCGACCGACTGGCGCACGTGTGGGTGCGTCGTCCGCGCGGTCACGGACCAATCCATCTGCCGCACGTCGTCGCCCGGCTGATACTCGCGGGCGTCACCCGGTTCGGAACCCGGGCCGGGAATCAGGCCGAGGTGATCGCCGTGCAGCACACCGTCGAGGCGACGACGAACCGTCAGCTCGAGGGTGCGCAGCGCAGCGGTGAGTTTGGGATCGCTGAGCTCGCCGGATCGGAACGACGGCGGAGAACCGGTGGTTCCGGCGGGTGTCGCCTGGCCACCGTCGCGGCCTTCGGTCACTGCGGGCGACTCATCGTCTCAGCGGTCACGATCGGCGCGCCGTTTCCCTGTGGATTGACTGCGGTGCCCTGTGCGTTGAACTGAGGTGCCTGCGGTGCGCCCTGCTGAGGCGGACCGGGAACGGTGGGAACCGGCCGCGCGGCGATCTGCGGCAGTCCGACGGTCTGCAGCACCCTGGCGATGACCGCGTCGGGAGTCACCTCGTCGGCCATGGCGTCGTAGGAGAGAACGAGGCGGTGGCGCAACACGTCCGGGATCACCTCGATGACGTCCTGCGGCACGACGTAGTCGCGGCCGCGGACCAGAGCGAGAGCCCGCGACGCGGCGATGATGCCGAGCGTCGCGCGGGGTGAGGCGCCGTACGCGATCCAGCCCGCGACGTCCTCGAGTCCGACCTCACGCGGCGTACGCGTAGCGGCGATGACCCGGACAACGTAGTCGACGAGCGCGTGGTGGACGAAGACGTTGCTGGCGACGCGTTGGAGCCTGACCAACTCCTCCGGACCGAGGATCTGGTGCGGCTCCGGGGCTGCCACACCCATCCGGTAGACGATTTCGCGTTCTTCCTCGACAGTCGGGTAGTCGACGAGGATCTTGAACAGGAAGCGGTCGCGCTGCGCCTCGGGGAGCGGATAGACACCCTCGTTCTCGATGGGGTTCTGCGTCGCCATCACCAGGAACGGATCGGGCATGTGGTACCGCTTGCCACCGATCGAGACGTGGCGTTCTGCCATCACCTCGAGGAGCGCGGACTGCACCTTGGCCGGGGCACGGTTGATCTCGTCGGCCAACACGAAGTTGGCGACGACGGGTCCGAGTTCGGTGTCGAACTCCTCGCGGCCCTGACGGTAGATGCGCGTGCCGATGAGGTCGGTTGGCACCAGGTCGGGGGTGAACTGGACGCGGGAGAACGAACCGCCGACGACCTTCGCGAAAGTCTCGACGGCCAGCGTCTTGGCGACACCGGGTACGCCTTCGAGGAGGACGTGACCCTTGGCGAGAAGTCCGACGAGAATGCGCTCGACAAGCCGGTCCTGCCCGACGATGACTCGCTTGACCTCGTAGATCGCTCGTTCCAAGGTCTGAACGTCGGCTGCCAGGGAAGGTGCTGCTCCGTCCGCACTTCCGCTCGCCTTGCTTACGTCGACCGTTCCGACCGAATCTTCACGTGAGGTCACCAAGAATCCATCGCTTTCACCTAGAAAAGTACCGACAGTAACGTGTTCCCCGTCAACTATTCCAGGTAGTTGCGCTCGATGCCGTAACACCACGTCGGGAACTTGATAGTTCCCTGACAATGCGGGTGTCAGCGGCATTTCCTCTGACGGTCAGGACACCAGTCGGACGGCGTACGGCGTCATTCCGCCCCAGCGAACCGGGGAGACCATGACACTCGAACCGGATTGTGGTGCCTCGAGCATCTGCCCGTTACCGAGGTAGAGCGCCACGTGCTGGCTGGCGTTGGGGCCGTAGAAGATCATGTCGCCGCGTTTCATCTCCGAAGACGGAACCTGCGTGCCCGCGGTGTACTGATAGCCGGTGTAGTGCGGCAGCGAGATTCCGATGCCGGCGAAGGCGTAGATCATCAAGCCCGAGCAGTCGAACCCGACTTTGTTGAAGTCGCCGTAACTGTCGGCGACGCCGCCGTCACGGATGCCTCGCGTCGGACCGTTTTCGTCGCCGCCGCCCCAGGCGTACTGCACGCCGAGCTGAGACATTCCGCGGTCGATGACGGATTCGATTGCAGCGCTTCCGGTAACGGAAGGCTTCGGCGTGCTGGGCTTCGGCGTCGTCGGCTTGGGGGTGGTGGGCTTGGGCGTCGTGACCGTTTCCTCTTCGGTACCGGTCTCTTCGTCCGTGCCTGTTTCCTCGTCGGTCCCGGTTTCCTCGTCAGTCCAGGTGTCGTCGTCGTCCGGGATGACGGTCGGAGTCGGGTCTTCCACAGCGGTGTGCGGACGCTGAGCCGCTGCCAGTGCTGCAGCTCGATCCTTGGCGGCCTGGTCGGCAGCTGCGCGGGCAGCAGCCTGTGCGGCAGCTTCCTTGGCGGCAGCTTCGAGAGCCTTCTGATGAGCTTCCTCGGCGCGACGCTGCTCGTCCCACGTCGCATACGCCTGGCGTTGGCCCTGCAAACCTGCGACTGCATTGCGGGCGGCGTCGAGCTGAGCCTGAGCGGAGTTCCGCTCGGCTTCGATCGCGGCCTTCTTGGCAACCTGCTGATCGAGAGCGTTGCGCGCGATCTGAATCGCCTGCTCGGCCAGATCCTTCAGTTGTGCCGCGACCTCGGCGGCGGCGTCGGCCTGCTGCTTTGCCTGGCGGGTCGCGGAGTCCTTGTTCGCCTGCTCGGTACGTGCTCGTTGGAGACCGTCAAGCACTGCGCTCTGCGTATTGGCGAGCAGTTTGAGGACCTGCGCGCGGTCGAGGACGTCGCCCGGGCCCTTGGCGTCGAGGAACGACGAGATGGACGCGGTGTTGGTGCCCTTGACGTAGCTCGAGCGTGCGTACTTGTCGAAGTCCGTCTGAGCGACCTCGATCTGCGCCGACGCGTCCTTAAGAGCTTGTTTGGTGACGCCGACGGCCTGCGCTGCGGTGTCTGCGGCGCCGCGAGCGTTCTGCAGATCCACGAGCGTCTTGTTGACGTCTTCACGCTTGATCGCAACTTCGTTGTCGAGTGCCGACAACTGTTCGTTGGCCGATGCGACTTGATTGATGAGCGCGCTGACGGTGCCGACGCTCGACGAGACCTGCGAATCGGCCGCAGCGATGTCCGAGTCACTCGGATTCGGCGGCGGCGGTGGTACGGCCGAGGACATGGCGGGCGTACCGACGATCAGGGACCCGACAATGCCGAATCCGATGACCAGTTGCGCCAGGCGCATCGACTTACGGGAAGGACCACGACGGGACTCGCCGCCACGTGTTACTTGCCTCACAAATAACTCTCCCTCGCGTGTAACGCCACGGCCCGCTGGGTCGCCGATCCGTGCGGGGAGGGAATGCGCAGACCAAGCACCGGTCGCCCACAGCCCGAGAGCTGCTCGTCGACCTGGACGTGCCGTACGAACGCCACCGTCGACACCTCGAGAACAAGGCAACCGACAAGTACGCGTCGAACAACATCAGCCTGTCTGCGACACTTCTTCCCCAAAAAGTGCCAGTTGTACCGTACGACACTCAAGCGTTCTTTGGAAACTTTAGCCACAAATAACACAAACGGTATTTGAGCTGGTCGAATGGCATGCAGGTACCAAAAAGGGCAGGTACTCACCGCAAACAGCGGTGAGTACCTGTTTTCGACGAGTTACTGAAAATCTCGCAAAGGACCAAGGTCAGACGGAATCGGCCCGGTGGTCGGAAGATGTCGCCGTTTCTGAAGTCGAAGCGATATGTCTGGTTTGCGCGTTTTCCGGCTCTCGCCGCCACTTGACGGCAAAGGTAATTCCGGCAATAACCGCAACCAGTGCGATCACAAGGACCGTGTAAAGCGTCCACGGCGGACCCGGCGCCACGATCTCGTGCGAGAAGCGGTCCGCGGTCACGCTCGCGCTTTCTCCGAAAGATCGGTCCTGCGCGGTTTCGAGCTGCACACGACTGATCGAGTCGCTGTAGCTACCCATCCAGTCTGGGCTCAGAACGAGAACCGTGCCGCCTTCGGTTTTGCCGACCGTCGTGGCCAGGTCGCGAAGATCGGACGGCCGGCCCGGATTTGCGTCGACCACTACGACGCTCAAGTCGACACCACGTTCACGGGCGTCGGTCACCACCGCAGTCAGCCCCACAACATCGGACTCCGGGGCGGAGACGCCGTCCGTCGAAAGGTCCGCGAGCACGTCGTCGAGATCGACATCCGACGGAACAGCGACGTGCAACGGGGACTTCACGTGCACAGGCGCAAAAGCGTGATTGGTAGGAGCAGACATCTCTCATCCGGGTGCTGTTCGGATTCCGTCCACCGCTGAGATGCGGGGAGTTCTTCCGAGGTCGTTTTTCGGCGGCCGACCCGCGACGGGCCTGCATGCAGCCTACTTCAGGTCGACTGCCACCAGGCGTCACACGCAACCGCCGCGCGTGCCGCCCGAGCGGTAACTGTGGGTGTGGTCACCCAGCCAAGCCTGCGTTGCGCAGGCCCGCAGTCTGCATGAAGATTGTTTCGGTCAACTTGCCCTGAATTCTCACAGGACAAGCGTACTGTTAGACTTGGACCAAGAGGTACCACCGGTCAGGACAGGTTCTACTGCAGCTCCGATGTTCGGACAGTTCTCACGCGAACTGTGCGATTGGCGTGAGCTACGGAGGGTCTTCCCGGCCGAAGTACCTCGCTTCAGCTGCCGACACAGCCCCGTCGGTAGCGACCCTCATAGACGAGTGGAGCAGACGTGAGCACCAGTATCGATTCATTCGGAGCCAAGGGAACCCTCGAGGTCGGTGAGAACTCTTACGAGATCTTCCGCCTCTCGGCCGTCCCCGGCACCGAGAAATTGCCCTATTCCTTGAAGGTTCTCGCCGAGAACCTTCTCCGCACCGAAGACGGTGCCAACATCACCGCGGATCACATCCGCGCAATCGCGAGCTGGGATCCCTCAGCCGAGCCGAGCATCGAAATCCAGTTCACGCCTGCCCGCGTGATCATGCAGGACTTCACCGGTGTTCCTTGCATCGTCGACCTCGCCACCATGCGTGAGGCCGTCACCACCCTCGGCGGCGACCCGAACAAGGTCAACCCGCTCTCCCCCGCCGACATGGTCATCGACCACTCGGTCATCCTCGACGTCTTCGGCCAGGCCGACGCACTCGAGCGCAACGTCGACCTCGAATACGAGCGCAACGGCGAGCGTTACCAGTTCCTCCGTTGGGGCCAGGGCGCATTCGACGACTTCAAGGTCGTCCCCCCGGGAATGGGCATCGTTCACCAGGTCAACATCGAATACCTGGCGCCCACCGTCATGTCCCGTAACGGACAGGCATACCCCGACACCTGTGTCGGCACCGACTCGCACACCACGATGGTCAACGGCCTCGGCGTGCTCGGCTGGGGCGTCGGCGGCATCGAGGCCGAGGCAGCAATGCTCGGCCAGCCCGTCTCCATGCTGATCCCCCGCGTTGTCGGCTTCAAGCTCTCCGGTGAGATCAAGCCCGGCGTCACCGCAACCGACGTCGTGCTCACCGCCACCGAGATGCTCCGTAAGCACGGCGTCGTCGGCAAGTTCGTCGAGTTCTACGGCAACGGTGTTGCCGAGGTTCCGCTCGCGAACCGCGCAACGCTGGGCAACATGAGCCCCGAATTCGGTTCCACCGCAGCGATCTTCCCGATCGACGCCGAGACCATCGAGTACCTGCGCCTCACCGGCCGCAGCGACGAGCAGCTCGCTCTCGTCGAGGCGTACGCCAAGGAACAGGGCCTGTGGCACAACCCTGACAAGGAACCCGTCTTCTCGGAGTACATCGAGCTGGATCTGGGAACCGTTGTTCCCTCGATCGCCGGCCCGAAGCGCCCGCAGGACCGAATCCTGTTGTCGGAGTCCAAGACTGCGTTCCGCAAGGACATCCACAACTACGTGGAAGAGAACTACCCGACCGAGCACACCCAGCTCGACGAGGCCGTCGAGGAGTCCTTCCCGGCTTCCGATCCCGCGGTTCTGTCGTTTGCCGACGACGGAGCGGTCGACGTTCTCTCTGCTGCCAACGGTGCAGAAGGCCGTCCGAGCAAGCCGGTCGTCGTCAAGTCCGACGCCGGTGAGTTCGTTCTCGACCACGGCGCCGTCGTTGTTGCAGGTATCACCTCCTGCACCAACACGTCCAACCCGTCGGTCATGCTCGGTGCTGCACTGCTCGCACGCAACGCCGTCGAAAAGGGCCTCGCCACCAAGCCGTGGGTCAAGACCAACATGGCTCCCGGTTCGCAGGTCGTCACCGATTACTACGAGAAGGCCGGCCTGTGGCCGTACCTCGAGAAGCTCGGTTACTACCTCGGCGGTTACGGCTGCACCACGTGCATCGGTAACACCGGACCCCTGCCCGAGGCAGTCTCGAAGGCCATCAACGACAACGACCTCTCGGTCACCGCGGTGCTCTCGGGTAACCGTAACTTCGAGGGACGTATCTCCCCCGACGTCAAGATGAATTACCTGGCTTCCCCGCCGCTCGTGATTGCATACGGCCTCGCCGGAACCATGGACTTCGACTTCGAGACCGATTCGCTCGGTAACGACACCGACGGAAACCCCGTCTACCTCAAGGACATCTGGCCGTCCACGCAGGAAATCGAAGAGACGATCAAGTCCTCGATCGACCAGGACATGTTCCGCAAGTCGTACGCAACCATCTTTGCGGGCGACAGCCGCTGGCAGAACCTCGAAACCCCGAAGGGTGACACCTTCGAGTGGGACGTGAACTCCACCTACGTGCGGAAGCCACCTTACTTCGACGGCATGACGATGGATCCGGCTCCGGTCAAGGACATCAAGGGCGCTCGCGTCCTCGCACTGCTCGGCGACTCGGTCACCACCGACCACATCAGCCCGGCAGGTCCGATCAAGGTCGGTACCCCCGCTGCTCAGTACCTCGACTCCCACGGCGTCGAGCGTGCGGATTACAACTCGCTCGGCTCGCGTCGCGGTAACCACGAGGTCATGATTCGCGGAACGTTCGCGAACATCCGTCTGCGCAACCAGCTCCTCGACGACGTCTCCGGTGGTTACACCCGCGACTTCACGCAGGAAGGCGCACCGCAGGCATTCATCTACGACGCGTCGCAGAACTACCAGGCAGCCGGCATCCCGCTGGTCGTCCTGGGCGGCAAGGAGTACGGCTCCGGATCCTCGCGTGACTGGGCAGCCAAGGGCACCAGCCTGCTCGGCGTCAAGGCCGTCATCACCGAGTCGTTCGAGCGCATCCACCGCTCCAACCTCATCGGCATGGGCGTTGTCCCGCTGCAGTTCCCGGTCGGCGAGTCCGCAGGTTCGCTCAAGCTCGACGGCACCGAGACCTTCGACATCGAAGGCGTCGAGAAGCTCAACGAGGGCGTCACCCCGAAGACCATGAAGGTCACGGCGACGCGCGAGAACGGCGAGAAGGTCGTGTTCGACGCAGTCGTACGCATCGATACCCCCGGCGAAGCGGATTACTACCGCAACGGTGGCATCCTGCAGTACGTGCTTCGCAACATGATCCGGGGCTAGTAGGCACTACGTGCCTGTGAGCACTTTCGGCCCCTGACGGGTCACAAAGCGCTCACGACCACTTTCGCCGGAAGGCGAACCATGTTTCATCGGTGGTCGTGAGCGCTTTGTGCACTGAGTCGACATTCAGCGCCTAAGGCCGAAAGTGCTCACAGGCGACCCGACAAAGGAGGGATGCCCGTGCCCAAGGTCAGTGAAGACCATCTCGCGGCACGGCGCAGTCAGATCCTTGACGGCGCCCGCCGCTGCTTTGCGGAATACGGCTACGACGGCGCCACAGTTCGCCGTCTCGAAGAAGTCACCGGTTTGTCCCGAGGAGCGATCTTTCATCACTTCAAGGACAAGGACGGCCTGTTCCTCGCTCTCGCAAGCGAGGATGCGAGCCGGATGGCAGATGTCGTCGCCGAAGAGGGCCTTGTCCAGGTCATGCGGGACATGCTCGCGCAGCCCGATCAATTCGATTGGCTGGGAACGCGACTGGAGATAGCGCGTCGACTGCGCAACGACGCCGACTTCCGCGAGAAGTGGTCACAGCGCTCCGTAGAACTGACGGAAGCGACCAGTGCGCGCCTCGCCAGACAGAAATCGGCCGGTCGGCTCCGTGACGACGTTCCCACCGAAATTCTGATCGGATACCTGGATCTGGTGATGGACGGCCTGGTCGCGAGAATCGCCTCCGGCCACGGCGTCGACAACCTGTCAGCGGTTCTCGATCTGGTCGAGGAATCGGTGCGGCGGCGAGATTGAGGGGCTTCGCCCCTGTGCGCCTTTTTGGTAGTTCCCACTACCAAAAAGGCGCACAGGGGGTTAGGCGAGCTGGATCAGCTCGAGGTATTCCTGCGACCAGTGGTCCTCGTTGCCGTCGGGCAGGAGGATGACTCGCTCGGGGTTGAGTGCCTCGGCAGCGCCCGGATCGTGGGTGACCAGGACGACGGCACCGGTGTAGCTGCGGAGCGCGTCGAGCACCTGCTCGCGTGAAATCGGGTCCAGGTTGTTGGTGGGCTCGTCGAGAAGCAGAACGTTGGCAGCGGACGACACCAGACCGGCCAGAGCCAGACGCGTCTTTTCACCACCCGAGAGCGTTCCGGCCGGCTGTTCGAGCTGTGGGCCGGTGAACATGAAGGCACCGAGCAGAGAACGCAGTTCCTGCTCCCCTGTATCCGGCGCAGCGTGGCGGATGTTCTCCCACACGGACGCGTCGTCGTCGAGGGTGTCGTGCTCCTGAGCGAAGTAGCCGACCTTGAGTCCGTGACCGGCGATCAGCTCACCCGCGTCCGCCTTCTCCGCGCCCGCAAGGATGCGGAGCAGTGTGGTCTTACCTGCACCGTTGAGTCCGAGGATAACCACACGAGACCCACGATCGATCGCGAGATCGACACCGGTGAAGATCTCGAGCGAGCCGTACACCTTGGTGAGGTTCTTGCCCATCAGCGGAGTCTTGCCACAAGCGGCGGGCTCGGGGAAACGAATCCGCGCAACCTTGTCCGAGACACGTTCGGCATCGAGGTTCGCCATCAACTTGTCGGCTCGCTTGGCCATGTTCTGAGCCGCGACGGCCTTGGTTGCCTTTGCACCCATCTTCGCTGCCTGAATCCGCAGCGCACCGGCCTTCTTCTCGGCGTTCGCGCGCTCGCGGCGACGACGCTGCTCGTCAGTGGCACGAGCGTCGAGGTACTTCTTCCAGTTCATGTTGTAGACGTCAGCCTCACCGCGGACGGCATCGAGGAACCACACACGGTTGACGACGTCGTTGAGCAGGTCGACGTCGTGACTGATGACCACCAGTCCGCCCTCGTGGTTCTGGAGGAATCCACGCAGCCAGGTGATGGAGTCGGCGTCGAGGTGGTTGGTGGGCTCGTCGAGCAGCAGAGTCGTGTCCGAGCGGGCACCGCTGCCGTCGGAGGCGGCAAAGAGGATTCGCGCCAATTCGACACGACGACGCTGACCGCCGGACAGCGTGCTGAGCGGCTGCCCGAGAATACGGTCCTCGAGGCCGAGGCTGCTGGTGATACGGGCGGCTTCGCTCTCGGCTTCGTAGCCGCCGAGGGCCGAGAATCGATCCTCGAGCTGGCCGTACTTCTTGACCGCGCGGTCCTGAGATTCCTGATCGAGCACCTCGCCCATCAGGATCTGCTGCTTCTCCATCTCGCGGAGCATCGTGTCGAGGCCGCGGGCAGAGAGAACCCGGTCCTTGGCGAGAATGCTCAGGTCGCCCTCTTTGGGGTCCTGCGGGAGGTATCCGAGTTCACCGGTGCGTACGACGCTTCCCGCATATGCCTCACCTTCACCGGCGAGGATGCGCAGAGTGGTCGTCTTTCCGGCACCGTTACGTCCGACGAGTCCGATCCGGTCGCCCGGCTGGATGCGCAGCGAAGGTCCGGGAGCTGTGAGAAGGGTGCGGACACCGGCACGAACTTCGAGGTCAGTGGCGGTAATCAAGCAAACTCCTCAGGAAAAACGACGAATACGGGTAAACAATGCCTGACTACAGACACAAGAACTATCGATTTTACCGTGACCTGACGGTCGTTCCGACCAGGAGCGTGTGAGTCCGCTAACGTTCGGGACATGACTAGCGAAAACAGCACTCGTCCTCGCGACCTCGAAGGCCGCGCCGCCATCGTCACCGGCGCAAGTCGCGGAATCGGCAAAGCTGTCGCCGCCGAGCTCCTCGCTCGCGGCGCCGACGTCTTGATCACAGCCCGCAAGCCGGAGCCCCTCGAGGCCGCAGCATCCGAACTGTCCGATCTGGGGCACGGCGGCAAGGTCGTCGCATTCGCGGGCAACGCAGCCGATGCCGAGGCCCGCTCCGGTGCCGTCGACCGCGCCGTCGCCGAGTTCGGTTCGCTCGACATTCTGGTCAACAACACCGGAATCAATCCCGTCTTCGGGTCGCTCATGGAGGCGGACCTCGACGCCGTGCGCAAGATCTTCGACGTGAACGTGGTTGCCGCCCTCGGTTACGTCCAACAAGCACATCGGGCGTGGATGGGCGAACACGGTGGAGCCGTCGTGAACCTGGCAAGTGTGGCCGGGATCCGATCGACGGGCGTCATCGCGGCGTACGGCGCGTCGAAGGCTGCGCTCATCCGGTTGACGGAAGAACTGGCCTGGCAACTGGGACCGAAGATTCGTGTCAATGCCGTAGCTCCCGGGATCGTCAAGACGCAGTTCGCGGCAGCACTGGTCGCTGCCGGCGAGGACAAGGCGTCGGCGGGCTACCCGATGAAGCGGCTCGGCACCCCCGAGGACGTTGCCGGCTTGGTCGGCTTCCTCGTCTCCGACGCGGCGGCATGGATCACCGGCGAAACGGTCCGGGTCGACGGCGGTCTGCTCGCAACGGGATCGATGTAGTGCGCCGATCATGAGCACACTCGACTCCTCCGCCGACGTGGTGATCGTGGGCGGAGGGCCGGCGGGGCGGGCACTCGCGACGCGCTGTATCGCCCGGCAACTCACCGTTGTCGTTGTCGATCCGCATCCTCATCGGGTGTGGACGCCGACGTACTCGGCGTGGGCAGACGAGCTGCCGTCGTGGCTGCCGGACGAGGTGATCGCGAGCCGGATCGAACGCCCGAGCGTGTGGACAAACAAGCAGAAAACGCTTGATCGCATCTATTGCGTATTGAATACATCTTTACTGCAATCATTTCTCTCCGACACATCCATACAGTTCAGAGGCTTACGCGCTCAAACACTGTCCACCACCACTGTCGTGTGCGTGGACGGATCGCAGCTGACGGGATCCGTCGTCGTCGACGCCCGAGGCACCGATCTGGCAGTGACAACCGCGCAGCAGACGGCCTTCGGAATGATCGTCGACCGCGCACTGGCCGATCCGATTCTGGGCGGCAGCGAGGCCTGGTTCATGGACTGGCGAACAGACAACGGCACCTCCGACGCCGACACTCCGTCGTTTCTCTACGCGGTCCCGCTCGACGACGAGCGAGTCCTCCTCGAGGAGACCTGCCTCGTCGGCCGGCCGGCGTTGGGGTTGCGCGAACTCGAAACACGTCTGCGCACCCGACTTCACAATCGGGGCTGCGAAGTCCCCGACGACGCGCCGGTCGAGCGAGTCCGTTTTGCGGTCGAAGGCCCGAAGGACTCGTCCCCGGACGCTGTCCTCCGGTTCGGCGGGCGAGGCGGTCTGATGCATCCGGGAACCGGATACAGCGTTGCCTCCTCACTCGCCGAGGCCGACACTGTCGCGAAAGCAATCGCCGACGGTGAGGATCCGAACGCGGCACTCTGGCCTCGCTCGGCCAAGGCGGTATCCGCTCTCCGCCGCGTTGGTCTGAACGCACTTCTCACCCTCGACTCGGGCGAAGTCACCACATTCTTCGACAAGTTCTTCGATCTACCGGTCGAGGCTCAGCGGTCATACCTTTCCGATCGGCGGGACGCGGCCGCGACGGCGAAGGTGATGGCAACACTGTTCCGATCGTCACCGTGGCACGTGAGAAAGACGTTGATGCGCGCGCCGTTTTTCCGGTGACTAGATCCGCACCGACTACTGATCCGCACCGACTACTGCGCTGCCATCGAGCTGGCGATCATCGGCCAGGAGTTGTGGAGGTCGTCCTGCCAGTAACCCCACGAGTGGGTTCCGCTCGGCTTGAAGTCGAAGGTCGCGGGGATGCCCAGTGCGTTCAGTCGGTCCGCCAATCCGTGTGTGCACCCGTTGACCGCGGATTCGATGATGCCTCCGACGATGATCTGATTCAGGAGCGCTCCGGGATTTCCGTTCACATCGGGTGCCTGAAGGTTGTCGTGCGGACCTGGCAGCCCGGATCCGGTGGAGACGTACAGTTCGGTCCCCCGCAGCTTCTCCGCGTTCACGACGGGATCGTTCTCGCGCCATCCCGGACCGTCGAACGGTCCCCACATGTTTGTCGGATCAGCGCCACCCCGCGCACCGACCACCAGTCGCACGTAGTCCTGACCCGGCTGGGTGGAAGTCTCCGCGCACCCGCTGTAGGCCCCGACACTCCGATACAGCCCTGGGGCTGAGATCGCGAGATTGAGTACCGAGGTCGCGGTCATCGAGATCGCCGCGATGGAGTTGACCCCGTTGGTACCGAACTGCGCATCGATGACTGGCGGCAGTTCACGCGTGAGGAACGTCTGCCACTTGTTGCGTCCGAGTACGGGATCGTCCTTCTGCCAGTCGGTGTAGTAGCTGAACGCTCCTTCCAGCGGCGTCACGACGTTGACGTTCTTGTCGGCAAAGAAGTCCAGGACATCGGTCCGTCCTTCCCACGTTGCACTGTCCTCGCCACCACCGGCGCCGTTGAGCAGATACAACGTGGGCCGTGGGGCGCTCGTGTCGGCGGGGAGGATCACCTCGAGTGGAATGTCGCGGCCCATCGCATCGGAGTGGACGCTGATGGTTACGGTGCGTGCCGGATCTGCGTTCGCGGGCCAGGGCGCAAACAGCAGTGGAACCAGTGAAATTGCCAGCGCTGCTGCTAGGTGTCGACGGTAGGTTCGGATACTCATCGGAGTATGCCCCCAGGTGTGCGAGTCGGATTCTCGGAGCGGATACCCGCTCGCCACGCCTCGAACCGGCCCACCCGGACGCAACGGTTCGGGATCAACCGTGAGCGTTTGCCTCGCGCAATCGGCTGGGGGCGACCATCATGGGAGGCATGCGCTCGATTTGGAAAGGCTCGATAGCCTTCGGTCTGGTCAACGTTCCGGTCAAGGTGTACTCGGCGACCGAGGACCACGACATCCGATTTCACCAGGTCCATGCAAAAGACGGTGGCCGCATCAAGTACAACCGTGTGTGTTCCGAGTGCGGAAACACGGTTCAGTTCGCGGACATCGACAAGGCGTACGACTCGGAAGACGGATCGCGCGTCATCTTGAGCGACGAGGACTTCAACAAACTCCCGGCCGCGGAGAAGCACGAGATTCCGGTGCTGGAATTCGTGCCGAACGATCAGATCGATCCGATCTTGTTCGAGAAGAGTTACTTCCTCGAACCGGATTCGGCGTCGCCGAAGGCGTACGTCCTGCTTTCGACTGTGCTCACCGAGAGTGATCGAACGGCACTGGTGCATTTCACTCTGCGACAGAAGACGCGCCTGGCCGCGATGCGCGCTCGCGACGGCGTCCTCGTGATCCAGACGTTGCTGTGGCCCGACGAAGTTCGCGCAGCAGAGTTCCCTTCGCTCGACGACGTGGAGAAGCCGAAGGCCAAGGAACTGAAGATGGCGCAGACGCTCGTCGAGAGCATGGCGGGCGATTTCGATCCGACCGAGTTCACCGACGACTACCAGCTCCAACTGCGGCAGTTGCTCGACGAGATGATCGAGAACGGCGGCAAGAAGGTCATACCCGCCGCCGAGGTCGACCAGGAGGGCACCGATGCAGAGGTGGTCGACCTCGTTGCCGCACTGCAGCGCAGTGTGGACGAAGCGAAGTCGAACGCCTCCAAGGCCGGCTCGTCGAAGTCCACCACACCGAGGAAGAAACGAGCCTGAGTCAGCCGCGCACGTCTTGGATCTCGATCAGAGCGTCCAACTCAGCGTCGACGTCCGGGGCCGCGTGACGACCGGTTCCGACCGCCAGGTTGATCACGGGCCCGATCGCCTCCAGACCTGCCTCGGTGAACATTTCGGCGTGTGACGTGGGCACCGGACGGTCGATGATCACCCCGGACACGAACGGTCGCCACGCCGACGCCGTTCGCAGCGGGTCGAAGGTGTCGGTCTGTGCCGAGAAGAACAGCAGATCGCCCACGAACTTGCCCGGGCGGTACCGGTGGGCAAGCTCCGCGCCTGCGGAGTATTCCTCGAACAGTCGCTCGATCCGATCGCTCGAGACCAAAGGGTGATCGCCGATGGCTTCATGCAAGAGCGCTTCGGCATCCTCCGGTGTCAGATCACGCTCGTCGGCGTCCGGGACCGAGATCCCCAACCCGCCGATCAGTTCGGCGAGAGAAGGCTGCGCGCCCGCCATCGTCGGGTCTTCGAGAACGAAGCTGTCGAGAAGAATCAGGTCGGCGACGCTCTCACCCGCGGCTTGCAACTGCACCGCCGCCGCATGAGCGATCAATCCCCCGATCGACCACCCCAGCAGGTGATACGGACCGTGCGGCTGAACTCCTCGAATTTCCTCGACGTACCGCGCCGCGAAGTCCTCGATCAGCTCCGCCCGGAATTCGGGGTCCGTCAGAATCGGCGACTGCAGGCCGTAGAGCGGCCGGCTGGAATCGACGTACCGATCGAGTGCCCCGTAGCACCAGGCCAATCCGATGGCCGGATGGATGCAGAACAGTGGCTCGGCGCGGCCTTCCGGGCGTAGTGGCAGGACTACCGCAAGTGCGGAGGTATCCGCGTCACTTGTCACAACTGTTGCCTCGAGTTCGAAGAGTCTGCGCGCCAATGCCTCCGGTGTCGGGTCGGAGAATATCCACGCGACGGGGACGGCCATACTGGTGCGTTCCTTGATGGCAGCGACCAAACGCGTTGCCATGAGCGAGTTTCCGCCGAGTTCGAAGAAGCTCGAATCGGCGTACGTGTCTGCGTCGGCGAGATCGAGGACCTCCGCGAAAGCAGCGCAGATCGCAATCTCGTCGCTGCCTTCCGGACTGCGTCCACTCGGCGCCTCCCAGAGGGGCGCAGGCAGAGCTGCGCGATCCAGCTTGCCCGCCGGTGTGGTCGGGACTGCATCGATCGTGACAAAAGCGGACGGGATCATGTGCGCAGGTAGGGATGTGCCTGCGTGGCGTCGTAGTGCGGTGACGTCGACGTCCCCGTGTGCCGGGACGACGTACGCGACTATCCGAGCGTCGACGCCGTCGCCGACGACCACGCTCACAGCCGAATGCACGGACGCCTCCGACGCCAGCACCGCGTCGATTTCACCGAGTTCGATCCGAAACCCTCGAACCTTGACCTGGTGGTCCGCGCGTCCGAGATAGACAAGCGACCGTGCGCGATCTTCACGCACAAGATCCCCGGTGCGGTACATCCGAGAGCCTTCGGGTCCGTGCGGGTCGGCGACGAACCGCGCTGCCGTGAGCGCGGGGTTGCCGAGGTACCCGCGGGCGAGACCGTCGCCGCTGACGTAGAGCTCACCGACGACCCGTCCGGGGACCGAGTGCAGTCGGGAATCGAGAACCTTCGCATCCACGCCTCGGATCGGACCGCCGATCGTCACGGTCTCCCCCGCGACGAGTGAATCGCTGATGGTGACTGCGACGGTAGCCTCGGTCGGGCCGTACGCGTTGAACATTCGGCGCCTCGGCGCCCACCGAGATACGAGGTCGGCGGTGCAGGCGTCGCCACCGACAACGACGGCCTCGAGATGGTCGAGACCGGCGGGATCGACAGTCGCCAGGGCGGCCGGAGTCACGAATGCATGGGTGATCGTCTGCTCGTCGAGCAGTTCGTGCAATTCGACACCGCCGAGAACCGTCGGAGGCGCAATCACCATCGTTGCGCCGGCGCCGAATGCCAGAAGGAGCTCGAGGACCGACGCGTCGAAGCTCGTCGAGGCGAAGCTCAGAGCGCGAGAGTGCGCGGTGACGCCGAAACGTTCCCGCTGTTCGTCGGCAAACGCGGCCAATCCCGCGTGAGTGACCAACACGCCCTTGGGTTTTCCGGTCGAGCCCGAGGTGTAGATCAGGTAGGCCGGGTTGTCGAACTCGAGTGGCGCGTCCGGCAGTGTCTCGGAATGGGCTGCCTCGATTTCGGTGGTGAATTCGACCGCGTCGAGCTCGATCCACGACGTGGCGCCCGGAAGGCCGGCCACATACTCACCCCTGGTGATACCGAGTACCGCCCCACTGTCGGTGAGCATGTGCTCGATCCGCTCGGCGGGGTACGCCGGGTCCACGGGAAGAAACACTCCGCCGGCTTTCGCTACGGCCCAGAGCGCGATCACATAGTCGGCCGACCTCGGAAGCGCGAGTGCCACAATCATTTCCGGCGCAATCCCGCGAGCGATCAACGCAAACGCCATTGCGTCGGAGCGTCGGTCGAGTTCGCCGTACGTGAGCGTGGCGGAAGCCGCGACGTCGACGATTGCCGGAGCATGCGGATCGGCCGCGCCGCGAAGCAGCAACTCCGGCAAGGTCAAAGCATCGCCGGCCGGACGTCCGGGCAACGCACGCAGGCCACGTCCCGCAAGATCCACGTCACCGACGACGGCGGAGGGCTGGGCAGTCAGTGTCTCGATGACCGTTTCCAGCATCACCGCAAACGACTCCGCCGTATCGGTGTCGAAGAGGTCCTTCGCGTAGGTGAGGGAGGCCTCGTAGCCGCCGCCTTCCTCCGCGGTCTGTTCGACAACGGTGAACTGCAGGTCGTACTTGGCGATGTCCGGTGTGATCTCGTGGGCACGAACGGCAAGTCCAGGCAGGTCCCACGTCGTCGGGTGGGCGCCGTGGAACGAGATCATCGTCTGGAACACCGGATGACGGTCGGTGGTCCGGGTCGGCGCCACAACGTCCACGACCTGCTCGAACGGAATGTCCGCGTGGGCGAAAGCGTCGAGATCGACGGAGCGGACAGTACGCAGAACGTCGACGAACGTCGACCCGGGATCGACCGTCGTGCGCAGTCCGACCGTGCCCACGAACATTCCCACGAGGTCGTCGAGAACTCGGTGTCCTCGCCCGGCGACCGGAGATCCGATCACGATGTCCGTGCTTCGACTCAGCCTGGACAGCAGCACGGCATAGGCAGCGTGCAACACCATGAACGGCGTCGCCGCATTCGAGCCGGCGACCGCCTCGACCGCGATCCGGGTGTGCGCCGGAAGCGAGACCGCGGTGTGGCCGCCGCTCAACGACTGGGTGAGCGGGCGCGCTCGATCGCTCGGAAGGTCGATCAGCTCAGGTGCTCCCCGCAACGTCTCCCGCCAGTACGACGCCTGTGCCCCGAGCACGCTCTCGGATTCGTTCACAGAGCCCAGCGCTTCCCGCTGCCAGATGGCGAAGTCCGCGTAGTGCACCTCGAGCGGGGTGAACTCGGGAGCGCGTCCCGAACTTCTCGCGACGTAGGCGGTGAGCACGTCCTTCATCAACGGCGCGATCGACCATCCGTCCGCCGCGATGTGGTGGATCACGATGACAAGTGTGTGGTGCTGCGGCGTCGACTCGAGCAGGAGCGCGCGAACGGGAGCTTGGGTCGTGATGTCGAATCCACGCGACGCGAATTCTCTGGCGAGCTCTGCCGGTTCACGGGTGTCCGCATTTGCGTACTCCAGCGAGGTGAATGCATCCTGGATCACCTGGTGTGGGCCGGTGTCGGAGTCGGGGAACACCGTGCGCAGGATTTCGTGCCTTTCGATCACGTCGAGGACCGCAGCTTCGAGGGCTGGGACGTCGAGTGCACCGTCGAGGGAGATCGCGGCAGGGACGTTGTACGCGGGTGAGCCGGGATCCATCTGGTTGAGGAACCAGATGCGGGCCTGCGCGTAGGACAGCGGAACTTGCTCGGGGCGGTCGACGGCGGTGATCGGTGGTAGCGCCTTCGCCCCGGCGGATGTGTCGAGCACGGTGGCAAGTTCCCGAATTTCGGGGTGCTCGAACAGCATTCGGACAGGTACCTGCCTGCCCAACGATTCGCCGAGTCGCTGGGCAAGTCTGGTGGCGAGCAGTGAGTTGCCACCGAGTTCGAAGAAACTGTCGGACGCACTGATCTGTTGGATACCCAGCAGTTCCGCCACGACGCCGGCAACCTGGAGTTCGGTCGCGGTGGTCAGCGGCTCGACACTCCGCTCGGACGAACGCAGCGTCGGCGCCGGCAGCGCCGATCGGTCGAGTTTCCCGACGGGGGTCAGCGGAACGTGCTCGATCGGGGTGATCGCCGACGGCACCATGAAGGCGGGCAGTGAGCGGCGCGCATGGATCAGCAATTCGTCCATCTCGACCGCATCGGAGCCGAGCACGACGTACGACGCCAACATCGTCTCACCGGAAGCTGCGTCGATGCCCACGGTGACCGCGAACTCGACGCCGGGGTAATCGCTGAGGACGGAGTCGATCTCGCCCAGTTCGATGCGGAATCCGCGTACTTTCACTTGGTGATCAGAGCGTCCGACGTATTCGATCGTCTCGAGCGGCGTCCACCGAACCAGGTCACCGGTCCGGTACATGCGGGCGCCGGCCGGGCCGAACGGCGCTGCCACGAATCGCGTCGCCGTCAACGCGGGTTGGTCGAGGTAGCCGCGGGCAAGTCCGAGGCCGGCGATGTAGAGCTCACCGGTGACCCCGACGGGTACCGGCTGAGCCGAGCCGTCGAGAATTACCGCGGACACGCCCCGGACGGGCCCGCCGATGGTCACGGTCTCCCCCACCGTCAGGGCATCGCTGATGCACACCATGACCGTGGTTTCCGTCGGCCCGTAACCGTTGAACAACCGGCGACCCGGTGCCCACTTGCGGACCAGTTCGGGTGAACAGGCCTCGCCGCCGACAACGATCGACTGCAAGACGTCCAGCCCGGTGGGATCGACCGAGGCCAGCGCTGCCGGCGTGATGAACGCGTGGCTCACCTGGTGATCGGTGATCAGTTTTGCGAGGTCCTCGCCGCCGTACACATCGGGAGATGCGATCACCATCGTCGCGCCCTCACCGACGGCGAGCAGCAGTTCGAGGATGGATGCGTCGAAGCTCGGTGAGGAGAAGTGCAGCGTCCTCGACTGCGCCGAGATGCCGTAGCGCGCCGTCTGCTCGGCGGCCAATGCGCTCAGGCCACGGTGAGTGACGCTGACACCCTTGGGCTTTCCCGTCGATCCGGAGGTGTAGATGATGTAGGCGAGGTTGTCGATTCGGATCGGCGCGGCAGGAACCGGCTGCCAGACACCGTCGCCGTGGATGTCGTCCATCGTCATCCACGGAACCGGACGGGGCAGTGATTCGATCACCGCTTCCGTTGTCACTCCGCGAGTGGCTCCGGAGTCGGTGAGCATGTGCAGAATGCGATCGGCTGGGTATCGCGGATCGACCGGAACGAACGCGGCGCCGGTCAAGGAAACGCCCCACAACGCGACGATCGAGTCGATCGAACGCGGAATCGCTATCGCCACAATGTCTTCGGCGCCGATACCTTCCGTGGTCAAACGGTGCGCAAGCGCCGATGCACGGGCGAAGAGATCTCGGTAGAGCACGGTGGTGCCACCAGATCGAAGGGCCACCGAATCGCCTGAACGGTTGGCGGTCCGCGTCAATATTTCGGCCAAGGTGCGCGAACTGGTCCACGCCGGACCTCGTACCGGCATCAGCGACGCCCGCTCGAGGGTGCTGAGAAATTCCATGTCGTCGATTGCGGTGTCCGGGTCTGCGGCGACGGCACGGGCCACCGACTGCACACGTGCGGCGATCGTTTCCGCAGTGGAAATGTCGAAGAGCGCCTCGGCAAACCTGAGCGACCCGGTGATCTCCGCCTTCTCGGAATCGCCTGCCAGCAGGGTGAACTCGAGGTCGAACTTCGCGACGGACGGTTCGAGCGCTTGCGCCTCGAGATGCGCGTCGTGGACGGTTACCTGCGGCGAGACCACATTCTGGTGGTACGACAGCATGACCTGAAACAGCGGGTGTCGCGTAGTGGACCGGTCGAGATCGAGGGCGTCGACCAGCACCTCGAATGGCAACTCGGGGTGCGCGAAGGCGGCAAGGTCGCGTTCACGGACGACCTCGAGCAGGGAGGTGAACGACGCTCGGTGATCGACCGGTGTGCGAAGCGGTACCGAATTGACGAACATCCCGATCAGGGAATCCAGTTCGGGTCGGCCGCGGCCAGCCACCGGAGTGCCGACCACCACGTCGTCGGTAGCACCGAGACGCGCCAGAACAACCGTCAAGATCGCGTGTACGACCATGAATTGCGTCGTGCCACTGCGCCTTGCCAAGGCGGAGAGCCGCTCCCCGGTCGCCGCGTCGATGACGATCGGCACCGATCCGACGGCGGTCGTGGTGACAGATCCGCGTGGGCGATCCACCGGTAGCAGTACCTCGTCCGGGGCACCAGCCATGGCAGCGGTCCAGAAGGTCAGCTCGCGGGCAACCAGAGACTCCTGGTCGTCGATCTGCCCGAGCGAGTCTTGCTGCCACACCGCGTAGTCGGCGTACTGCACGTCGAGCGGTGTGAAAACCGGGGCGTCTCCGACGACGCGTGCGGAGTACGCCGCGACGAAATCTGTCGCGAAGGGAGTCAGGGACCAACCGTCGAAGGCGATGTGATGGATGACGACGACCAGTACGTGAGCGAAAGTGTCCTCGCGCACCAGCATGGCCCGAATCGGCAGATCCGAACCGAGATCGAACCCACGCGCCGCGAACTCCGTCGTCGCGGATTCGATACCTTCGGATCCGCAATAGCGCTCGACGGAGAACTGCACGTCGGAAATTGCTCGGATGACCTGACTCGGGCCGTCGGCGCTGTCGACGTAGATCGTTCGAAGCACCTCATGGCGTGCAATGACGTCCGCAAGCGCCTCCTCGAGTGCATCGCCGTGGATGTCTCCGGTGATCCGGATCGCGAACGGAATGTTGTAGACCGCGGACTGCGGGTCGAAGCGATTGACGAACCACAGCCGCTGTTGCGCAGCGGAGAGCGGTAGTCGGTCCGGGCGAGCACCGGCGCTCAGAGCAGGTCGATCGTCTGATTCTTCGGCGCTCGCCGCCAGACGTGCAGCGAGCGCTTCGACGGTCGGCGCTTCGAAGATCGAGCGCACGTCCACAGCGAGTCCCGTCGCTGCGCTCAACCGCGCGGACACCTGCGTCGCGACGAGTGAGTTGCCACCGAGATCGAAGAAACTGTCTCCGGCCCGGACCTCGGGTACGTCGAGCAGTGAAGCGAACACGTCGGCGACGGTGCGTTCGAGCCCGGTCTCGGGTTCACGACCCGTACCGAGGACTTCGCGCGGTATCGGCGTCGGCAATGCTCTCCGATCGAGTTTGCCGACCGGAGTCAACGGAATCGCGTCGATCGGGGTGATCGACGACGGAATCATGTACCGCGGCAGCGTGTCGGCGAGTGCCGCAAAGAGCGACTCGATATCAGCGTCGCCGCTGAGCAACACGTACGACGCCAGAGTGGTGCCTGCGGCGGATTCGACGGGAATCGTCGTGGCGAAGTGAACGAGAGGGGAATCCATCAGAGCAGCGTCGATCTCGCCGAGTTCGATGCGGAACCCGCGGATCTTGAGCTGATGATCGCTGCGGCCCACGTAGCGGAGGGTCAGGTCCTTGGTCCAGCGGACCAGGTCACCGGTTCGGTACATCCGGGCACCGGGCGTCGAGTACGGATGCGCGACAAAACGATCCGACGTCAGCGCGGGACGAAGGTGGTAACCACGTGCAAGCCCCGGCCCACCGATGTACAGCTCGCCGACGCCGCCGATCGGGACCGGTTGCAGCCGAGCGTCGAGCACCACGGCGTCGATTCCGCGGATGGGACCGCCGATGGTGATCGGATCGCCCGGTGAGAGTGGGTCACTGATGGCAACCATGACAGTGGTTTCGGTCGGACCGTATCCGTTGTGCAGTCTGCGCCCGTTGCCCCAGCTCGAGACCAATTCCGGGGTGCACACGTCGCCGCCGACGACTACGCATTCCAGTGCCGTCACGCCCGCCGGATCGACGGTCGCCAGAGCAGCCGGAGTGATGAAGGCATGAGTGACCTCGCGGCTTCGGAGGAACTCGCTCAACGCCTCCCCTCCGTAGATGTCGGGAGGGGCGATCACCATCGTCGCGCCGGTCGAACCGGCGAGCAGTAGCTCGAGTACGGCGCCGTCGAAGCTCGGTGACGCAAAATGCAGAGTCCGCGACCCGGCGGTGATCCGGTACCGATCCTGTTGTTCGCGAGCAAGATTGGCCAAACCTGCGTGAGTGACGACGGTGCCCTTCGGCACTCCGGTCGAGCCGGAGGTGTAGATGACGTACGCAGCCGACGCCGCAGTGATCGACGCTGTTCTGTCAGCGTCGTCGATGGCGGCGTCGTCGATGGCAGCGTCGGAGTAGGCGGCACATTCTGCAACCGTGTCCGCGTCGCCGAGGTCGATCCAGACTGCGACGTTCCCGCCGGTTGCCGGACCGGCCGCAACCTCGGCGGACCGAATTCCGATCCGCACACCCGAATCCTCGAGCATGTGCGCAACTCGATCTGCGGGATAACGGGGATCGACCGGGACGAAAACGCCGCCGGCTTTGGTGACCGACCAGACTGCGAGCACGGAGTCGACCGATCGGGCGACGGCCAGTGCGACCGGTGTCTCGGGGCCGACGCCCAGGTCCATGAGGTATCGAGCGATCCGATTCGATCGACGCTCCAGCTCCCCGTACGAGAGTGAGCGATCGGAGTCTTCGAGGGCGATCGCGTCGGGATACGTCCTCGCGGTATCCCCGAGGATCTGCGCCAGCGTCGATTCGCCCACCGAAGCCACGCCGCGCCGCGGCAATATCGCGGCACTCTCCCGAGATCCGAGTACACGAAGATCACCAACCGGTGCAGTCGGTTCCGACACTGCCGATTCCACGAGGGTCACGAAGTTTCGCGCCAAGGCTTCGACGGTCGCGTTGTCGAACAGGTCGGTGGAATAGGTGAACGTGGCATCGATTCCAGCTGCGGTCCCGGACTCGTGACGTTCGGTGACGGTGAGCTCGAGGTCGAACTTGGTCAGCCCCGTCTCGACTGCCCGCGCCGTCATCGACACCCCGGCCAGTTCGGCTGTGTGAGCGGTGGTTATCCGAGAGGTGATGGCAGCTTGAAAGACCGGATGGTGCGCAGGCGAGCGGTCCAGTTCGAGCGCGTCCACGACGACGTCGAAAGGCACGTCCGCACTGTCGAAGGCATCCACGTCGACGGCCCTGACCTGCGACAGGTGTGCGGCGAACGTCGCGTCCCGATCGACGACGGTCCGCAAGGCCAGAGTGTTGACGAACATGCCGACGAGCAGATCGAGAGATCTGTCCCCTCGTCCTGCCACCGGTGTTCCGATGACGATGTCGTCCGTCCCGCTGTACCTGGCCAGAAGCAGGGCGAAGCACGCGTGCAGGGCGATGAACGGCGTGGCGTCGTGATCGCCGGCAAGTACAACGAGCTTCTGATGAGTGGAAGCGCCAATTCTGATGTCGACTCCGGCCCCGCGCATGGTCGGGTCGAGTGGGCGCGGACGGTCCGTCGGCAGGTGGAGTTGCTCGGGCGCTCCCGCCAGCTGCTGCTTCCAGAACGCGATCTGTGAGTGGGCAAGCGAATCGGTGGATGCCACGTCGCCGAGGTGTTCTCGGTGCCAGAGCGTGTAGTCGGCGTACTGCACCGGAAGGGGTGCCCACTGCGGGCTGTTGCCGCCGACGCGGGCGGCGTAAGCGCCGGTGAGATCAGCAGCCAACGGCGCGATCGACCAGCCGTCGGCCACCATGTGGTGCAGAACTACGACGAGGACTGCTTGCTCGTCATCGCCGTCCTTGTCATCGCCGTCCTCATCGTCGGCGACAGTGATCAGCAGGTATCGGACCGGGCGTTCGCGGACCAGATCGAAACCCGCCGAGGAGAATTCGAAGATCACTCTTTCGAGATTCTCGCGTTCCACTTCGATCGACTCGAGCCCCGCGATACCCTCGCCCAGGCCCAGAACCTTCTGCGTTGCGTTGTCCCCGATTTGAGGAAACACGGTGCGTAGTGATTCGTGACGTGTCACGACGTCCACGATCGCGGCGCTCAGTGCGTCGGGATCGACGTCGCCGCGCAACGACACCGCCAACGGAATGTTGTATGCACCTGATTCCGGTGCGACGCGGTTCAGGAACCACAGTCGCTGCTGCGCGGGAGCAAGAGGCAGTACCGCCGGCCGGGCCACGACCTGGATACCGTCGGCGTCCGGGGTCTGGGCGGCACGCTCGATCGTCGCCGCGATCCCGGACACCGTGGGATGGTCGAAGAGCGCACGCAGCGGCATACGAACTCCGGTGGCTTCGGTCAAGCGCGCCACAGCCGTCGTCGCTACCAGCGAGTTTCCGCCCAAATGAAAGAAATTGTCGTCGAGCCCGAGCGGTCCACTACCCAGGATGTCAGCCAGAACCGCGGCTACCTTGCCCTCGGTCGGAGTCGTCGGGGGCCGGAAGACCTTGGTGGAGGCGAGGATCGGCGACGGCAGCGCACGCCGGTCGAGTTTTCCGTTGGTGGTCAACGGAATCGAATCGATGACCATGAAGGCATCGGGAACCATGTAGGTCGGGAGGGCTTCGGCGGCGTGCGTGCGAAGGGCTTCGGCGTCCACGGCGTCCGAAGCGGTCACATAGGTCACGAGAGCGCCGCCGGCCGGCGTCGGAGCCACGACGGTCACGGCGTCGTCGATTCCCGGCGCGCCGAGGATGACGGAGTCGATTTCGCCGAGTTCGATCCGGAATCCGCGGATCTTGACCTGCGCGTCGCCGCGTCCGAGGTATTCGAGTTGTCCGGGCGCAATCCATCGTGCGCGGTCACCGGACCGGTACAACCGTCGTCCGCCGGCATTGAACGGATCGGCAACGAACCGGCCCGCGGTGAGGTCTGGTCGGCCCAGATAGCCACGGGCGAGTTGACCGCCGGCGACATAGATCTCCCCCGCAATCCCCACCGGGACCGGGGAGAGATGCTCGTCGAGCAGGTACACACGAAGTCCGTCGATCGCGTCACCGATCCGGCTGCCGGTAACCGCACTCGCGCTCGCCCGGTCGAGTTCGAGATGGGTGACATGCACCGTCGTCTCGGTTATGCCGTACATGTTGACGAGTGCGGGCCCGGATTCCGTGTGATTGTCGTGATTGTCGTAGCCCGCGTGATTGTCGTACCAGCGCCCGAGGCGACGAAGATCCAAGGCTTCGCCACCGAAGATCACGTACCGGAGCCGGGTCTCCGAATCGGCGCGAAGGTCGGCTTCGATGTACTGGTAGAAGGCCGAGGGCGTCTGATTGAGCACGGTGACGCCTTCTGCGGCGACGAGCGCGCGGAAGGCATCGGGGTCGCGTGAGACTTCGTGATCGACCAGAACCAGCGTTCCACCGTGGAGCAGGGCGCCCCACAGTTCCCACACCGAGAAGTCGAAGGCGAACGAGTGGAACATCGTCCACACGTCGTTGCCGTCGAATCCGAATTCGACCTGCGTGTTCTCGAACAATCGCACCACGGTGGCGTGGGTAACCGAGACGCCCTTGGGTCGGCCCGTCGACCCCGAGGTGTAGATCACGTATGCCAGATTGTCGACTCCGTGCCCGCGCGGGCACTCATCGGTTTCCAGACCCTCACCGGAGTACTCGTCGGAGTCGACCCCGACGACCACCACGTCAGAGTTCGGGAAGGCGGAGTTCGGGAAAGTGGAATCGGAGATGACGCACACCGGTTGCGCATCCTCGACCACGTATGCCAAACGCTCGGCGGGGTGCGCACGATCGAGTGGGAGGTATCCGCCGCCGGCCTTCACTACCGCGACAGCGGCAACGATCATGTCCACGGATTTCGGCAGCATGATTCCGACCAACGACTCGGATTGCACGCCATGCTCGACGAGCTTGCGCGCCAACTGATTCGATCGTCGATCGAGTTCGCGGTACGACACGCGCTCGCTACCTGCGACAACGGCGATCGCTTCCGGGGTCGCCCGAATGCGATCGGAAAGGATGTCGGAGAGCGTTCGGACCGGGGTAATCGGGAGAACGGGCGGCACCAGCGCCTGGCGCGCGTCCGGGCGGAGCAGATCCACTGAGCCGAGCGCCGAGTGCGGAGCACCGACCATCGCGGTCAAGATTCGTAGATAACGGTCGGCGAGGTCCTCGGCTTGCTCGTTCGTGCCGAGCCAATCCAGAACACCGGAGATCGGCTGATCGAAATCGGCATGCTCACCAGTCGGAATCGCCAGGGAGACAAACAGTTCCGGCACGGTGGCCAGATCCGATCCGATAGGCGCACCGACCATGAGCCCCGGAAATCTCGGGTGAGCATCCAGCGGCTCCTCGAAGCAGACCATCGCCCGGAACAACGGGCCCGTCTCCACCCAGCGGCCGTCACCGAGTGCGGCGGTCACCGAAGACAGAAGAATGTCTGCGTGTTCGAAAGCTTCGATTGCGACGGTGTCCACCGCACCGACCAGGTCGTTGAGCGTCATGGTGTTCGACACCGTCGAGCGAAGCACCAACTGGTTGGCGAACATCGAGACGAAATCGTCCGGGTTCGAGGCGCCGTACCCGCGGACCGAGACGCCGATCGACACCTCGTCAGCCGAACCGACGCGGCGCAGCAGTCCGGCCATCGCAGACTGGAACAGCACGAACAGACTCGTGTTCATCGTCGTCGCCATCGTCTCGAGGCGGCGGCAGAGGTCTGCCTCGATCTCGAGGGGCGTGGACGTCCGACCGGATCCGGCGACGACCGGCAAACCCAGATCCTCGGCGGGGTTCGACAATGTCGAAGACCAGTACTCGACGTTGCGGGCGTGTTGAACTTCGGCGATCCACTTCCCCGCGGCGTCCGGGTCGATGTCCATCAATCGAGTTCCCGATTCCGCAGCGCAGAACAATTCGAGGAATTCGAGGAAACGTCGGTGGTGACGCGTGATGTCCTCGTTGGTGTAGAGGTCTGGGTTCGCGGCGAAGTCGATCTGGATCTCTTCGGCTGCGGAAGTCTGATAGACGTTGACCGAGAGGTCTTCGATCGGCCCGGTCGAGATCACGTTCAGTTCGCCGTGCGCGTCCCCGAGAGTGATTCCCGAGTGGAACAGCATGAGGTTGATCAACGGCCCGTGGAAGCCGCGTCCGTCGGCGATGCTGTGATCACCGGCGTTGAGGTCGCGTCGCAGATCCTCGTGGCGGTACTTCTGATGACGCAGTGCGCCGGTGAGTTCGATCTTCACCTCGTGCAGCAAATCCCCGACCGCGAAGTGCGGATCGACACTCGCACGTATCGGGACGACGTTCGACATCATTCCGCCGGACCGGCGAGCAGCTTTTGTCGTCCGCCCCGAGACCGGCAAGCTGAGGACCACGTCGCGGGTCCCGGTGGCCCGGGCGAGGTAAGCCGCCAGTGCACCGATCACCACTGACGACGTAGTCACGTCGTGAGCGACGGCAAGCCTTTCGAGGGAGCTTCGCAGTTCCGTAGGTACCGTCGCCGACCGTAGGCGTGACCATGCCTGCGACGGAGCAGTCGAGGACGCGAGCGAGGTTCCGCCCGGCTTGTCGGCCATCTTGGTGTTCCAGTAGTCGCGATCGCGTTCCCACCGGGAAGAGCCCAGATAGTCGGCCTCTGCCTTCACCAACGATTGGAGGGGGGCAGTTACCGCTGGGGGAACTGGCAGATCCCGCACCGCGGCGGTGTAGATCTCGGCTGTGCGGTTCATCATCGACATCGCGCCGAAACCGTCGAGCGCCACATGATGAATACGGCTGTACCAGTAGTAATGGTCGTCGCGAAGCACCAGGACTGCCAGCCTGACCAGGCGATCGGCGAACGGATCGATGGCAGCAGTGTGCTCTTTGCGCATCCATTCTCGCGCCGCCGATTCCGGATCGGATTCGGCGCGCAGGTCGACCACGTCGAGGGAGTCGTCCATGTCGAGATCGAGCCACTGACGCGCAACCCCGTCCACCTCGACCAGGCGCAGGTATCCGGAGCCGATCTCACGGCCGGTCTGTTTACTGGCAGCGGTCAGCAGCTCGATGTCGAGCGGGCCGTCCACGTCGACGTACTGAGCGATGCTGACGGGAATCTCGGGTCGAAGCTGTTGTGCGACAAGCAGGGAAAGTTGCGCGGCAGAAAGAGGGAAGGTGAGTTCGTCGTCCGGACGAGCTGCGGAAACGATTCCTCGGTCGGGACTGCCATCCACACGAATCTCCCTCTTACAACTTGATCATGATGCAAACAGGTACATGCGTCCGCTGGACGCTTCGAACTGATCGGGGCACTTCGAAATGAGACGAATACATTGGAAAGCTCGGGTGGAAACTGGCAAATCGCCCGCCGGAGATCACATCGTGACAATCAGCTGCGATGTTACCGATCAGTCAGCTTCCAGCAAATATTCATCAAACAACCATTTGGGACTATTGTCCTGAATATCATGGCTAAAACGGCCCTATATAACAAACCGAAGCGCCGGTACCCGACGAACGGGCACCGACGCTCCGGTGAAATGTATTCAGTTGATCGTGCAGCGAGGCTGCTTGTCAGACCGTGAAGCCGAGTGCGCGCAGTTGCTCGCGTCCGTCTTCGGTGATCTTGTCCGGTCCCCACGGCGGCAACCACACCCAGTTGATCTTCATGTCGGTACACAGATCGCTACGCACAAGTGCGCCGCGCGCCTGGTCCTCGATCACGTCGGTCAACGGGCACGCCGCCGACGTCAAAGTCATGTCGATCGTGACGACACCGTCGTCTTCGAAGAGTCCGTAGACCAAGCCGAGATCGACGACGTTGATTCCCAGTTCGGGGTCGACGACGTCGCGCATCGCTTCTTCGAGTTCGTCGAGTCGCTCAGGCGACGGGACAGTGCCACTGCCCTGTGCGCCACCGAATTCCGCAGTGGAATCGGGATTCGGATTCACCGGAGCGCCGACCTCGGCGTCCTGCACTGGTTGTGTCTCGGTCATGATCCCTGTCCTTCAGTCGTGTCGACCAATTCACTGCTGCTGTCCGCCGTCGTCACAGCACTGCCGTCGACAATCTGGACTACAGCATCCTTGAATGCCATCCATCCGAGCAAGGCGCACTTCACGCGTGCCGGATACTTCGAGACACCGACGAACGCGATGCCGTCGCCGAGAACGTCCTCGTCCCCCTCGACGGTGCCCCGACTGCTCACCATCTCGTTGAACGCCGTCACCGTCTTCAGTGCGTCGGTGACCTGCATCCCGATGACGAGGTCGTTCAGCACCGACGTCGACGCCTGGCTGATCGAACAACCCTGCCCGTCGTACGAGACGTCGGAGACCGTTCCGTCCTCGGATATCTGGACGCGCAACGTCACCTCGTCGCCACACGTCGGGTTGACGTGGTGCACCTCGGCGCCGAACGGCTCACGGAGTCCGCGGCCGTGCGGATGTTTGTAGTGATCGAGGATCACTTCCTGATACATCTGCTCCATGCGCATGATTCAGTTCAACTCCCCTGCGACACCGAAAAATTCCTGCGCACGCTTGATCGCTGCAACGAGAACATCGATTTCCGCGGTGGTGTTGTAGAGCGCAAATGACGCACGGGCCGTCGCAGCGACACCGAACTTACGATGCAGCGGCCACGCGCAATGGTGTCCGACGCGGATCGCGACGCCCTCGTCGTCGAGGATCTGTCCGAGGTCGTGGGCGTGAATACCGTCCACGACAAATGAAATCGCTCCGCCGCGGTTCTCGGACGTCTGCGGTCCGATGATGCGCAGACCTTCGATCGCCGACAACTTTTCGAGAGCAGCCTCCACCAACACGTGCTCGTGCGCAGCGACGGCGTCCATCCCGAAGGTGTTCAGGTAATCCACGGCAGCGCCCAGTCCGACCACCTGTGAGGTCATCGGTACGCCGGCTTCGAAACGCTGAGGCGGCGGCGCGTAGGTGCTGACCTCCATGGTGACCGTCTCGATCATCGACCCGCCGGTGATGAACGGAGGCATCGCTGCCAGCAGTTCACGACGGCCGTAGAGAACTCCGACCCCCGAAGGGCCGAGCATCTTGTGGCCCGAGAACGCCGCGTAGTCCACTCCCAGTTCGTGGAAGTCGACGGCCATGTGAGGCACCGACTGGCACGCGTCGAGCACGACGAGTGCACCGACGGCGCGTGCTCGTCGCACCAATTCCTCGACGGGCGCGATCGCGCCGGTCACGTTGGACTGATGGGTGAACGAAACGACCTTCACCGCGTCTGTCAGCTCCAGCGAATCGAGATCGATCCGGCCGTCGTCGGTGACGCCGTACCACTTGAGCGTCGCACCGGTTCGGCGCGCAAGTTCCTGCCAGGGAACGAGGTTGGCGTGGTGTTCGAGTTCGGTGATGACGATTTCGTCGCCAGGACCGACATGGCGGTCGAAGCGATCGTCACCGAGAACGTAGGTCACCAGATTGAGAGCCTCGGTGGCGTTCTTGGTGAACACCAACTCGTCCGAATCCGCGCCCACGAAAGAAGCGATGGTGGCGCGAGCATTCTCGTACGCGTCCGTCGCCTCTTCTGCGAGCTGATGAGCACCCCGGTGTACTGCCGCGTTACACGTGGTCAGGAAGTCCCGTTCGGCATCGAGAACCTGGACCGGACGCTGCGAGGTAGCGCCGGAATCCAAGTACACCAAAGGTTTTCCGTCGCGCACGGTTCGCGCCAGGATCGGGAAGTCGGCCCGAACCGCTGTGACGTCGAGCTCGCGCACCGAGGTGGTCATCGTGATTACGCTCCCTGGGTAGCTGCGGTGTCCGCGGTGAAACGAACGTAGCCGTTGGTCTCGAGCTCGTCGGCCAGCTCCGGTCCACCGGACTCGACGATGCGGCCACCGACGAACACGTGAACGAAGTCGGGGTTGATGTAGCGCAGAATGCGCGTGTAGTGCGTGATCAGCAGAACGCCGCCGTTCTCGCGCTCCTTGTAGCGGTTGACGCCTTCGGAGACGGTGCGCAGAGCGTCGACGTCGAGGCCGGAGTCGGTCTCGTCGAGGATCGCGATCTTCGGCTTGAGCATGCCCAACTGCAGGATCTCGTGGCGCTTCTTCTCGCCACCGGAGAAGCCTTCGTTGACCGAGCGCTCGATGAACGAGGGATCGATCTCGAGCTCGCTGAGGGCTTCCTTGACTTCCTTGACCCAGTGGCGCAGCTTGGGAGCCTCGCCTCGCACGGCCGTGGCGGCGGTGCGCAGGAAGTTGGACATGGAAACGCCGGGAACCTCGACGGGGTACTGCATCGCCAGGAAGAGCCCGGCACGTGCACGCTCGTCGACGCTCATTGCGAGGACGTCTTCACCGTTGAGGGTGATGGAGCCGGACGTGACCTGGTACTTGGGGTGACCGGCGATGGCGTACGACAGAGTCGACTTGCCGGAGCCGTTGGGGCCCATGATCGCGTGGGTCTCCCCCGAGCGGACCGTCAGGTCGACGCCCTTGAGGATCTGGATGGACTCGGCGTTGGCATCGGAGTTGGCGACCTCGACGTGCAGGTCACGAACCTCGAGGACCGAGGTGGTGGTGTTGTCACTGGTAGACATGAAATTCCTTCAAGATGAGGCGGGCGAGCGTAGCGACGGGGTGGTGTCGCAGGCGGGGCGGTCAGGAGCCGACGGCTGCGAGTTCGGCTTCGACTGCGGCTTCGAGGCGATCGCGCACCTCGGGAACAGCGATCTTGTTGATGATTTCGTGGAAGAACCCACGTACGACCAGACGACGAGCCTGATCCTCCGGGATACCACGAGCACGCAGGTAGAACAGCTGCTCGTCGTCGAAACGTCCCGTTGCACTTGCGTGGCCGGCACCGACGATCTCACCGGTCTCGATTTCGAGGTTCGGAACCGAGTCGGCGCGGGCGCCGTCGGTCAGCACCAGGTTGCGGTTGAGCTCGAACGTGTCGGTGCCCTCCGCTGCGGCGCGGATGAGAACGTCGCCGATCCACACGGTGTGCGCGTCGGGCTTGCCGGATCCGGGATCGCCCTGAAGCGCACCCTTGTAGACCACGTTGGACTTGCAGTTGGGCTGCGAATGATCCACCAGCAGACGCTGTTCCAGATGCTGGCCGGCGTCGGCGAAGTACAGGCCGAGCAGTTCGGCGTCGCCGCCCGGTCCGTCGTACTTGACGGTGGCGGACAGGCGAACCAGGTCGCCGCCCAGGCTGATCGAGGTGTATCGAAGCACTGCGTCGCGATTCAGGCGAGCGTGGTGTGACGTCACGTGAACTGCGTCGTCCGCCCAGTCCTGGATGGCCACCACGGTCAGCTGCGAACTGTCACCGAGAACGAATTCGATGTTCTCCGCGAAGGTTCCGCTGCCGCGCTGGTCGATCACGAACGTCGCCTTGGCGAACTGTGCCAGGTGAATCTGGGTGTGTCCGTAGGCGACGTTGTCGACTCCGGGGCCGGTCATGGTGACCACGACTGGCTTCTCGACCTCGACCTCGGCGCCCACCGAGATGACCGTTGCAGTCTCGAAGCTCGAATACGCCTGCGCTGCAATGCGATCAGCGGGAACGCCGGCTTTGCCCAGACGCGCGTCGTCACGGCCGACGGTCTCGACGGTGATGTCGCTTCCCCCGTCGACCTCGACGGTGACCTGTCCGTTGGCGACGGCGCTGCCGTCATGCAGTCCCCGGAGACGACGCAGCGGGGTGAACCGCCAGATCTCGTCACGTCCGCCGGGAACCTCGAATGCATTGACGTCGAACGAGGAGAACTGCTCGCCCTTGTTCGTGATAGGTGAGCCTGTGGCTGCACCCTTTACAGGAGCGGTCGGGTTCTCCCCGGCAACAGCTCCGATGACTCCGGTCTCTGGCGTGGTCACTAACCCACAGCCCCTTCCATCTGAAGTTCGATAAGGCGGTTGAGCTCGAGCGCGTACTCCATCGGGAGTTCCTTCGCGATGGGCTCGACGAATCCACGCACGATGGTGGCCATCGCCTCGTCCTCGGTCAGTCCGCGGCTCATCAAGTAGAAGAGCTGATCGTCACTGACCTTGGAGACGGTGGCCTCGTGACCCATGGTGACGTCGTCCTCGCGGATGTCGACGTACGGGTAGGTGTCGCTTCGGCTGATCTGGTCGACCAGCAGAGCGTCACACTTGACGGTCGACTTGGAGCCGTGGGCACCCTTGTTGACCTGCACCAGACCGCGGTACGACGCACGTCCGCCACCACGGGCGACAGACTTGCTGATGATGGTCGAGGACGTGTGCGGCGCGAGGTGGAGCATCTTGGCGCCGGTGTCCTGGTGCTGGCCCTCGCCGGAGAACGCAACGGAGAGAACCTCACCGCGGGCGTACTCGCCCATCAGCCACACGGCCGGGTACTTCATGGTGACCTTGGAGCCGATGTTGCCGTCGACCCACTCCATGGATCCGCCTGCCTCGACCTTGGTGCGCTTGGTCACCAGGTTGTAGACGTTGTTGGACCAGTTCTGGATGGTCGTGTAGCGGCAGTGGCCGCCCTTCTTCACGATGATCTCGACGACGGCCGAGTGCAGTGAATCGGACTTGTAGATCGGCGCGGTGCAACCCTCGACGTAGTGCACGGAGGCATCTTCGTCGACGATGATCAGGGTGCGCTCGAACTGACCCATGTTCTCGGTGTTGATGCGGAAGTACGCCTGCAACGGGATGTCCACGTGGACTCCCGGCGGAACGTAGATGAACGAGCCACCGGACCACACGGCGGTGTTCAGCGCGGAGAACTTGTTGTCGCCGGCCGGGATGACCGATCCGAAGTACTCCTTGAACAGCTCCGGGTGCTGCTTGAGACCGGTGTCCGTGTCGAGGAAGATGACGCCCTGCTCCTCGAGGTCCTCACGGATCGAGTGGTAGACGACCTCGGACTCGTACTGAGCTGCGACGCCGGCAACGAGGCGCTGCTTCTCCGCCTCGGGGATGCCGAGCTTGTCGTACGTGTTCTTGATGTCCTCGGGCAGGTCTTCCCACGACTCGGCCTGCTTCTCGCTGGACCGGACGAAGTACTTGATGTTGTCGAAGTGAATACCTTCGAGGTCGCTGCCCCAGTTCGGCATCGGCTTCTTGTCGAAGGTGCGCAGCGCCTTGAGGCGGATGTCGAGCATCCACTCGGGCTCGCTCTTCTTGGCGGAGATGTCCCGCACGACAGCCTCGGACAACCCGCGCTGCGCGCTGGCTCCGGCTTCGTCGGAATCGGACCAGCCGTAGCCGTAATGACCGAGGGACGCGATGGTCTCTTCCTGCGTGAGCGGCTCGGTGCCTGCTGCCGCAGTGGTAGTCGCCTGGTCTGATGTGACGGTCATGCGAGCTCCTTCCGGAGTCTTGTTTCTTGACGGCTGCTCGGGTTCAGCGAGGGCTGGTCGCTGTGGTCGAGCAGTTCTGACTTTGAAGAACTAGCTGAAAAATCTCTATTCGAACGCTGCACGGTGGCCGCGCTCTGTAGAACACTCTGGTCCGGTCATCTACTCCCGGTGGACACGAGGGGCACGTGCGTCGTGCAGGCGCAGTCACCGTTGGCGATGGTCGCCAGACGCTGGACATGAGTCCCGAGCAATTGCCGGAATGCTTGCTGCTCTGCCTCGCACAGTTCCGGAAACTCTTCTGCCACATGGGAAACCGGGCAATGGTGTTGGCAGATCTGCACGCCGTTGCCGACCGGCCGGGTCGACGCTGCGAACCCCACCGCGTTGAAGGCTTCGGCGATTGCGTCCGCTGTCGCCTCGACGTTGTCGACATCTGTCGGATCAGCCGGTTCGACGTCTCCGACGATCGCCTGGACCCGACGCTTGGCGAACTCCTCGATTGCCGCGTCTCCGCCGATTTCACGGAGTTGCCGCATCGCGGCTCCCGCCAGATCGTCGTAGGTGTGGCCGAGGCGGCCGCGACCGGTCGCGGTGATCTGGAACTGCTTGGCGGGACGACCTCGTCCGCGCTGACGCAGCGACGACGCCGAAGCGGTACGGGCTTCGCCCGACTCGATCAACGCATCCAAGTGACGTCGGACACCTGCGGCACTCAAACCGAGGCGTGTGCCGATTTCGGAGGCGGTAATGGGGCCTTCTTCGAGTAGCAGCTTGACCACTGCCGCCCGCGTCTGACCTTCGACGCTCACCGTAACCGGATTTGCGGCAGCACTCGGCGAGGCCGCTACAGTGGGCTGACCTGCAACTTCCTTGCTTCGTGGGTCTGACGCATTTCTTTTCACAACACAAGTGTGACGGAATTCTTTTCGCAGGTCTACTAAGGGCAACCTGCATTACATTCGGGAATATCCGGACAACGTACGTTGTTTGTGCTTGTCTGTCCGGCTGGATGGAGCCGCTACGCTGCCTGGTGTGCCGCAGACCCCCGAGAAGACGACGACCGCGCGATCGGCGCGCGCGATCCTGCTGGAAAAACCCAAGGCACTCGCGCTTTCCACAATCGGCGTTCGACCTTTCGGATCCGCTCCCCGGCAGAGTATGGCCGCAGTGCTGCACGGCGACGAGGACGAGCGCCCGGGCCTGAACGCGAAGGAAACCGCACAACTGCGAGGGATCCGCCGATTCGGCGCGACCGGCGCGGTCTTGATGGCAGTCGGAGCGCTCGGCGCCGGCGCACAACCCGTCCTGCAGAATCCGACCGCAGGACTTCGAGTCCTCAGCCTTCCCGGACGTATGCCGACGGTCTCACTCACCATGACGATGACCGGAACCGTGCTCGTCGTTCTGGCCTGGCTGATGATGGGCCGATTTGCAGTCGGGGACATACGCAGCCGTTCCGGCGCACCGCGGCGCATGACCCGTTCCCAGTTGGACCGCACACTCCTGCTGTGGATCCTGCCGCTCTCGGTCGCACCGCCGATGTTCAGCCGCGACGTCTACTCGTATCTGGCTCAAAGCGAAATCGCGGCCCGTGGACTCGATCCGTACGCCATCGGTCCCAAGGCGGCACTGGGTGTCGACCACGTTCTCACCCGCACGGTTCCGACGATCTGGCGCGACACCCCAGCTCCGTACGGTCCGTTCTTCCTGTGGCTGGGACGCGGGATCAGCTCACTGACCGGCGACAACATCGTGGCCGGAATCTTCTTGCACCGCTTGCTCGCATTGGCCGGCGTCGCGCTCATCGTGTGGGCGATACCTCGACTGGCCAAGCGATGCGGTGTCTCTGCCGTCAGTTCGCTCTGGCTCGGTGCCGCGAACCCGCTGTTGCTCTTCCACTTGGTGGCCGGCATCCACAACGAAGCGCTCATGCTCGGGTTGATGCTCGCCGGAATCGAGATCGCCCTCCGCGCAGTCGAAGGGTCCGGGCCCATCCGTGGGCGAGCGCTGTTCTATCTCATTGCGGGATCAGGATTGATCGCGTTGTCGTCGACGGTCAAAATTCCGTCCTTGCTTGCGCTGGGATTTGTCGGCATGGCCTTGGCTCGGCGTTGGGGTGGAACCTGGAAAGCCCTGGCGGGAGCCGCGATTCTCCTGGGCATCGTTGCCGCTGTCGTCACGTTTGTCATCAGCGTGGCCAGTGGGCTTGGTATGGGTTGGATCAACACCCTCGACACCGCCACGGCAGTCCGGAGTTGGATGTCCATCCCGACGCTCCTGGGCGTCGGCACGGGATTGGCCGGTGTACTACTCGGACTCGGCGATCACACGACGGCGATCCTCACGATCACCCGGCCCATCGCGTACCTGGTTGCCATTCTCATCACCGCACGGATGATGATCTCGGTGTACATGGGCCGCATACACCCGGTCGGTGGACTCGGCATCGCACTCGGAGCGATCGTTCTCCTGTTCCCCGTCGTTCAGCCGTGGTATCTGCTGTGGGCGATCCTTCCGCTGGCCGCGTGGGCCACCGCACCGATTTTCCGCATCCCTGCCGTCGTCTTCACCTCGATCGTCAGCGTCATGTTGATGTCCAACGGCGCCGAATACCTTCCGTTCATGATCGTGCAGGCCGTCATCGCGACCATCCTCACCGCCGGAACGCTCATCGTCTTCACCCGCAATTCACTCCCCTGGCGTAGCGACAAGCCAGTAGCGGAGATCACGAAAGGCGGACCGGTAGACGAAGACAACTCGGCGGGGGCTTACGCTGATTCCCCGTGACCTCGAGAGCCTCCAGATCGTCGACGCCGGCGGTACAGATCCAGGGTGTCGTCAAGTCCTTCGACGGTGTTCGAGCCGTCGACGGTATCGATCTCACTGTCGAGACGGCCCAGGTCGTTGCCCTGCTCGGCCCCAACGGAGCCGGTAAGACAACCACCGTCGAGATGTGCGAAGGGTTTGTCACCCCCGATGCCGGCACGGTTCGAGTGCTCGGTCTCGACCCCATCGCCGACTCCGGTGAAGTCCGCTCGCGAATCGGCGTCATGCTGCAGGGCGGCGGCGCGTACCCCGGGTCCAAGGCCGGGGAAATGCTCGACCTCGTGGCCGCATACTCGGCCGACCCGCTCGATCCCGCCTGGCTCCTTTCCAAACTCGGCCTCACCGATGCGCGCAAGACCCCGTACCGCCGTCTCTCCGGAGGCCAGCAGCAACGACTGTCACTGGCGTGCGCGCTGGTCGGCCGCCCCGAATTGGTATTTCTGGACGAACCCACCGCTGGGCTCGACGCTCAGGCGCGCCTGCTCGTGTGGGAACTCATCGACGCTCTGCGACGCGACGGCGTGAGCGTCCTGCTCACCACACACCTCATGGACGAGGCCGAAGCACTCGCCGACGAACTGGTCATCATCGACCACGGCAAGATCGTCGCGTCGGGAACGCCGGCCGAGGTCACCAGCAAGGGCGCCGAAGGACAACTCCGTCTGACGACGGTTCCCGGTTTGAGCCTCGATTCGCTGGCCGGTTCACTCGCCGGGTTCCGCATCGAGGAATCCAACCCAGGCACCTACGTCGTCGAAGGTGCAATCGATCCGGCAACCGTGGCAACAGTTGCGACGTGGTGTGCCGATCAGGACGTGCTGATCAACGACATTCGCGTCGATCAACGGAGTCTGGAAGACGTCTTCCTCGAATTGACGGGCCGGGAACTGAGGGGATGACGGAGATCAAGGTCATGAACGAAACAGCGTCGAACGGCCAGAACAGTCCCATCAGCGTTGCCAGAGACCGGCGGCTCGCCGAGAACCGCTTCGAGCCAGGCACCTTCTCGCCGGATCCCCGCCCCAATTCGGCGGCCAAGATGCTGGCGGCGCAGACCAAACTGGAGCTGACACTTCTGCTCCGCAACGGTGAGCAATTGCTGCTCACCATGTTCATCCCGATCACCCTGCTCATCGGACTGTGTCTACTTCCGATCGGCGATTTGGGCGATTCTCGGGTCGATACCGTGCTCCCTGGTGTCATGATGGTTGCCGTGATGTCGACGGCGTTCACCGGACAGGCAATCGCCGTCGGATTCGATCGCCGATACGGCGCGCTCAAACGACTCGGTGCAACGCCGCTACCGCGGTGGGGAATCATCGCAGGCAAGAGTGCTGCCGTCATCATCGTCGTGGCGCTGCAGTCGCTGTTGCTCGGCGCTATCGGTTTGGCGTTGGGGTGGCGTCCGTCGTTCGTCGAACTTGTACTCGGCGCAGTGGTCATTGCCATCGGTACTGTCACATTTGCAGCGCTTGGCCTTCTGCTCGGCGGTACTTTGCGAGCAGAAATCGTTCTCGCTCTCGCCAACGTCCTGTGGTTCATCATGGTGGGCATCGGCAGTGTGGTCTTCGCCAGCGGTGAACTCCCGACCGCTGTTCACACGCTGGTGCGCATTGTTCCGTCCGGCGCTCTGGCACACGCACTCGAAGCGGCCCTCGACACCTCGATGGACTGGTTCTCGATTCTCGTACTTCTCGTCTGGGCCGCAGTGGCCGGAGCCTGCGCAGCAAGGTGGTTCAAGTTCACGTGAGTACACGACGGACAGCTCAGATCGTCGGCTGTGTGGCCGCAACAGTGATGTTGTGTGCCGGACCCGCAACGGCGACCCCTTCGGTGTCCGGTCCACTCGCACCTGCAAATCCGCACCTCGGTCCCGTCGGTACTTCCACCATGCACGGTGACGCGGGCTCGTCCGACGTCACGCCGCTGCCTGGTCCAGGAACCGGCCCACACGAGGTGACAGCTTTCCCGATGATGGCCGCCTGCCCGACGGTCCTCCAGGGTTCCGACGGCATGATCGTCTCGCTCTGCACGACGATGATCGGCCAGATCCCGACCATCCATTTGATCGATCCGAAGGCCGACGCCACACCCTTGGGACGGTCGGTCGCGCAACTGCCGCTCGCGAAGGGCAGCCTGCTCGGCGGCGTCTACGCCTACCTCGACAACGAGAACCGTCTCGTAGCCGTCGACGGAAACCGTCAACTGGTCCGCATTTCCCATGCGCAGAATCCGGACGGCAGTTGGCGGCTGGAACTCGCGGATGTCATCGATCTCAGTGGTGCGGTTGCCGCCGACGACAACGTCACCGGCCTCGCCCCGGATTGGGACGGCAATGTCTGGTTCGCCACGGGGCACGGCACCGTCGGGTACGTCGGCGCGGATCGAATCGCGCACAGCATTGCGCTCCCCGAGGGTGAGCAGGTGCAGAACAGCATCTCCACCTCCCCGACGGGCACTGCCGTCGCAACGACCCACGCGCTCTACCAACTGAAGCGAAGTGGCGACGAAGTCGTCATCGACTGGCGTCAGCCGTACGACCGCGGGCCGGCCCGCAATCCGGGTCAGCTCAGCTGGGGAACCGGATCGACTCCGACATACTTCGGCCCGTCGACGGGCAGCGATTTCTTGACCATCGTCGACAACGCCCACCCGACGGTGAGCTTGCATGTCTATCGCGCTGACACGGGCGCCGAGGTGTGCACGCAGCCGGTGTTGTCCGCGGCCAGCAAGGACGGCTCACCGAGTGGCAGCGAGAACTCTCCCGTCGGCATCGGTCATTCGGTCTACGTGGCCGGCACTTACGGATACCCGTACCCCACGACTCCTGAAGGTGCCGGTCCAGCGGTCCCCGCCACGGCACCCTTCAACGGCGGAATGACCCGGGTCGACATCGATCCGGTCGGCTGCCATGTCGTGTGGGACAACACGATTCGTAGCTCCGCGGTACCGCACCTCTCGACGGCGGACGGCTCGATCTACACCGTCACGCGGGACGGTAATCCGAGCACCTCTCCGCTCGACGGGTACTCGTTCGCGGTGATCGACTCGAAGGACGGGTCACAGATCGGTTCGACTCCGCTGCCGTCGACGATCCTCAACGACACCCTGCAGATGTCGGCACTCATCACCGAGTCGGGCGAGTACTTCCAGGGAACGATCTCGGGAATCGTGCGCGTTCGCGCGAACTGACGCGAGCTGGTCCCGACGACGCGGGGCAGGCGCGGAGCGAGCTGGCCCCAACGACACTGTGTAGTTGATGGGGAACTACGATCGTTGGTGTGGTGAATCGTGTGTATGCCGGATAACCGCATGTAGTTGTACGTTCCACTACGCAATAGCAGTCGATCATCTGCTTGCCCTTGCAACGACAAGCACCCCAGCTCCGAAGAACTGGGGTGCCACGCATGCGGTTCGATGTTGAAGAACCTACTTGCGCTTCTTACCTGCATCACTGCGCTTGTCGCGCCAGCGACCATCCTTGTTGCGGTCACGATCCTGCTTGCCGCCACCAGGAGCAGGAACCTGCGGAACCTTCCCCGCGCTCATCGCTTCACCGGCTTAATGGTGATGGTGCGAGTAACCGTGACCCTGCGAACAGGAACGGTGATGGTGCGAGTGATGCGTCGAATTGAGGTTGGCATCAGCCAATCCTCCGATCTGCCGGATAACAGTTCCAACACAACTTGCCTACCGGTCGTAGGACTAGCTGTTATTTGGAGTAGAGTCACAAGTGCATCCGTGAGAAGTTGCAACTTTCAGACAAACCCCAGTGCTGGTTACCCCGCGTTGGGGTTTTTCTGCGTTCCTTTCCGACTAGGGAAGACGCTACACCTAGTGGCCGACAGAAACACATGCCCTACATCTAGTGAATGACAGGCAGAGCATTTGTAGGGTTTCCACAATTCGATAAACCCCAGGTCAACGAACCGAGCGGTACGGATCGACAGCTATTATCACGATTCCATAACGAAATCTGAATTACAAGCATGCAACTAGCAGAAAAACCCGACCTGCAGGAATGCCTGTAGTGCCGCCTGACAAGCACAACACGCAACCGGGTTCGTCTTGATACGTACAGACAACCAAAGTGGAAGAAAGTAGGGGAAAGTAAGACACAGCCTCATTTCTAACCACACACGGCCAGAATCAACCGGATTCGCATGTTCTGAGTCACTCGGTGGATTGAGTTCGACTTGACAAGTAGGCCCTGTAACTCTCTACAGGAAGCTCCTACAGCAAGTTCACACTGCAACTAGACACAACAACGCCACACCGCACGCTCCACAGCTAGCCACATCACGCACTAGAGGCGACAGAATCCTTCCGGGATACTTCGGCCACCCCCCCAGAGTTTGCGTTTCTTAGATTCACGTTCATATGCGTGCAGTGCATGCAACACACGCACCAGACCAGACCTCTACACTCTGCTGATGCCACCTGCACCTGACTGGTTCTGGATAGTCTCGCCTCTCATCCTCATTGCTGGCTGGTTCGTCGTGAACGCAATCACCAGCAAGCGAGAACTGAACACTGGCGACGTACCACTTTGACCAATGCCGTTTCGAATCTCATCGAAGCATCGAACAAGCGACTATCCCTGATTAAGAAAAAGAAATATGCGTCAGACGACACAGAGGCGTACGAACACGATATTCGAACAGCGGTACAGCAAATCGAAATATGTAGAGCCGCTCAAGTATACGCTTATGCATCACAGATACGAAAAGCACATATCCAGAGCCGCAACTCAATTGGCGACCTTGACTCTCTAAGAGAATCCATTATAGACCCATATCTCGAACCATTTACTCTTGAAGAACAAGCGTATACGAAAAATCGAACTCGGGAAATCAATAAGCTAATCGAGATGAATCAACGCAAACTACACTTCGATCATCGCATGCTAGTACGTGAACTTCAGATTGAATTGGGTTTACGAAAATTCGAGTTCGATCCGGACGCAGCACAAGTTTTAACTGGATCGAAACCATCCAAGATTCATCTACCGCCTCGAATTCATAAGTGGATATGGACGAGAAAACAGAATCATTTAGCGAAAAGGGCGGAAAAGAAAGCGCTGAAAAACTCACCAAGTATCGAACCATAGGTTTGTGAACGAGTCCACAGATTCTATCGACGGTAGCCAAGCAGACTGACGCTTTTCTCGCTGGAAGTAGATTTCTACTCTAATGTGATTGTTTTGCGCATACCATTCAATCTTTCTGATGAACGCTGCGTGCTCTTCGTTCTTGTAGTAGATACGTACTGCATCCAAGATTTCCAGTTCACTGATCTGCCTGAGTTGATTGAAGTTGTTCGGAACAAGCATGACTCTGGAAATTCTGTTCTTATGCAGGTCGTAATCGTTCAAGATGCCTGTTGACCATTCCAAGAAACTCGATCCGAAGTCTGCAATACGTAAGTCTTGGATATCACCTGTTCCTCTCACTACCGGGAATTTTTCAGCCTTCACTCGCACTTCAGGTAGTTCTAGAAGATACTCTTGCTTCTTTATCTCATATCTGATTGCGTGACTCATCAACACACCAGGCTCTACAGTATCTAATTTTTGTTCACAGGAGCTAATATTGGGTATATAGATCTTCTTCTTCTTGTTCGTCAAGTCATTCATGTAAGAACTAGCAGAAGCTAGATACTCAGAAGAACAGTGCAGTGACTCTTCCGATTCAAGGAACTCGTGGCAAAAATCCGACGTCCAAACTGTGTCTTCTAACGTCTTATCCCAGAATCGCTTCTCTAGAATTCTATCTAGTAAATCATTATCTATTGTCATTCAAATCTTCCTTTTCATAGTAAAATGCCCGGCAAAGATTCTCCACAACCTTTGCCGGGCATTCATCATTTTTACCATGAAATGAAGTTCTGTAGCCTTTCTATGGTAGTGGAGAACCTTTACTTGCTAATGTATATTTTAGCATACTATTTGCATTCTTGTTGGCGTGTCGATTTATCGAATCCATTAAGGTCTATATCGATTGCTTCGTTTCTTGACCGCCAGTTCTACTATTCTTCTTATTTATGTCTTCCCGATCCGTGACACAGAGAACCATATACCCAATATTAGCTCCTGTGAACAAAAAGCGCAGTAGAACAACAAGCAAGAAGAACTACCTACAAGCTAGCACATTCGGCTTCTTCGTGTGAGCCTTGCCGCCGGAGTGGGCAATAACTGTCAATCATCATCTGAGTCACTTGCCAAACATATAGTAATACTCCGAACAATAATAGAACGTACTCATCAGTATCACTGGAAAATCTTGTTTTGGTCCTGCGGCCACTTGTACGGAACAACCGTAGCAACATAGCGACCTATTTCTGCCAAGTCCTTCTCACTGATAGATCTATCTTTTGCAAATCCTTCTATTACAGTGCAATTACCCTGCAAAGCAGAATCAGAAACTCCTGTCACTTGGAATAAATGTTCCAAGTCATACTGAGCCTGGTCTTCTACCGACATTGCAACAGGCGTACCTGCTTGCGTGTTACTGCATGCCACAGCAAACAATGCTATAGCCAAGATGCCGATGTACTTCTTCACGTCTTCTCCTGCTGTCTGTAGGTAGGTACATCTGACACAGGGCGCATCAGAAGTACTTAGGGGTACATCGGGCCTAGCTTGGTAAATCGGACAGCCCTCATGCGCGTACAGGAGAGCCGGGTAGATCGGTAATCTCGAAGCTACACTAGGCCGCTAAAGAATCCAAGAGCATTAAAGAAAGTAGTCTACTAAAAAGAAATGCATACTTGACTAATAGAACAGCACAATACTTTAGACTTCACGGAGCACTTGGGGGTACCTCAGGTATGCACTTAGTTACGTCACAAACAAAACTGTTTGTGGAGGTCAAGACCCATTTTGCTTGTTGCTGATCTGCATCAACAGCTGGTAATACTTGGTCTTCCATTCATCAAGCGAATCTTGCAGTTCTTTGACTTGCGCCTTCAAAACACGCATCTCATCGAGCATCTCTTGCCGCTGAATTTGCCGGTTGGTAAAGAATCTTCTGAGTACTTCGACAATCACAGAACCGACTAGACCAATGACTGCGATAATAATTGCTTCTATCATTAGAGTAACTAGTTTTACCATTAAATCTCCAATCAAAGTTGATTATTGCGTACTGTCGTATCATTGCAGATATGGATAAAATAATGCACGAAGAACCCAACCCATGTATCCCTGAATACGATAGACAAAGAGCAATCGCAAGAGCACTGAGGGATGCACCAGAAATTACCGAAGATGATATCGAGTTCATGAATAAGCTCTTTGCGAGAAGGGCTTGACTACTGGGCAGAGGATCAAGTGCCTCTGCCCAGCCGCTACTACCCGAATGCTCGTTTGACCTGCGTTTCTACGTCATCGGTCGTGGTTTGCACGTAGAAGGTCAACGAAGTCTGCACACTGTGGTGCCGAAGCTGTCTACGCAGAATCTCCGGTGAACAGCCGTTGTTGACGAGTTCGGTTGCGAACTTGTGCCGTAGTGCATGCGGAGTGACTTTGATTTCTGCGTTGCGTCCTACTCGTTGCAGACCGAGGTACACAGTGTTTCGGGTGACCTTCGGATTCCACTGCGCATACTCCGCTGCATACCACTCAGGAACCACGACCGGACCGGACGACTTGGCTGAACTAAGCGTTCCGTTCGGTAGCAATTGCCGATCCACCAGCATGACGTTTCCCGAAATGCGTTGCTTCACAACAGATTCGCCCAAACGGAGTCTTGCGTAGAGCATCGAGAAGCCGTACATTTTGTATCGTGACGATTCGATTGCCTGGTGAAATGTCGTCAGCGGAGCAAGTGTGTAGATCCTTGGTTGCCCCTTGGACACTTTGAGCTGCACACCGAGCATCGAACGCAGTGCAATCGCATGCTTGTTGCGTGTGGATTGGTTCAGCACGGTTTGAAGACGGTTGTGCAGAAAGCCCACCGTTGCCTGTTCGATCGGTACCTCACACAGGTCGAGGCATCGCAGAGTGCTCAGATAGTGGTAGACAGTCGATGCCTTCACCTGCTTGTTGGCAAGGTTCTGCTGGGCAACGTCGAGAATCGTTGTAGTTGACACTTCCACTCCTCACATCGGAGCAGTCACCCGGCCTGGCCCCAACGACACTGTGTAGTTGATGGGGAACTACGATCGTTGGCGTGGTGAATCGTGTGTATGCCGGATTTTTACGCTTGGTGGATCGACTACCTCTCCCCTCGCTGAAAACGCAGAAAATCATCGCGTTCATCGTGATCCTGACGCAGGGCGGCATCGCTGTCACCGGCGCGGTGGTTCGCGTGACCGCGTCTGGGCTCGGTTGCCCGACGTGGCCGCAGTGCTTCCCCGGCAGCTTCGTCCCGGTCGGCCATGGCGAGGTCGCAGTACTTCACCAAGCCGTCGAGTTCGGCAACCGCCTGCTGACCTTCCTGGTCGTCATCGTCGCCGCCGCGATCGTGCTCGCGGTGACTCGTGCTCGTCGACGGAATGAAGTCCTGATCTATGCCTGGATGATGCCGCTCGGCACTGTCGTTCAGGCAGTGATCGGCGGTATCACGGTCCGAACCGGTCTGCTGTGGTGGACCGTCGCCATTCACCTGGTGGCGTCGATGCTAATGGTCTGGGTTGCCACGGTGATGTACGCGAAGATCGCGGAACCCGACGAGGCAACAACGCTGATCGTGATGCCGAAGCCGCTTCGCTGGCTGACCGCGCTGTCCGGAGTCGCGCTGGCCGGCGTGCTGGTCGCCGGCACCCTCGTAACGGGTGCGGGCCCCCACGCGGGTGACAAGAATATGGATCGGATTGTGCCTCGCCTTGAGGTCGAGATCGTGACCCTGGTTCATCTGCACTCGCAACTGTTGGTCGGCTATCTGGCCTTGGTGGTGGGACTGACCTTCGGCCTGTATGCAGTCGGGACATCCCCGGCTGTGAAGATCCGCCTGAAGGTCTTGCTGGCTCTCATCGTCGCTCAGGCACTCATCGGTGTCGTTCAGTACTTCACCGACGTACCGGCAGTGCTGGTCGTCTTTCACGTCGCCGGTGCGGGACTGTGCACGGCTGCGACCGCAGCAGTTTGGGCTGCGGGTAAGACCCGCCAGTACACGCCGACCGATTCGCCGATACCGGCTCTCTGACGCTTCAAGACACGTGTGGGGCGTAGGAACACCAAGAAGTGTTCCTACGCCCCACACGTCATTTCAGGCTTCGTTGCGTGCTTTCGGGAACCGAGTCTGGTTGGCGACCCAACCGGCCATCTTCTTGAAGTGGCCTTCCTGGGGGGTGACGATGCTCGTCAGCTCACGCTCCCACTCGGCAACGGTGACGGTGTCGAAGGACGCAACGACGGCATTGGCCGTGGCGAGGTCCTCGACGACCTGATCACCGAGGATGCCGTCGGCACCCACGAGAGTGATGCGAACGCCGGCCAGGCCGACCGGCTGAATGACGGCGCTGGCGGTGCCGCCGTGCTCGGCGACGAACTTGGTGATGGCGTTCACCGTGGACTTCGGCAGTTCCGGCGCGGACGGGGTGGCGTCCGACTTCTCGGTATCGGTGCTCATGACTCGACAATACTGGTCGGTAGCCCGGTAGCGACACCAGGCATGGACTGAGCGTCGGCCGTCTCGGGTGTAGAACAGAAACCATGCGAGCCATCTACGTGACCGAGACCGGCGGACCAGAGGTTCTGACTCTGACCGAACAACCCGAACCGACACCCGGCCCAGGCGATCTACTCGTCAGGACCGAAGCGATCGGCATCAATTTCATCGACACGTATTTCCGAATGGGCCAGTACAAGCGTCCGCTCCCCTACATTCCCGGCGACGAGGGCAGCGGCGTCGTCGAAGCTGTCGGTTCCGACGTCACCGAATTCGCCGTTGGTGACCGTGTCGCGTGGGCGGCCGCCACGGGCAGCTACGCCGAGAAGGTGGCTGTTCCCGCCGCAGTCGGCGTGAAAGTGCCTGACGGTGTCCCGGCATCGGCCGCAGCGTCGGCGCTCCTGCAGGGGATGACGGCGCACTACCTCGCGAAGTCGACGTATCCGATCCAGAGCGGCGACACCGTGCTCGTGCACGCAGGCGCGGGCGGCGTCGGGTTGATCCTGACGCAGATGGCCGTCAGCCTCGGGGCGAAGGTCATCACGACTGTGTCGTCGGATGCGAAGGAAGAACTCTCGCGCGGCGCCGGTGCCTCGGAGGTCCTGCGGTACGACGAGGACATAGCAGCGCGAGTCCGGGAGTTGACCGGCGGCGAAGGAGTCGCGGCGGCATACGACGGCGTCGGCGCGACAACTTTTGATTCGAGCCTGGCTTCCGTGCGTATTCGCGGCACTGTCGCATTGTTCGGTGCGGCCAGTGGACCCGTTCCGCCCGTCGATCCGCAGCGGCTCAATTCATCGGGTTCGCTGTTCCTGACGCGTCCGACGCTCGCGCATCACATTCGCACTCGTGAGGAACTGACCTGGCGTGCCGGCGATGTCTTCGACGCCATTGCGGCCGGGAAGCTCGATATTCGCGTCGGCGCCGAGTATCCCCTCGCCGATGCGGCAACAGCCCATCGGGATCTGGAAGGTAGAGCAACGACCGGGTCGATCGTTCTGATCCCCTAGCGAAGTGCTGTGCGCCTTTATTAACCGCCCGCGGTTAATAAAGGCGCACAGCAGAATCAGCTGAGCATGTCGCTGATCGTCTGGAGTCCGAGAACCGAGTCGACAGCGAGGCCGACGAAAACGATCGCAAGATAGTTGTTCGACTGCAGGAACAGGCGCAGCGGCTTGACCTGAGCACCGCCGCGAACGCTGCGGTACAGCTGATGAGCCATGAGCAGGAACCACGCACCGGCGACGATGGTGATTGCGGCGTAGATGACGCCCGACGCGGGGACGAGGACAAGCGTCGTGACGACCATCGCCCAGCTGTAGAACAGGATCTGCTTGGTCACGTGCTCCTCGGTGGCGATCACCGGAAGCATGGGAACACCTGCCGCCTTGTAATCCTCTTTGTATCGCATCGCGAGCGCCCAGGTGTGCGGCGGCGTCCAGAAGAAGATGATCAGGAACAGCACGACGGGCTGCCAGCTCAGCGACCCGGTGACAGCGGCCCAGCCTACGAGGACGGGCATACATCCGGCTGCGCCACCCCAGATGACGTTCTGCCAGGTACGACGCTTGAGAACCATCGTGTAGATGAGGACGTAGAACGCGATCGTGATCACGACGAGGATGCCGGCCAGGAGGTTGGCTCGCCACCACAGCCACAGGAACGACGCGAGTCCGAGAAGAAGTCCGAAGACGAGTGCGTTACGGGTCGGCACCGCCTCGCGGGCCAACGGACGCTTCGCGGTGCGCTTCATGACCTTGTCGATGTCGGCGTCGACGACGCAGTTGAGCGAGTTCGCACTCGCTGCGCCCATCCAGCCACCGAAGAGGGTGCTGAGGATCAGAACGATGTCGACCGTTCCGCGATCGGCCAGCAGCATTGCCGGAATGGTTGCCACCAACAACAATTCGATAACTCGCGGCTTCGTGAGCGCGATATAAGCCAGAACCTTGCCCGTTGCGCGACCCCACACCGTATCGGTATTGGTCGCCCGCGGGGCGGCACCTGGGCTGCCGAAGCCATGTCCGCTCGGCTGTTGCCCTGTCCGCACGTTCTCTCCTTGCACCACGCGTTACCGCACTAACTGTTCACGACACACTGCTGACACTGTCCTCTACTACGAACGATGGTAGACCGCAGCCATTGAGGAACCGAATCGACCCGGACAGCCAGGACCATTAGGCTGGGTTACGCAGTGGAGGGACACCCCACCCTCGCAATCCACGTACACCATGTCAGGAGACATCTGCCAGTGTCGATCACAGACGAGATCCACGTCCTCACGCAACCCGTCCACCCCTCGGACTGGACCGACCTGGACACCAAGGCTGTCGATACCGCCCGCGTGCTCGCCGCCGACGCGGTTCAGAAGGTCGGCAACGGCCATCCCGGAACTGCAATGAGCTTGGCGCCGTTGGCATACACCCTCTTTCAGCGCATCATGCGCCACGATCCTTCGGATGCAGAATGGGTCGGCCGTGACCGCTTCGTTCTTTCCTGTGGCCATTCGTCCTTGACGCTGTACACCCAGCTCTACCTGTCGGGCTACGGTCTCGAGCTTGCTGACCTCGAAGCTCTCCGCACATGGGGCGCACTGACCCCCGGTCACCCCGAGGTCGGCCACACCGTCGGCGTCGAGATGACCACCGGTCCGCTCGGCCAGGGCCTTGCGTCCGCAGTCGGCATGGCCATGGCTGCGCGTCGTGAGCGCGGGCTGTTCGATCCGGAGACCCCGGTCGGCTCCTCTCCCTTCGACCATCACATCTACGTGATCGCGTCCGACGGTGACATCGAGGAAGGCGTCACCTCCGAGGCGTCGTCTCTCGCCGGTGTCCAGGAACTGGGCAACCTGATCGTCTTCTACGACGACAACAAGATCTCCATCGAGCACGACACCGCCATCGCTCTCGGCGAAGATGTCGGAAAGCGCTACGAGGCATACGGCTGGCACGTTCAGCACGTCGAGGGTGGCGAGAACGTCTCCGGCATCCTCGACGCGGTTGCCGCTGCCAAGGCCGTCGTCGATCGTCCGTCCATCATCTTGCTCCGCACCATCATCGGTTTCCCGGCGCCGAAGAAGATGAACACCGGCGACGTTCACGGCTCCGCACTCGGTGCCGACGAGGTCGCCGCGGTCAAGGAAGCCCTCGGGTTCGATCCGAGCAAGTCCTTCGACGTCGACGCCGACGCTCTGGCTCACGCCCGTGAGGTCGTCTCGCGCGGAGCCGACGCACACAAGGCATGGCAGGTCGAGTTCGACGCGTGGGCCGCACGTGAGTCCGAGCGCAAGGAACTCTTCGACCGCCTGTTCGCCGGTGAGTTCCCTGCCGGCTGGGCCGACGCTCTCCCGACCTACGAGGCCGACGCCAAGGGCGTTGCGACTCGCAAGGCCTCCGGTTCGGCTCTCAACGCGCTCGGACCGATCCTGCCCGAGCTGTGGGGCGGTTCCGCCGACCTCGCCGGCAGCAACAACACCACCATCAAGGGCGCAGATTCGTTCGGCCCCTTCTCCATCTCCACGAGCGACTGGACTGCGCAGCCTTACGGCCGCACGCTTCACTTCGGTATCCGTGAGCACGCGATGGGCTCGATCCTCAATGGCATCGCGCTGCACGGCCCGACCCGCCCGTACGGCGGAACCTTCATGGTCTTCTCCGACTACATGCGTCCGGCGGTTCGCCTGGCTGCACTGATGAAGACTGCCGTCACCTACGTCTGGACCCACGACTCGATCGGTCTCGGCGAAGACGGCCCGACTCACCAGCCGGTCGAGCACCTCGCTGCTCTTCGTGCGATCCCGAACCTCGCCGTCGTCCGCCCGGGTGACGCCAACGAGACCTCGTTCGCATGGCAGGCAGCACTCGAGAACAAGACGGGCCCGACGGCTCTGGCGCTCACCCGCCAGGACATCCCGGTTCTCGAAGGCACCAAGGAGAAGGCTGCCGAAGGCGTCAAGCGCGGCGCTTACGTCCTCGTCGACGCTGCCAACGGTTCGCCCGAGGTCATCTTGCTTGCGACCGGTTCCGAACTGCATCTGGCCACCGAGGCTCGCGAGACCCTCGAAGCTCAGGGCGTCGCAACCCGCGTCGTTTCCGTGCCGTGCCTCGACTGGTTCCTCGAGCAGGATCAGGCGTACCGCGACGAGGTCATTCCGCCCGCCGTCCGCGCACGCGTGTCCGTCGAAGCCGGTATCGCAATGCCGTGGTGGCGCATCCTCGGCGACGCCGGCCAGGCCGTCTCGCTCGAGCATTACGGCGCTTCCGCCGATTACAAGACCTTGTACCGGGAGTTCGGCATCACCGCCGACGCGACTGTCGAAGCCGCGCAGCGCTCCCTCGCATCTGTGAAGGGATGATCTCGATGACACAGAACGTGAATACCGAAAAGCTCTCCGCTGCAGGCGTTTCCATCTGGCTTGACGACCTCTCGCGAGATCGCATCCAGTCCGGCAACCTGCAAAACCTCATCGACACGAAGTCGATCGTGGGTGTCACGACCAACCCGTCGATCTTCCAGGCGGCACTGTCCAAGGGCTCCGACTACGACGCTCAGGTTCGCGAGTTGGCCGAGCGCGGCGCCGATGTCGACGCCACCATCACGGCCGTCACCACCGACGACGTGCGCGCTGCGTGCGACATCCTAACCCCGCAGTTCGAGGCATCGAACGGCGTCGACGGCCGCGTGTCCATCGAGGTCGATCCTCGTCTGGCGCACGACACCGACGCGACTGTCGCGCAGGCGATCGAGCTGCACAAGATCGTCGACCGCCCGAACGTCCTCATCAAGATCCCCGCGACGCTGGCCGGTATCCCCGCCATCGCCAAGGTGATCGGTGAAGGCATCAGCGTCAACGTCACTTTGATCTTCTCGGTCGAGCGCTACGAAGCTGTCATGGGCGCGTACCTCGACGGTCTGGACACCGCCAAGGCTGCCGGCCGCGACATCTCGTCCATCGAGTCGGTCGCCTCGTTCTTCGTCTCCCGTGTGGATTCCGAGATCGACAACCGCCTCACGGCGATCGGCACGCCGGAAGCTCTCGAGCTTCGTGGCAAGGCTGCACTCGCAAACGCTCGTCTGGCGTACAACGCGTACCAGCAGATCTTCGAGGTGCAGCCGCGCTTCCAGGCTCTCCTGGCCGATGGCGCCAAGGCTCAGCGCCCGCTGTGGGCGTCGACCGGCGTGAAGAACCCGGATTACCCGGACACGCTCTACGTCACCGAGCTGGTTGCGCCCAACACGGTCAACACCATGCCGGAGAAGACGCTCGACGCTCTCGCCGACCATGGTGAGATCACGGGCGACACGATTTCGGGCACCGCTCAGGACTCGCAGGTCGTCTTCGATCAGCTCGCAGCTGTCGGCATCGATCTTGCGGACGTGTTCAAGGTCCTCGAGACCGAGGGCGTCGACAAGTTCGAGGTGTCCTGGAACGAGTTGCTCGACGCAACTGCCGAGCAGCTTCGCGCAGCAACCCAGAAGAGCTGAGCCTGTGAGCGATTCCGCGGCGGCATCAGATTGGGTGAATCCCCTTCGGGACAGCACCGACAAACGGCTTCCGCACATTGCGGGGCCCTGTGCCCTGGTGATCTTCGGCGTTACCGGCGACCTCGCCAGGCGCAAGCTCATGCCAGCCATCTACGACCTCGCCAACCGTGGACTGTTGCCGCCCGGATTCGCTCTGGTCGGGTTCGCCCGGCGTGAATGGACGGACGAGGACTTCGCGAACGTCGTCCTCGAAGCAGTCAAGGACGGTGCTCGCACCAAGTTCCGTCAGGACGTCTGGGAGAGGCTCGCCGAAGGTATCCGGTTCGTGGAGGGCAGTTTCGACGAGGCCGAGGCCTTCCAGAACCTGTCCGAGACGTTGGCCACGCTCGACAACGAACGTGGTATCGGCGGCAATCACGGGTTCTACCTTGCGATTCCGCCCAACGCGTTTCCTCAGGTGCTCGAGCAACTGTCGGCGTCGGGCCTCGCGCAGGCCGAGGACGGTCAGTGGCGACGAGTTGTCATCGAGAAGCCGTTCGGTCACGACCTCGAGAGCGCTCGCGAACTGAACGCCGTCGTCAACAAGGTGTTCCCCGAGGACACGGTCTTCCGTATCGACCACTACCTCGGCAAGGAAACGGTCCAGAACATCCTGGCTCTGCGCTTCGCGAACCAGTTGTTCGATCCGATCTGGAACGCGCACTACGTCGACCACGTCCAGATCACGATGGCCGAGGACATCGGCCTCGGCGGCCGTGCCGGGTACTACGACGGCATCGGCGCGGCCCGTGACGTGATCCAGAACCACCTGCTCCAATTGCTCGCGTTCACGGCGATGGAAGAACCCATCAGCTTCGAACCGCTCAATCTGCAGGCGGAGAAGATCAAGGTTCTTTCGGCAACGCGTCTGGCCGAACCACTCGACGAGACCACTGCCCGCGGACAATACGAAGGTGGTTGGCAGGGCGGGTTGCCGGTAGTCGGACTCCTCGAAGAAGAGGGCTTCGCAGCGGACTCCACAACGGAGACCTTTGCCGCCATCACCCTCGAGGTCGACACCCGTCGCTGGGCGGGCGTGCCGTTCTACCTGCGCACGGGCAAGCGTCTCGGCCGCCGCGTCACCGAGATCGCGGTGGTCTTCAAGCGCGCACCACACCTGCCGTTCGACAAGACCATGACCGAAGATCTCGGCCAGAACGCACTCGTGATCCGCGTGCAGCCTGACGAGGGCGTCACCATGCGGTTCGGCTCGAAGGTTCCCGGATCGAGCATGGAAGTCCGTGACGTCAACATGGACTTCTCGTACGGTCAGGCTTTCACCGAGTCGTCACCGGAGGCGTACGAGCGACTCATCCTCGACGTGTTGCTCGGCGAGCCGTCTCTCTTCCCCGTCAATGCCGAAGTCGAATTGTCTTGGGAAATCCTCGATCCCGTCCTCGAACACTGGGCAGCCGGCGGCAAGCCGGAACCCTACGAGGCTGGAACGTGGGGACCACCGTCTGCGGACGAAATGATGCAACGCACCGGACGCGAATGGAGGCGACCCTAGTGATTCTCGATTTGCCCTCCACCACCACGGTCCAGGTCAGCAAGAAACTGGTCGAGGTACGTAAGACCGGCGGCGCTGTCACCTTGGGACGTGTGCTCACGCTTGTCGTCTGCACCAGGGACACCGGGAACGCCGAGGCCGCAATCGAGGCCGCCAACGAAGCAAGCCGCGAGCACCCCTGCCGCGTCATCGTGCTTCTGCGTGGCGACGAGCAGAGCGAGCCTCGGCTCGATGCTCAGATCCGCGTCGGTGGGGATGCCGGCGCCTCTGAGGTCGTGGTGCTGCGCCTCTACGGTCCCCTGGCGGACCACGAGAGCAGCGTCGTCATCCCGTTCCTGCTCCCCGACACACCGGTAGTCGCGTGGTGGCCCCTCGAGGCACCCGAGATTCCGGCGAAGGACCCCGTCGGAAAGCTTGCGATCCGTCGTATCACCGACGCCACCGGTGCCCCGGATCCGACTGCCACCATCAAGGGACGACTCGCGTCGTACACCGCCGGTGACACCGATCTCGCCTGGAGTCGCGTCACCTACTGGCGCGCACTGCTCGCGTCGGCTCTCGATCAGCCGCCGCACGAGAAGATCACCTCAGCGGTGGTCTCCGGTCTCAAAACCGAACCGGCACTGGATATTCTCGCCGGTTGGTTGGCTGCCAAGATCGACGGTCCGGTCATCCGACGTACGGGTGAGCTCACCGTCGAGCTGAAGCTGGAGACTCGCAGCATCTCCATCAGCCGCCCACAGGAGGGTACGACCGCAACCCTGATCCGCACCGGTCAGCCCGACTCGCTGGTCTCGCTCGGTCGTCGAGAGACGCGCGATTGCCTCGCCGAGGAATTGCGTCGGCTCGATCCGGACGAGATCTACGAAGAAGCGCTGGCTGGATTGGAGAAGGTGACCTATGAGTGATGTTGTCGTAGAGAAGTTTTCCGACGCCGGCCAACTGGTCGATGCCGCTGCCGCACGCCTGGTCACGACGATCGTTGATGCCCAGAGGGCTCGCGGGTTCGCATCCATCGTTCTGACGGGTGGCGGAACCGGGATCGCACTTCTCGAGAAGTTGCGTGACGCTCCCGGCGACATCGACTGGTCGCAGATCGATCTGTACTGGGGCGACGAGCGGTTCCTGCCGTCCGGCGATCCCGAGCGGAACGAAGTCCAGGCTCGTGAGGCGCTTCTCGATCACGTGCCGGTCGATCCCGACAGGGTGCATGCGATGGCCGCCTCCGACGGTATCTACGACGGTGATCCGCACGGGGCGGCGACGGCGTACGAACAACTGCTGGGCGCTCAGGCACACGGCAATCAGGTTCCGACGTTCGACGTGCACCTGCTCGGTATGGGTGGAGAAGGACACGTCAACTCGTTGTTCCCGCATACCGACGCCGTCCGCGAAGAAGCTCGTTTCGTTGTCGCGGTGACGGACTCCCCCAAGCCGCCACCGGTACGGATCACCCTGACGCTGCCTGCTGTTCGGCGTGCCAAAGAGGTCTGGCTGCTCGTCTCGGGTGCTGCAAAGGCCGAGGCCGTTGCCGAAGCCGTCGGAGGTGCTTCGTCCGAGGACTGGCCGTCCGCCGGCGCCACCGGTTTGGTGGCGACGCGTTGGTTCCTCGATACCGACGCTGCCTCGCAGCTCTGATCTGATTTCACGGATCTGATTTCACACCGGGCCGGGAATCGTCTTCAGGCGATTCCCGGCCCGGTGGTACATCGAGGACATTTTCACAGTGGCGAGTCATGACTACCCGCTGAGTCCGGATCCGATGCGAATTTCCTTTTGACGGAACGGAACTCAATCCCGAGATCCCTTGTCTCCAACGGGCACTCTGCCCTGCACAACGATTCATCTCTCCCCCTGTCTCGTTCTTTCGAGCGATTACTACCTTGGACGCCGCGAAGTAGGGTTCGGTTCCGCAGATCGCTTTCACTCTTGAACGAATCAATCCAGGCGAGAACAATCGAACAATGTCGTGGACACCGAATCCGGATGCACTTCGCGGGCGAGTGGCTGTTGTTGCCGGGGCGACGAGGGGCGCCGGACGCGGAATCGCCGCAGCCCTGGGTGAGGCCGGTGCAACCGTCATCTGCACTGGCCGGAGCACATCTGCCGGAATACTTCAGTCGGACTATCCGCGCGGCGAAACCATCGAGGAGACGGCAGAGCTTGTCACCGAACTGGGCGGCGTCGGCGTGCCGATTGCCGTCGATCATCTCAAGAGCAAACAAGTGGCTGATCTCGCCGAACGCTTGCGCGCCGACTATCAACATATCGACATCTTGGTCAATGACATCTGGGGCGCGGAACTACTCAAGGGTGGGCCGGCGGAGTGGAACACGCCGGTATGGGAACACGATCTGGACAAGGGCTTTCACATTCTGCGCCTGGCGATCGACACCCACATCACCACGTCGCACCACCTCCTGCCGCTGATGATCGATCGGCCAGGCGGACTGGTCGCCGAAATAACCGACGGCACTACCGAATACAACGCATCGAACTATCGCATCTCGGTGTTCTACGACCTGGCGAAGGTGTCCGTGAACAGGCTTGCATTTTCGCAAGGCCACGAACTTGCCCCGTTCGGCTGTACTGCCGTCGCCATCACTCCGGGGTTCCTGCGATCGGAGATGATGCTCGACAATTTTGGTGTCGGCGAATCGAATTGGCGTGACGCTTTGTCGCCGGAGCGGGATGGGCCGACTGCACCTCCGGATTTTGCCCGCTCCGAGTCACCAAGATTCACAGGACGTGCGATCGCCGCCCTCGCCGCCGATTCGAATCGGAAGCGATGGAATCAGCGATCGGTCAGTTCAGGCGAACTCGGAACGGAATACGGGTTCACCGACACCGACGGCAACCGCCCCGATTTTTGGCATTACCAACGCTGAGCGTGACTAGTCAACGGTCTTCCGACGAGCCGTCTACCTCGCGGTAAGACCACCCCCGCAGAAAGCGCCTTGCGTTGGTCAGGTAGGCGCGCAGATGCGTGAGCATGCCGGCGAACTCCCAAGGTTCCAGATTTTTCATACCTAATGGTCTCATTTGTCCCCCAAGTCGCCGCCAGTGGGAGTCGGAGCGCGATTAGGATCTGTTCATGGCCGAATTCGCGACGATCGACGAATACATCGCGTCGTTTCCCACCAGCGTGCAGCGAGCCCTCGGGAGCATCCGCGAGACGATCCACAGCACTGTTCCCGGCCTCGATGAGACCATCAGCTATCGGATGCCGACCATGACGGTGAATGGGAAGAACCTGGTTCACTTCGCAGGCTGGAAACACCACATCTCGATGTACCCACTCCCCGCAGGTGACGCAGAGTTCGAGAAGTCCGTCGACCCGTACCGGGCTGCGAAATCAACCGTGAGGTTCCCGCTGAACAAACCGATCCGCCTCGATCTCGTGGCTCGAATCGTCGAATTGCTCGCGCAGCGCCACTAACCTCAGTTCCCGTCGGAGCCTTGTGAGAGCGTATGGCCGTGCAGAGACAACCCATCCGACGCATCAAGGCCGGGACATCGTCGGGCGCTGACGTAGGCAGCTGGCCGATGACGGTGCCCGCGGTTGCGCAGATCGTTCGGGACGGTCTTGAACTTCCACCGGGTGTCACCATTCTGGTCGGCGAAAACGGAGCGGGGAAGTCGACCGTCATCGAAATTCTTGCCGCCGTTCTCGGTCTCAATGCCGAAGGCGGGTCTACCAATACGCGACATCAGACCAGATCGAGTGAACCGAGCGGCCTCGACCTTGTGGTCGAGCGGAGCCCCGGCGCGTCGAAGTGGGCGTACTACCTCCGAGACGAAACCTTGCACGGGTTGTACACGTATTTGGAGGAGAACCCCAACCCCAGGCGACCTGAACCGCTTTACCATCACCTTTCCCACGGTGAGGCGCTGCTCGAGATCTTGTCGTCGAGGACCTCCGACGGCGGCTTCTATCTCATCGACGAACCCGATGCCGCACTCTCTTTCCAAGGGACCTTGACGCTGGTCGCGCTGCTCGGTGAGCTGGTGGAATCCGGCGCGCAGGCGGTGATCGCGACGCACTCGCCGATCATCGCGGCACTGCCGAACGCCAATCTGCTCGAGATCGGCGAATGGGGAATCCGAGCCGCGAGCTGGGAGGACCTCGATCTGGTCTCGAACTGGCAGCGGTTCCTTCACGACCCGCAGACGTACCTGCGCCACCTGATCTAACCTGGAACTCCACCCCAGGAGGCCTCCATGGCATACGACAAGGCGCTGGCTGAGCGTATCCGCGATGCGCTCTCGGGCGAGAGCGACGTCGAAGAAGTAAAGATGTTCGGTGGGCTGAGCTTCATGGTGAACGGGAAGCTGGCCGCCAGTGCGAACTCACACGGCAACATCATGGTTCGGTGTGACCCCGATCGAGTTGACGAACTCCTGACGCACAAGGGTGCAAGTTGGCCCGAGATGCGGGGTAAGCCGATGAGCAAGGGATGGATCGTCGTCGACCGAACCGGGACGAGTTCGAACGTCGAGTTCAATGCGTGGATCAAGGAAGCTCTGGACTTCGTGCACTGACTGGTACTGCCGGTTCGATCAATTTCGCTCGATTCGGCAAAAAGTGAAGTGGGCGGCCCTAGACTCCGAAAAAGCATTGGATTGGGCGCCACGACGGCGCGGAGGAAAGGTGGTCCGTCGCGTGACGTTCACACCCAATCAGCCGGATCACCAACGCGCCTTCGGGTTTCAGCCGCCGTCGACTCGCACGATTCCCTCCCTCATGCCCGACCGTTTCGGACCTAGCCTCATCGGATCGCTGTGGGCGTGCGCCGGGATCGTCGCCGGAAGCCTCGGCCCGTGGACGTCGTCCTCCGCCCTCGACCACAGTGGTATCGACGAATGCGGAGTGATCACACTCGTCCTCGCTCTGGGCTCGGTAACCGCGCTGATCACCCTCATGGTTCGAGACGTCACGCCCGAGATGAAGAATCACTGCACGGGACCGCTGGTGGGAATCGCCGTCTTGATCGTTGCCGTCGGAAACGCCGCGTCCATTGTGCGACGTAGTACCGAGGTCGCAGGGCACACCGCCGGACCGTCCATCGGGTGGGGACTGTGGGTGGTCATCGCGTCTGCAGTGATCCTGTGCATCATGTCGTCGTCCGTCGCGCACATGATCAGGTTTCAGGCAGCAATGATCACAAGGTCTTGATCAGCCCGCCGTCGATCACGAAATCCGCGCCCGTCACGTTCCCCGCGCGATCGCTGGCGAGGAACAACACCAGGTCCGCTACCTCTTCGGGAAAGGTGAAGCGGCCCGTCTCGGCGCCGGCGGCCGCACTTTCGACGATATCGTCGGCGGCTGAACCATTCGCCTTCGCCAGCGTCGAGGCCACTCCGTGCTTGCCGAGCCACAACTCCGTCTGCACCGGACCAGGGCTGACGGTATTGACGCGGATCCCCTTCCCGCCCAGTTCTTTCGACAACGACTTCGAGAAGTTGGTCAACGCCGCTTTGGCGGCGCTGTAGTCGATCACCGTGGGGTCAGGCAAGAATGCGTTGACCGAACTGATCGTCACGATGCTCCCGCCACCTCGGCGGATCAACTCCGGCAGCGCAGCGCGAACAGTGCGTACAGCCGACAAGAACGTCAGATTGAATGACGACGCCCACTCTTCGTCCGTGATAGCCGCGAAGCCGCTCGTTCTCGGAGTGACGGCGCCGACGTTGTTGACCAAGATGTCGACGCCGCCCCTCGCTGCTGCAACCTCGAGCAGTCGGGTAGATCCTTCGACACTCGCGAGGTCGACGCCGACAAAGGTGACGGCGCCGCCGGACTGCAGCGATTCGAGTTCCGGCGAGAGCGTCCGCGAGCCCGCGACGACGTGGACTCCCTCGGCCACCAAGGCCCGAGTGATCGCCAACCCGATACCTTTTCCCGCGCCGGTAACCACGGCAGTTCGTCCGTCCAATTGCAGATCCACTGCGGTCCCCGTTCGGTCCGGTGCGCAGCGTTGGGTGTGCGTGCGACAGCTCTAGAGTCGCCGCACGCACACCCTGGTAAACCTGCAGAACCAGCCGCTGTTACCTAGCCACTGTTACGAAGCGCAGTGGCCAGGCCGTTCATCGTCAGCTGGATACCCCGACGCACCTGATCGCTCTCGTCGCCGGAACGGTACCGACGGATCAGCTCGACCTGTAGATGGTTGAGAGGTTCGAGGTACGGGAACCGGTTGTGAACCGAACGCTCGAGTCCCGAGTTGTCGGCAAAGAGGTTCTCGTTGCCTGTGATTGCCTTGTACATGCGAATTGTGCGTTCGTGCTCGTCGGTGATCATTCCGAAGACTCGATCGCGCAGTTCGGCGTCGGGCACGAGGTCCGCGTAGCGGGCCGCCAAACCGAGATCAGACTTCGACATCACCATGGCCATGTTCGAGAGCACGGTTCGGAAGAACGGCCACTTCTCGTACAGGCCCGTCAACGTGGCAAGCCGAGTGTCGTCTCCGTCTATCCATCTTTCGAACGCGGCGCCGGTTCCGTACCAACCCGGAAGCATCACGCGAGACTGACTCCACGAGAGCACCCAGGGAATGGCACGCAGATCGGAAATCGCCTTGGTCTGCTTGCGAGAGGCCGGACGAGAGCCGATATTGAGTGCTCCGATCTCGGCGACCGGTGTCGACGCTTCGAAGTACTGCACGAATCCTGGTGTGTCGTGCACCAATTCGCTGTACGCGGTGCGGGCGAGTGCCGCCAACTCGTCCAACACCGCGTAGGCCGCATCTGCGTCGCTGCCAAGACCTTCGACGTCGAGCAACGTCGACTCGATAGTCGCGGCGATGAGTGTTTCGAGGTTGCGGTGCGCCAGACGCGGTTCGGCGTACTTGGCCGCAATCACCTCACCCTGCTCGGTGATTCGCAGAGAACCAGCGACTGCGCCGGGGGGCTGCGCGAGAATCGCTTCGTAGCTCGGTCCGCCGCCACGTCCGACGGTTCCGCCGCGGCCGTGGAAGAGCCTCAACCTGATTCCGCTCTTACGCGCGGCATCGACGAGGTCGAGTTCGGCACGGTACAGCGCCCAGTTGGCGGCCAGGTACCCGCCGTCTTTGTTCGAGTCGGAGTACCCGAGCATCACTTCCTGACTGTCACCGCGAGAACGGACGATCGCACGATAGATCGGGATGTCGAGCGTCGCCAGCAATGTGTCGGCGCCGCCCTGCAGATCCTCGATCGTCTCGAACAACGGGACGATTCCGATCGGGCAGGAGGGCTCGCTACCGACGCCCGGATCGAGCACCCCAACCTCTTTGAGCAGCACCGCAGCTTCGAGCATGTCGCTGACCGAGGTACACATGCTGATGATGTAGTTGGGTACTGCGCCCGCTCCGAGAACCCGCACTGCCTTGGCGCCGGCCGCCATGATGGCCAGTTCCTTGGTGGTCAATTCGCTGAACTCGGCGTCCGGCGAAGTCAGTGGTCGCCGCGTCGTCAACTCGGCCGACAGCAGTTCGACTCGATCGGCTTCCGGCAAGGACGTGTAGTCCGGGTGAACTCCGGCCCACGCCAGAAGTTCTGCGACGACGCTTTCGTGTACCTCGGAGTTCTGCCGCATGTCCAGACCGGACAGGTGAAAGCCGAACACCTCCACCGCTTCTCGGAGCCGATCGAGTCGATCGTCGGCGATGGTCTCGTCGCCGAAACGACGCAACGAGGTGTCGATGATTCCGAGATCCCGCTGCAGCTGTGCCGGGTCGGTGTACGCCTCGAGTCCGTCGTCGGAGCCGTGGGCGGGCAACTCCCCCAGCACCGTCAGTGCGGTTGCGCTCAATCGCCCGCGGATGCCGCGAATCGCGCGACGGTACGGCTCGTCGGCCCGGAATGCAGAATCGTCGCCGGAGGTAGACGCCAGCAGATCGAGTTCGGGCGTGACGGACACCAGCCGCGCCGACATCGACAGTTCACGCTCGAGATGTTCGAGTTCCTCGAGATGATGCTCGAGAGCAGTCGCCGCAGCGCGCGACGTGGCGCGCTGGACGATTTCGCCGGTCACGTACGGATTGCCGTCCCGGTCACCGCCAATCCACGAACCCGGCCTCAGGATCGGTTCCGGCAGGAGCCCGGCGTCCGGCCAACGCGTGCGTAGAGCTTTGCGGACCTCGGCATTGATCTTCGGAATCACCTCGAACAACGCCGCGTCGTAGTAGCGCAGGCCTACCTCGATTTCATCCTGGATACGGAGGCGGCTGAGCCGGATCAGAGCCGTCTGCCACAGGGTCAAGATTTGACGGCGCAATTGCAGATCGACATCAGCGGTTTCTGCGACGCTCAGCGCCGTGCGCTCGCGGTATCGCATCAACTCGGTGATCCGACTCTGCGTCTCGAACACCGTGCGGCGTCGAGTCTCCGTCGGGTGAGCGGTGATGACGGGTGAGACCAGGGCGCCCCGCAGCGCTTCTTCGACGGTAGCCGAATCGATATCGGCTGCATCGAGTTTGGTGTACGTGGCGGCGAGAGTGCTGTCGCGGGGCGGTTCACCCGCGTTGACGTGGATGGCCCGTCGACGCTCGCGGTGGATGTCCTCGGCCAGGTTGGCGAGCAGCGCGAAGTGACTGAACGCACGAATGACGGGAATGGCGTCGTCCGTACTGATTTCGGCGAACAGCGACACCAGTTCGGCGCGGTCGATCTCCGACCGACGGACTCGGAACGACTCGACACGAGCTCGCTCGACCAGATCGAAAACATTGTCGCCGGCTTGCTCTCGCACTATTTGTCCGAGTATTCCGCCGAGAAGCCGGATGTCTTCGCGCAGCGGCTCGGTGGCCTCTCGCGGTGTTTCTCGATGCGACGCGGTTTCAGTCATCACTCAATTATCGACCGAAACAAAGAACCCCGCTCGATAGGCGGGGTTCCGTGTCTGAAATTCGTGTGTGAAAAACTACCGGCTGCAAGTCATGAGCCGAGAATCAGGCGAACTTGATCTCCAGGCCGATGCCGACGATCGAGATGAGCCAGATCAACGCGGTGAAGACCGTCAACCGGTCGAGGTTCTTCTCGACAACAGTCGATCCGGACAGGCTGGACTGAACACCGCCACCGAACAGACTCGACAAACCGCCGCCCTTACCGCGGTGCAGGAGCACCAAGGCGATGAGGAGCAAGCTGGTGATGACCAGCAGGATATCCAGGAACAGTTTCATGTCTGTCTACGTCCACCAATCCAATAGGGACAACTACAACCGATAACACCATACAGGCGCGCACAGATAGCCTGACCACATACCCGTCTCGCACATGACTTTGCACCCGGCCAGGCACGACTCTTGGTCAGTGGCATCGATCACACTGTCGAGATACCGATTCAGTAGTTTTTCAGTTGACGCGACTCTACCTCCGAAAGGCCGGCTCCATGCTTTCCGACACTGCCCTGCCCGACACTGCCCTGCCCGACATACCCTTGCCTGACACACCACGTCTGGCTTCGATTCACAACTTCCGCGACGTGGCCGGCCCCGGGTACGTCACGACCAGCGGACAGGCGATGAGCCGCGGAGTTTTCTACCGCGCAAACGTGCTGACGCCCTCGCCTGAGGATCTTGCAATCGTGGAATCGCTGGGGCTGACCGCCGTCTACGACGTGCGCTCCGAAACCGAAGCGAACGAAACTCCCGACACCGTGCCTGCGCCAGCGATGTACGCCCACATTCCCATCCTGTCCGGCAACATCCACGCCGAAGCGATGGCTCTCCGAACAGCGGACGCTGCAACAGCTTTCATGCAGAACATCAATCGCAGCTTTGTCGCAGACCCCGTCACTCGCAGCGGATTCTCGCAGTTGTTCGCCGCCCTGGCCACTACCGCCGGGCCGCAACTCTTCCACTGCACGGCAGGCAAGGACCGAACAGGCTGGGCAGCAGCACTACTGCAGACACTCGCCGGTGTACCGCGCGAAACGATCATGGCGGACTACCTGCTCACGAATACGTACTCGGCCGAGTACATCGATGCGACGGTCGCAACGATCGCCGCCGCCACAGATGCAGACAAGGGCGAGGTGATCCGGTTGCTGCTGTCCGTCGACGCAAGTTACCTGGGCGCTGCCTTCGAGCAGGTGGAGCACCACTACGGGACCGTCGAGAACTATCTGACCACCGGGTTGGACCTTGCTCCCGAACTCGTCGGCGCTTTGGAAACCAAACTCGTGAGCTGAATCCGGCGAATCAAAAAACTGCGGGCGTGTGACCTACTCGGTCACACGCCCGCAGTTCAGTGTCTTGCAGTTCAGTGTCATGCAGTGACAGTGTCCTGCAGTTTCCAGCTCACTACCCGATCACATCACGGGAGTGGACCGCCTGCAGCGATCGCAGACAGTGTCGCGAACTCGTCAGCCTTGAGCGACGCGCCGCCGACCAGAGCGCCGTCGACGTCAGTCTGGCCGACGATCTCTCCGACGTTCTTGGAGCTGACGCTGCCGCCGTACAGAACGCGAACGCCGGCTGCGACCTCGGCGTCGGCAAGTTCGGCAACTGTTGCTCGTACCGCAGCGCACACTTCCTGTGCATCGGCGGCAGAAGCGACCCGGCCGGTGCCGATGGCCCAAACAGGTTCGTACGCGATGACGATCTTGGAGATCTCCTCCGCGCTCAGGCCCGCCAACGAACCCTTGAGCTGGTCGACGTTGTAGGCAACGTGATCGCCCGCTTCGCGGATCTCGAGACCTTCACCGATGCACACGATCGGCGTGAGGCCGTTCTTGAGAGCGGCCTTGGTCTTGGCGAGGACGGTCTCGTTGGTCTCACCGTGAAGGGTGCGACGCTCCGAGTGGCCGACCACGACGAAGGTGCATCCGAGCTTGGCCAGCATGGAGCCGCTGATCTCACCCGTGAACGCACCCGAGTCCTGAGCCGAGACATCCTGCGCGCCGTACGTGAGGAGGAGCTTGTCGCCCTCGATCAGCGTCTGGACGCTACGGATGTCGGTGAACGGCGGGATGACCGTGACGTCCACTTTGTCGAAGTACTTCGCAGGCAAGGAGAAAGCGATCTTCTGCACCAGGGCGATAGCCTCGAGGTGGTTCAGATTCATCTTCCAGTTGCCGGCGATCAACGGCTTACGTGCCATGTCGGATCAGCCTTCCAGTACTGCGATGCCAGGCAGCTCTTTGCCCTCGAGGTACTCGAGGGAAGCGCCACCACCGGTGGAAATGTGCGAGAAGCCCTCGTCCGGGATACCGAGCTGACGAACGGCTGCTGCAGAGTCGCCGCCACCGACGACGCTGAAGGCGCCCTTCTCGGTTGCCTCCACGATTGCCTCGGCGACACCGCGGGTGCCTGCCTCGAACTTCGGGAACTCGAACACGCCCATCGGGCCGTTCCAGAACACCGTCTTGGCGCCGGTCAGGATCGCGGCAAAGCGCTTGACCGACTCCGGTCCGATGTCCAGTCCCATCCAGCCGTCGGGAATCTTGTCGAACGGAACGATCTTCGACTCGGCATCGGCCGAGAAGGAGTCCGCGACGACAACATCCTGAGGGATGTGGATGACGTCGGCGTACCGGTCGAGGAGACCCTTGCAGGTCTCGATCATGGACTCTTCGCACAGCGAATTGCCCACGGAGACACCCTGAGCCGCGAGGAACGTGTAGAACATTCCGCCGCCGATCACCAGAGTGTCGACCTTCGGTGCCAGTGCCTCGATGACGGCCAGCTTGTCCGAGACCTTCGAGCCACCGAGCACCACCGCGTACGGACGCGCAGCGTCCTGCGTGAGCTTGGCGAGCACCTCGACCTCGGCGCCGACCAGGTAACCGGCGTAATGCGGGAGCAGCTTCGCGACGTCGAAGACCGACGCTTGCTTACGGTGAACAACACCGAATCCGTCGGAGACGAATGCGCCGTCGTCACCGACCAGCTCGACGAGAGCCTTGGCGAGCTTGACCCGCTCGGCTTCGTCCGTGCTGGTCTCGCGAGGGTCGAAACGGATGTTCTCGAGCATCAGGACGTCACCATCGGTGAGTCCTTCGGAACGAGCCAGCGCGTCCTGTCCCACGACGTCACCGGCGAGTTGCACGTTGCGACCGAGGATTTCGGCCAACTTCGCAGCAACCGGTGCGAGGGAGAACTTGGGATCGGGCTGACCGTCGGGGCGCCCGAGGTGCGCGGTCACGATGACCTTCGCTCCACCCTCGGCAAGTGCCCGCAGGGTGGGAGCGGACGCGACGATGCGGCCCGGGTCCGTGATTTCTCCGCCATCCAACGGGACGTTGAGGTCGGAACGCACCAGTACGGTGCGCCCCTCGACCCCAGCGTCCAGCAGATCCTTCAGCGTCTGAACTGCCACTGTTATCGAAACTCCGCTCAGAGAGACTTGGCGACGAGGCCGATGAGGTCGGCGAGGCGGTTGGAGTAGCCCCACTCGTTGTCGTACCAGGAAACGATCTTGACCTGGTCGTCGATGACCTTCGTCAGACCCGAGTCGAAGATCGACGAGTGCGGGTCGGTGACGATGTCCGAGGAGACGATCGGTGCGTCGGTGTACTTCAGGATGCCCTTGAGGGGTCCTTCGGCAGCGGCCTTCATCGCGGCGTTGATCTCGTCGGCGGTAGCCGACTTCTTCAGGTTCGCGGTGAGGTCGGTGACCGAGCCCGTGGGGATCGGCACGCGCAGTGCGTAGCCGTCGAGCTTGCCGAGCAGCTGCGGGAGAACCAGGCCGATTGCCTTGGCTGCACCGGTGCCGGTGGGAACGATGTTGAGGGCAGCTGCGCGGGCGCGACGGAGGTCTGCGTGCGGAGCGTCCTGCAGGTTCTGATCCTGGGTGTACGCGTGGATCGTGGTCATCAGACCCTTGACGATGCCGAACTCGTCGTCGAGAACCTTGGCGATGGGGCCGAGGCAGTTGGTGGTGCACGACGCGTTGGAGATGATGTTCTGGCTGCCGTCGTACTTGTCGTCGTTGACGCCCATGACGATGGTGATGTCTTCACCCTTGGCCGGAGCCGAGATGATGACCTTCTTGGCGCCGGCTTCGAGGTGTCCCTTGGCCTTTGCGGCGTCGGTGAAGATGCCGGTGGACTCGACGACGACGTCGACGCCCAGCTCGCCCCAGGGAAGCTCGTTCAACGGGCCGCGGTGTGCGAGGGCCTTGATGCGCTGATCGCCGACGACGATCGTGTCGTCACCGTCGAGCGACACGTCGTACGGCAAACGGCCGAGGATGGAGTCGTACTTCAGCAGGTGAGCGAGCGTCGCGTTGTCAGTCAGGTCGTTGACTGCCACGATCTCGATATCGGTGGTTCCGAGCGCCTTCTGCGCATCCACCGCCCTGAAGAAGTTACGTCCGATACGGCCGAAACCGTTTACGCCAACCCGGACAGTCACAATTCGCTCCTTTGACCATGATTCTGGTGTGCAACTTGACCCACGCATACTCCGAATCCGTGTGTGCACGACGCGGACGTGGGGTTCATCGGTCGATGTGACTCATACCCTAATGCGCGTGGCCCGAACGTGCGCAGCCCACCCTGACGGAGGGCAGGTCACCCCTCTTCGAGTAGCTCCACATTCACTGCGGATTCGGTGTCGGGTATGCCCGTTTCCTTCGCCTTGCGATCAGCCATGGACAGCAGGCGACGGATACGTCCGGCAACGGCGTCCTTGGTCATCGGCGGGTCGGCCAACTGGCCGAGTTCTTCGAGGGACGCCTGCCGATGCTCAACGCGCAGTGCGCCCGCCGCCGCGAGGTGATCGGGCACGTCCTCGCCGAGGATCTCCAACGCACGCTCGACGCGCGCAGCAGCCGCAACGGCAGCGCGAGCAGAGCGTCGCAGGTTTGCGTCGTCGAAATTGGCGAGACGATTGGCGGTGGCGCGGACCTCGCGTCGCATCCGTCGCTCCTCCCACACCAGGCGTGTGTCCTGGGCTCCCATTCGGGTCAGGAGATCGCCGATGGCCTCACCGTCGCGGATCACCACACGATCCGTTCCGCGAACCTCACGTGCCTTCGCCGAGATCCCCAGACGCCGCGCAGCTCCGACCAGAGCAAGTGCAGCTTCCGGGCCGGGGCAGCTCACTTCGAGCGCCGACGAACGGCCGGGTTCGGTCAGGGAACCGTGCGCGAGGAACGCACCGCGCCAAGCTGCTTCGGCGTCGCCGACACTTCCGCCGACGACCTGCGCAGGCAAGCCGCGAACCGGGCGCCCGCGAAGATCGAGCAGTCCCGTCTGGCGCGCGAGGGCCTCACCCTCCTTCGCCACACGCACGATGTAGCGAGCGGATTTTCGAAGCCCGCCCGCACTGAGTACGTGAACATCGGCACTGTAGGTGAACAGGTCGAAAATCTCCCGGCGCAGACGTCGCGCCGTAGAGCCCAGATCCACCTCTGCTTCGACGACCACCCGGCCGCCGACGATGTGGAGCCCACCGGCAAAGCGCAGCAACGCGGAGACCTCTGCCTTGCGGCAGCTGACCTGAGTCACCACTAACCGGCTCAGTTCGTCCTTGACCTCCGCTGTCATTGCCACGAAGCGTTCTCCCTCTGTTCTTCGGATTGCTGTTCTTGCAGGGAAGACTGTGTCGAATCCCCTACTGCCGCACTGCTCGACAGTTCAGCCAGTACATCGGCCAGTTTTGCCGGATCGTGTACATGCGCTGCGCCCGGTGAGGTGTCCGCGACATCCGCGTACCTGACTTCGGCTGAAAATTGATCCGCCGCACGCTGCAGATGTTCACGTTCACGCCCGGCCGGTACCGACGCCGAGTCGACCACCACGTAGTCGACCCGAAAATCGGGCACGTGTTGGGAGAGTACGTGCAGGTGACGCTCTGCGGAGAATCCGGCGGTCTCCCCCGGCTCGGGTGCGAGATTGAGCACCAGCACCTTTCGAGCATTCGTCGACGACAGTGATTCGACAAGTTCGGGTACCAGTACGTGCGGGATCACGCTCGAGAACCACGATCCCGGGCCGAGAACCACGAGATCGGCACGATCGATCGCAGTCACAGCCTCGGGACACGCGGGCGGATTGGACGGGAGCAGTCTCACACGCCGAACCTTGCCCGGCGTGGTCGCGACGGCGACCTGTCCACGAATGCAGCGGCTGACGCGTGGGTCCTCTTCGAGTCCTTGAACGTCGGCTTCGATCTCGAGCGCGATCGGCGACATCGGCAGCACGCGGCCACGGATTCGCAGCAGTCGCGCCATCTCGTCGAGCGCGACGACCGGATCGCCGAGCACCTCGGTGAGTCCGGCCAGGATGAGATTGCCCACCGAGTGCCCGGCAAGTGCGCCGACACCGCCGAAGCGATGCTGAATGGTCCGAGTCCAGTCGACTATCTCGGGTTCGTCCGACGCGAGAGCCGCGAGCGCCATCCGGAGGTCACCGGGCGGGATGACGCCGAGTTCGGCGCGCAGCCGGCCCGACGAACCACCGTCGTCGGCGACCGTGACCACTGCGGTGACGTCGACCGTCAGGCGTCTGACGGCCTGGAGCGTGGCGAACAATCCGTGCCCGCCGCCGAGCGCGACGATGGCCGGCCCATCTGGCTTCTCCCGCGAGCTATGTGTCGGTTCACTCATTCGCGCCCCAGATCCCGGTGCACGATGCTGACCGAGATGTCGTCCTCGGAACCCAAACGCCTCGCGAGAGCTTCGGACATGGCCACGCTTCGGTGCTTACCGCCGGTACACCCGACCGCAATTGTCATGTAGCGCTTTCCTTCTCGCCGATATCCGGCGATCGTCAAATCGACCAGATGTCGGTAGGTGTCTAGGTAGTCTTCCGCACCCTCGCGGGACAACACGTAGTCGCGGACGTCGGCATCCTGACCGGTGTGCGGGCGAAGTTCAGGGATCCAGTGGGGATTGGGCAGGAATCGAACGTCACAGACGAGATCGGCGTCCATCGGCAGGCCGTACTTGAATCCGAACGACTGGACCGTCACCTTCATCGTGCGGTTGGCATCGTTCCCGAACGCCGTTTCGATCTTCTGACGCAACTGATGTGCCTTCAGCGCCGACGTGTCGATGACCAGATCGGCGGCCGCCTTCACCACGGCCAACTGCCGACGCTCGGCTGCGATCCCTTCGGACAACGTGCCGTCGATGCCGTCGTTCTGCAACGGATGACTGCGGCGCACCTGTTCGAACCGTCGGATCAACACGTCGTCGGATGCTTCGAGGTACAGCACCCGAGTGTGGATCGGCTCCGCCTCGAGTTCGGTGAGCACCCACCCGAGATCGCCGGTGAAGAGTCGACTCCGCACGTCGATCACGACGGCGAGACGATCGACCGGCGGATCGGAGGTCAAGCTCAGACCGACCATCCGGGAAATGAGCTCAGGTGGCAAATTGTCCGCGACATACCAGCCGAGGTCTTCGAGCACCTTGGCAGCGGTACTCAAACCAGCTCCGGACAATCCCGTCACCAGCAGGAAATCCATCGTTCGACTGTCTTTGGCGCTGTCGGTAGTCACTGTGCACTCGGCCCCGTCGTCGGCATGGACAATTCTCGCGACTCGGAGCCCTCGTCACCGCTACCGGATTCGGCGCTTGGCGCGTCAGCAGAGGTAACAGACGATTCGGATTCCTTGTCCAGCTCATCATCCCCTACCGCGGCTGGCAGCGCTCGAGCTTCAGCACCCGCATCGGCTGCAGCCGAATCCGTGCCGAGTGCGGCCAGAACTGCTGTGGCTGTGGTCTCACCGATACCGGGGACCTGCATGATCTCCTCGACCGTTGCCGTTTTCAGCTTCGCCACGGAACCGAAGTGAGCCACCAGAGCAGTACGGCGAGTTTCACCGAGCCCCTTGACCGAGTCCAGAGCCGAAGCCGTCATCCGCCTCGAGCGCTTGCTGCGATGGAACGTGATCGCGAAGCGGTGGGCTTCGTCTCGGATGCGTTGCAGGAGGTACAACGACTCGCTCGTTCGGGGAAGGATGACCGGATCTTCTTCTCCCGGTACCCATACCTCTTCGAGTCGCTTGGCCAAGCCGACTACCGCAACGTCGGTGACCCCCAGCTCGTCGAGGACCGCCGCTGCGGCCGTGACCTGGGGGGCGCCGCCGTCCACGACGAACAGATTGGGTGGATAGGCGAACCGCCGAGGCCGGCCCGTCGCCGGGTCGATCGCCGCTTCGGGAGCCAGATCCCCACCGTCCGCGTCCATGGTCGACGCCGAAGCAGCGAGAATGCCCAGGTCGCGGTTGTGTCGGAGGAACCGCCTGCGAGTGATCTCTGCGATACTCGCCACGTCGTCGGAATGACCGTCGCCGGCAGCTTCCTTGATCGCGTAATGGCGGTAGTCCGACTTACGCGGGAGCCCGTCTTCGAACACGACCAGTGACGCCACGACGTCGGTTCCCTGGACGTGACTGATGTCGATGCATTCGATTCGTAGCGGAGCCGAGTCCAGGTCCAGTGCTTCCTGGATGCCCTGAAGCGCCGCAGAACGCGAGGTGAAATCGCCGGCGCGCTTGAGCTTGTGCTGCGCCAGAGCCTCTTTCGCGTTTCGCTGGACCGTTTCGGCGAGGTCCTTCTTGTCGCCGCGTTGCGGAACCCGCAGTTGCACTTGCGATCCCCGAAGCTTGCTCAGCCACGCCTGGATCTCGGTCGCGTTGGCAGGCAGTACCGGCACGAGAACTTCCTTGGGAACGGCGCTGATCCCGGCCTCGGAGCCCGCTCCCGGGTCGAGTGCCGCCTGCTCACCGTAGAACTGGGTGAGGAACTGTTCGACCAGGATCGGCAGGTCGGACTCGGCGTCGAGTGCGGCCCAGTCGATGGCATCGCCTGCCTTCTCCACGACCCATCCACGCTGACCCCGCACGCGTCCGCCGCGCACGTGGAACACCTGAACGGCGGCTTCGAGATCATCGGTCGCAAAGGCGACGAGATCGGCGTCGGTGCCGTCACCGAGTACGACGGCCTGCTTCTCGAGCGCCTTGCGCAAAGCGCCGATATCGTCACGCAGACGGGCAGCGGTCTCGAAGTCGAGGTCCTCTGAAGCCTGCTGCATGCGCTTTTCGAGATCTTTGACCAGCTTGTCCGTGCGGCCGGCGAGGAAGTCGCAGAAATCTTCGACGATCTGACGATGCTCCTCGGCGCTGACTCGCCCGACGCAGGGCGCCGAGCACTTGTCGATGTAGCCGAGCAGACACGGCCGGCCGATCTGGTTGTGTCGTTTGAAGACTCCGGACGAGCACGTTCGTGCGGGAAACACTCGCAGCAGCAGATCGAGTGTTTCGCGGATGGCCCAGGCATGGGAGTAGGGACCGAAGTAGCGGACGCCCTTGCGCCGCGGACCGCGGTAGACAAACAGCCGCGGGAACTCTTCGTTGAGCGTCACGGCGAGAACCGGATACGTCTTGTCGTCGCGGTACCGCACGTTGAACCGCGGATCGAATTCCTTGATCCAGTTGTACTCGAGCTGAAGCGCTTCGACTTCGGTACTGACGACGGTCCACTCGACGCTGCCGGCGGTGGTCACCATCTGCCGAGTACGGGGATGAAGTGTCGTGACGTCCGCGAAGTACGAGTTCAAACGTGAACGGAGGCTTTTCGCCTTTCCGACGTAAATGACCCGACCATGCGGATCGCGAAATTTGTAGACGCCCGGCGCAGCCGGAATGGTTCCGGTAGCGGGGCGGTAAGTCGAGGGATCCGGCACGGTTTCAGGTTAGTCGCCGCCACCGACCGACTCGGAAACGCGCAGGATGCGGGCACCGAACCGGTCGGAAGACGTCAGTTGCTCTTGTGCGCGACCGGTGCGTAGCGGTCGGCCAGTTCGCGGAACTTGCCGACCGTGTCGACGGCGTACTCGCGGTCGTTGGACTGGATCGCCATCACTGCCATGTACTCGTCGTCGGGCAATTCGATGCGTGCCCAGGCGGCGCCGTCGGGGAACGAGAGTCCCTCGAACAGATCCCAGTCGACGATCTTCTCGCCCAAGATGTTTCGTACGGCGATTCCCTGCTTGCCCACCTTGACCCGGGGCCGCGTCAACATCAGTACACCGAGAGCCAGAATGGTGCCGATGCCTGCCATCGCAAGTTGGTCCGCGGCGCGGAAGTACACGCCGGTGGACCCCTGGCGGAGCAGGAGTGCAAGTGTGACGTGAACGATCACCAGGAGGACAGCAACTCCGATCGCGTATCGCGTCGACTTACGCGGTGACGCAATCAGTTCCCAGTTCTCGTTGTCGCCGGGTGTACTCATCGAAACGAATCCTCGGTCCATGGTGCTCGGAGATGGCGCAGGGTCACTGCGGTGTCCAGTGCGGCGGCGCAGGCCTGTGCGCCCTTGTCCTCGACGCTACCCGGCAGCCCCGAACGGTCAAGAGCCTGCTGCTCGGTGTCGGTGGTCAGGACACCGTTCCCCACGGGAGTGCTTTCGTCGAGCGAGACGCGTGTAAGGCCCGCGGTGACCGCGTCGCACACGTACTCGAAGTGCGGCGTGCCGCCGCGGATGACAACACCGAGTGCGACGACGGCGTCGTGCGTGCGAGCCAATGCCTGCGCAACGACCGGCAGTTCGATCGCACCGGCGACACGGACCAGTGTCACGTCCTTGATCTGTGCCTCCTGCGCGACGCGCTGCGCGCCGGCGATCAGAGCCTCGGAGATCGTCGCGTGCCACTGCCCGGCAACGATCGCCAGCTTCAGATCCTTGGCCTCGGCGATCGCGAGCTGCGGCTGACCTTCGCCGCTCACAGTGCGGTTCCCGGCTGTGCGGTGTTCTGGTTCGCCTCGTACTCGTCCAGTCCGATCAGATCGTGACCCATCCGATCTCGCTTGGTGCGCAGGTAGGTGAGGTTCTCCGCATTCGCGCGCAGCGGCATCGGAACGCGATCGGTGATCTGCAGGCCGTAGCCGTCCAGACCCACACGCTTGGCCGGGTTGTTGGTCAGCAGACGCATCGACGAGATCCCCAGATCGACGAGGATCTGCGCACCGATGCCGTAGTCGCGGGCGTCCGCCGGTAGCCCGAGTTCGAGATTGGCGTCGACTGTGTCGGAACCGGCGTCCTGGAGCTGGTAGGCCTGCAGCTTGTGCATGAGGCCGATGCCACGACCCTCGTGTCCGCGCATGTACAGGACAACGCCGCGGCCTTCCTGGGCGACCATGTCCAGTGCGGCGTCGAGCTGTGGGCCGCAATCGCACCGCAGCGAACCGAAGACGTCGCCGGTGAGGCACTCGGAGTGAACGCGGACGAGTACGTCGCTACCGTCTCCGTCGGGGCCTGCGATGTCGCCGCGCACCAGCGCAACGTGCTCGACCTCGTCGTAGATGCTGGTGTAGCCGACAGCGGTGAACTCACCGTGGCGGGTGGGGATGCGGGCCTCGGCGATGCGCAGTACGTGCTTCTCGTGCTTGCGACGCCATGCGATGAGGTCCGCGATCGAGATCAGAGCAAGGTTGTGTTCGTCGGCGAAGACTCGCAACTCGTCGGTCTGAGCCATCGCGCCTTCGTCCTTCTGGCTGACGATTTCGCAGATGACGCCGGCGGGACGCAGGTCCGCCATGCGGGCGAGGTCGACTGCAGCTTCCGTGTGGCCCGGACGACGCAGCACTCCGCCTTCCTTCGCGCGGAGCGGAACGACGTGGCCGGGACGAGTGAAATCGTTGGCACCGGATTCGGGGTTGGCGAGCAGACGCATCGTCGCAGCGCGGTCCGACGCCGAGATGCCGGTACCGATTCCCTCACGGGCGTCGACGGTCACGGTGTAGGCGGTGCCGTGCTTGTCCTGGTTGGTGGCGTACATCGGGGGCAGGCCCAGCCGATCGCAATCGTCACCGTCGAGCGGCACGCACAGGTAGCCGGAGGTGTACCTGACCATGAACGCCACCAGTTCCGGGGTGGCTTTCTCGGCGGCGAAGATGAGGTCGCCCTCGTTCTCGCGATCCTCGTCGTCCACGACGACAACAGCTTTACCTGCAGCGATATCTGCTACTGCGCGCTCGATACTGTCGAACCTGGTCACGTGCTCGCACTCCAAAGTCTTGACTTTTAACATCATCGAATACAACAAGTGCATCCGACGGATGCACTGACAACCCTACGACCAATCGGACGGGTCCGATCAGCCTGGTCCTACCGACCGGCAGAGTGAAGCCGCTCGACGTACTTGGCGATCACGTCCACCTCGAGGTTGACCGGCGTACCGACCACAGCGGTTCCGAGCGTCGTCAACTCGAGCGTTGTCGGGATCAGCGAGATCTCGAAGTACTCGAACCCGCGGTCGCCACCCAGCGCGGAGACCGTCAGCGAGACTCCGTCGACAGTGATCGAACCCTTCTCCACCACGTATCGGGAAATGGAGTCCGGCAGTGCGATCCGCACTACCTCCCAGTTCTCGGAAGGCGAGCGGGAAATGACGTGGCCAGTTCCGTCGACGTGCCCTTGAACCAGGTGGCCGCCGAGTCGACTGTTCAGCGCCGCGGCGCGCTCGAGGTTGACGCGAGAGCCGACATCCAACTTCGCCAGGCTCGAGCGGTTCAGCGTTTCCTGCATGACGTCTGCGGTGAACGAACCGTCGGCAAGCACATCGACGACCGTCAGGCACACGCCGTTGACCGCGATCGAATCGCCGTGACCGGCGTCGGAGGTGACCAGTGGCCCGCGCACCGTGAAGCGTGCAGCATCGACCAGTTCTTCCTTGGCGACAATTTCGCCGAGTTCTTCCACAATTCCTGTGAACACGCGCCCTACTCCTCGTTCCCCGGAGCAGAACTCTCCGGAACCAGACTCAACAAAATATCGGGGCCGATCGTTACCGCGGACTCCAAACGGAATCGGTGAGCGTCGGTGATGGTGTGCACTCCGGCATCGACGAGCGCGGAAGCGCCCGCGCCGAGCAGTATCGGAGCGATGTACGCCTCGATGACGTCGACATATCCGGCGGCGAGGAATGCTCCGGCCAGACGGGGCCCACCCTCGAGCAGTACGTCTGTGTACTCCCCCAACGCCTCGACTACTTCGTCGATGTTGTCGGTGTTGAGCACCAAAGTCGGTGCGGTGTCATCGAGAACGCTTGCCGTCGAAGGTATTTCACGCTTTCCGACGACGACGCGTACGGGCTGATGCGCCGCGAGCTCACCGGTGGGCTGACGCGCCGTCAGCCACGGATCATCGGCGAACACGGTGCCGGTGCCGACCACGATCGCATCGATCTGCGCCCGCTGAGCATGCACGCGCGCCCTCGCCTGCGGACCGGTGATCCACTGACTCGTTCCGTCCTCCGCAGCGCTGCGTCCGTCCAGACTGGCCGCGTACTTCCACGTGATGTGCGGGCGACCGGTGCGCTGTTTGTGCAGCCAGGCTCGCAGTGGACCAGCTTCCACCTCGGGTGCCCGGAGTCCGGCCGTGACGCTGATTCCAGCGCGCATGAGCGTCGCTGCGCCGCCGGAAGCCTCGGGATTGGGATCACCGACTGCGTAGACGACCGCCGAGACTCCGGCATCGATCAATGCCTGCGAGCAGGGCCCGGTTCGCCCCTGGTGATTGCACGGTTCCAGTGTCACCACGGCCGTACCGCCACGCGCTGCATCGCCGGCCTCGTCGAGAGCCACGACCTCCGCGTGCGGTCCACCGGGCGGTTGCGTCATACCGACGCCCGCGATGGTGCCGTCGGCGGCGAGGATGACAGCGCCGACCGGCGGGTTGGGGCTGGTGAATCCGCGCGCAGAATCGGCTGCGGCCAGCGCAATCTGCATCGCGGCGTCAAGATCAGCCGTCGACGCCTGTCCACCCTTTGCCATCGAGCGGCTCAGACCGACAGCGTCAGGTGCGGCGACGCCGAGGCGGCCTGCGCGCGGAGCTTGCGCACCGCCTCACCGGGATCACTCGCCCCGTACACCGCCGAACCGGCGACGAAGCAGTCGATCCCTGCTTCAGCGGCCTGCTCGATCGTGGAAGCGTTGATGCCGCCGTCGATTTCGACGAGGAGCGTCAGCTCACCCGAGTCGACGAGCTTTCGAACTGCGCGTGCCTTGTCGAGCACCTGAGGCATGAAGGACTGACCACCGAATCCGGGTTCGACGCTCATGATCAAGAGGGTGTCGAAGTCCTTGAGGATTTCCAGGTAGTCGTCGATCGGGGTTCCAGGCTTGATGCTCAGCCCCGCCTTGGCACCAGCTGCACGAATATCGCGGGCAACCGAACGCGGGTCGTCGGTGGCCTCGGCGTGGAACGTGACGTTGTACGCACCGGCCTCGGCGTACGGCGGCGCCCAGCGCTCCGGATTCTCGATCATGAGATGGCAGTCGAGAGGAATGTCCGTCGCCTTCAGCAGACTCTCGACCACCGGCAGACCCAGCGTGAGATTGGGAACAAAATGCGCGTCCATCACGTCGACGTGAAGCCAGTCGGAGCCGGACACGGCAGTCGCTTCATCGGCGAGTCGAGCAAAATCTGCGGACAAAATGGACGGTGCAATCATCGGGGAAGCCACGCCGCCGAGTTTAGCTGTGACTCATCGCCGACCGTGCATGCACATCGGCTGTGACTCATCGCCGACCGTGCATGCACATCGGAGCCGGTGAAATCCGATCAGTTCTTGACGACGGTGCGGAGCTTTCGCACCTTGGCGGGCGCCTTGATCCGCCACGCATCTTCGAGCATCTCGCCCAACTGCACCTCGTCGATCAGTTCGAGATGCACGAGGATCGATCCGTGCCCGTGATAGTGATCGGTGGTGAAGAAAGCCGCCTCGCCACTGGCGAGTAGCGCCTCCTTCTCGTCCAGACCGCACATCACGACCAAAGCGCCCTCCGCTTCGGTGCGGAGCCGCGCAAAAGTTTTACCTGCCACCTTGAGTGCCGGGGTGTTGTACGAGGTCGACTCTTCCACGGAGGGAAGAGCCGAACCCAGTACTACAACCTGTTCCCACGTAACCATGTAGGCACCATACGACTACCGATGCCCAGAAGTCATCCGATCAGGCCAGCGGCTTGCGCAAAGCGGCCATGAACATAGCGTCCGTGCCGTGTCGATGCGGCCACAACTGAACCGACGATCCGTCTCCGACGTCCGGGACACCTGGCACCAATTCCTTGGTGTCGAGTTCCACGACGCCATGACGCCGCACCGCATCGGCGACCACTGCCAGCGTTTCCGACAAGTGCGGCGAGCACGTGGAGTACAGCACCACTCCGCCGGGGCGAACCAGTTCGATTGCGGCAGCAAGCAATTCACGCTGCAACTTCACGAGCGGAGCCACATCGGACGGCTGGCGACGCCAACGTGCCTCCGGGCGCCGACGCAGCGCACCCAACCCGGTGCAGGGAGCGTCGACGAGGATGCGGTCGTATCCGGGTTCGAGTCCGGATTCGCGGCCGTCCGCCACGTGTACGACCACGGGAAGCTCGCGAGTGGTCTTGCGAATCAACTCGGCACGGTGTTCGACCGGCTCGACGGCGTCGAGTCGACCACCTTCGATGCCGGCAAGAGCACCGAGAAGTGCCGCTTTTCCTCCTGGACCTGCACAGAGGTCGAGCCAGCGTCCGGAGTCTTCACCTTCGAGAGGAGCAATGCTGAGGGCGCGGGCAACCAGCTGACTGCCCTCGTCCTGCACTCCTGCCAGGCCTTGGCGGACCGCCTCGAGTTGTCCGGGGTCACCGCCGTCGAGATGCACGGCGTACGGCGAGTACGGCCCGATCTCGCCGCCGGTCACCAGTGCGAGCTCCTCGGCGGAGATCTCACCGGGGCGGGCGACGAGGTGCACGGCGGGGCGGGCGTCGTCGGCGATCAGGACGTCTTCGAGCTCTCCGGCTGCGGCGCCGAGCGAGTCGGCAAATACCTGCGCGATCCACAGGGGATGCGCGTGCTCGAAGGCGAGTCGGCCGACCGGGTCCTTCGGCGCCAGCAGCTCGACCCACTCGTCCTGGGTGCGTTCGGAAACACGGCGCAGGACCGCGTTGACGAATCCTGCTCGGCCCTGGCCGTTTTCGGCGCGGACGAGGTCGACCGAGGTGGCAACAGCAGCGTGCGGTGCGACACGAGTACGCAGTAGTTGGTACGAGCCGAGTCGGAGTACATCGAGCAGGGTTCCGTCGATCTCTTCGATCGGCCGACCCGCTGCATGGGCGATCACCGCATCCAGGAGGCCCTGAGCACGTGCCGCGCCGTACGCGAGTTCGGTTGCCAGCGCCGCATCGCGTGCGTCGAGTTTGCGGTCACGCAGGAGCCCGGGCAGAACCAGGTTCGCGTATGCGTCACGTTCACGGACCGCGCGCAGGACGTCGCGCGCAGCCAGGCGCGGTTGATCGAGCCCGGCGGTTGCCGGATCCGGCCGCTTGGCCTGCTTCGGCTTGGTGTTCTTGCCGCCGGTTGCATTCTTGGCTCCGGGACCCTGTGTCCGCCGTGCCGGTCGTCGTGATTCGGTCACTGTGCTCGTACCTCCGCGTCGAGTCGGGCACCGCGTGCCCAGTCCCCTGCCGACATCAATTTCTTGCCCGGGGGCTGAATCTGCCCGAGTCGTACCGCGGTGGTCGCGGTACCGATGTACAGACCATCCTTGCGTACCGAGATCTCACCGACTGCCAGGGTCTCGTCCGTAACGGTGACCGGGCCGACCTTGACTCGAAGATCACCGATCATCGTCCAGGCCCCAGGCGCGGGTGTGACTGCTCGGATGTGCCGGTCCACCGTGCGAGCGGGCAATTCCCACCGCACGCGGGCCGCGTCCACAGTCACCTTGGGGGCGTACGAGACGCCGTCGGCAGACTGCGGAACCGCGTTGATCTCTCCGGCCTCCAGGCCGTCGAGTACCGATTCGAGCAGGGCAGCGCCGTTTTCCGCCAGACGCCCGAGCAGGTCGCCTGCCGTATCGGTGTCGCGAATCCGCTCGGTCATCACTCCGTACACGGGGCCGGTATCCATGCCGGCTTCCAAACGGAACGCACTGGCGCCCGTCACTTCGTCACCGGCACTGATCGCGGCCTGCACCGGCGCGGCGCCGCGCCACGCCGGAAGCAGCGAGAAATGCAGATTGACCCAACCGTATTTCGGAATGTCGAGGACGTTCTGCGGCAACAGGTTTCCGTAGGCGACGACGGGTGCGCAGTCCGGTTCCAGGCGGGCGAGTTCGGCTGCGAAGTCGGGATCGGACGCCTTGACCGGTGTCAGGACCGGGATGCCGTGCTCGTCGGCAAGCAGACCGATCGGCGAGCGGGTGACTTTGCGACCGCGGCCCGCCACAGCGTCCGGACGCGTGACGACGGCTACCACTTCGTGGTTGGCAGACTCGATGAGACGACGCAGCGAAGGAACCGCGGGTTCGGGCGTTCCGGCGAACACGACGCGCATGTCAGCTCTCCCGTTTCGTTGGGCTCTTCGGACTCTGATCAGCCGATCGGCCTGTCGAACGCGGTGGACTGCAACTCACGAAAATGCTCCCGGATGTGTCGGTGGGTGGAACTGTCAGTCTAAGGACTGCGGGAGCTATGACCTACCTCGCGCCACACCGAACCACTTTCTCAGCAATTTCTTTGATCAGAACCCTGCAGATTCACCGGTCCTCGGTATTGACTGTCTCTGTCGTCGCCACTCGGCGGAGGCTGATACGGGATACACCGATCACACGGAGGAACTTAGATGGCAGGCATCGACAGTAAGTTCGACAAGGCCTACGCAGGAAAGTCCGTCGAAGAATTGGCGGACGCCCCGGTCGCGGCACTCAACGGCGTAAGCGATTCGGACGCAGAACATTTGAAGGCAGCGTTCAACATCAAGACCGTCCGCGACCTCGGAACGAACAAGTTCTTCCTGTGGGCGCAGGCCACTGCCAAGCTCGCCGAGTAAACATCCCGACCCACGTGGTCTCGGTGCTCACGAGTTAGCAGCTCACGAGTTAGCAGCTCACGAATTTGCAGCTCACGAATTTGCGTCGATGACCACTTGCGGAATATCCGTGCCGAGCGGCACCGCGCTGCACGAAGCGTGCCGCTCGGCATCGGGGTCGAGGACCGTCCGGATGACGTCGATCACGTAGGGGTCGTACGGCATGCGGAAGTGGCCGGTCAGGTTCGACGGGCACAGATCCTGGAGGACGATGTTTTCTGCACCGGCGTCGCGGAGCGCGATGTTCGAGGACGGCTGGATCATCTCGTCGACAGTGGACCCGATAGTCGTGTAGCGCACTCCGGGTACGGTGTCACCGCCGTCGTTGAGGGCGTTCAACGTATCCGACCCCTGCATCTGCTCGCGGACAGCTCGCGAAAAGACATCTTCGACAAAGTCTTCTCCGCCGGGGATCGCACGGACGATGGGAACCAACCCGAACATCACCCCGCCGTAGGTCGGCGAAGCCAAACCGACCCAATGATCGACGTAGGCGTCGCCGCCCATTTTGTTGACGTAGTACCGCGTCACCGTCGCGCCTTGGGAGTAGCCGATCACGTCGACCTTGTCCGCTCCGGTCGCGGTCAGCACCTGATCGACGAAAGAACCGAACGCGGTGGCACTACCGACTATGTCGCCGACGCCGTAAGTCTCGTGTGCGACGTCCCCGTCTTCTTCTTCGATCGCACCGCCGTAATTGAGGGCGAAGACGCAATAGCCGTCAGCTGCCAGTGCCGGCGACAGGGCCGCCCAATCCGCGTACGCCTCGGTGTCGGTTCCGTGGGCGAGTACAACCGGTCGGGGATGCGTGGCGGAAGGCTCACAGGCGAAATCGTTCGACCCGGCAGGTGCGGATCCTGGATGAGCATGCGCATATGCCGTGGCAACGGAACGAGTCGCCTGACCCGGACCGATGTCGAGAGGAACGTCCATCGCGTCGGCACTCGCAGACGGGAGCGTCGGTGCGGCAGCCGATATCGCCGGCGGTGCTCCGATCAGCAGCGCCACTGCTACCGAAAATGTCAGTCCCACAGACCGTTTGACGCCAGCCATTGTTCCTGCTCCTGCTCTGATCCTACGAGGGAGCTGACCGTAACACCAGAAACTTCGGGGCGCATACCCTACCGAACAGTAGGTATCCGACGTCTCAATTGCCGCCTTCATCGGCGTCATCACCGGCAAGCACTCGGTAGAGCGACTTGCGCGCCTCGACAAGCACGTCGGCTGCGGCCTTGACCTGCGCTGGTGTGCCTACAGCAGCCACTTGGCCGGCCGCGCCCATCAGCTGGCCGATCAGTTCACGAAGGTCCTGCTCCGGCTCCCCTACGCTGAGACGAACGTCATCCCACGGTGCCCCGAGATCGGCGCGATGCTCCTCGACGTATGCGACGCCTTCCTCGGTCAGCTTGGCGGTCTTGCGGCCGGCAACCTTTTCGATGATGACCAGTCCCTCGTCCTCGAGTTGGGACAGCGCGGGATAAATGGAACCCGGACTCGGCTTCCAGACGCCGCCGCTGCGCTCGACGATCTGCTGAATCAATTCGTAGCCGTGCATCGGCTCTTCCGCGATCAACAACAGAATCGCAGCGCGCACATCTCCACGACGACCTCGTCCGCCACGTCCTCTCCCGCGACCGAACTGAGCGCCCGGACCGAAGCCGGGGCCGGGTCCGCCGTCTGGACCGAAACGCCCCCGCCGATGGCCTCTGCGTGGCATGTCACCGAAGCCCGGCCGCTCGTGCGGTCGACCGCGTCGTCCACCGTCTCGATCGCCGGGACCATCGCCCGGCGCGCCGTCGTCCGTCGGCACCCACATCACAAATGGTGGCCGTTGCTCACGGCCGAAACCGCCGAAGAAACCGCGTCGGCCGAACATCCCCTCGTTCGGGAAACTTGCATCCATCGTCGAACCTCCATCACTATCGTTGATAGTTCGACGATATATCGCCATATCGGGTTGCGCAACATTTTCGCTGCACACAACCAGGCCTTGGAGAACTCGAAAATCAGCCGATGCGGCGTGGGTCGATCTGAATGCGGACCGGACCCGATGACTTCCGCGCACTGCGCGCGGCCCTCGCATGTGCCAGAGCGTCCGCAAGGCCGCGACCGTCCTTGCGTGGAACGCGGACCAGCATTCGCTCCGGCGCGACACCGCTCTCGTCCTCACCGGAATACGGAAGCCTCTCCCCCGCAGGCAATTCCACTGGTCCGAGTAGTACAGCACTTGCCGGCAGATCAGCTGAGTCCACCAACTCCGCAATCGCTGCGGATCCACCGTCGATCGCAGCCATGTGAACGGCCGGAGGAAAGCCGACCTCGTCCCGTTCCTCGAATTGAGACTGTGCGTGCCCCACCGGATCCCATCGGACCAACGCCTGCACCGTCGGGATACCCGAGTCTGCGACAACCACAACTTCACCGCCTTCGGACAGCGGAATCACCATGGCAGCAGCCGACATCCAGCGTCTGAGTGTTTCCTCGGCGGCGCGCAGATCGGGCCGGCCGAGCAGTGCCCAACCGTCGAGCAAGAGCGCGGCGCCGTAGCCGCCGGTCATCACCGGCTCCGCACCCACTGTCGAGACCACCAACGCGGGCCCGTGTGGCAGTTCCTTGACCACATCACCGCCCCCGGACAGAACAACTTTTACACCGGGAAACGCCCGCCCGAGTTCTTCGGCGGTCCGGCCGGCACCGACCACCACCGCGCGCAACGCTTTCGCCCCGCACGCGTGACATCGGTAGGCGGCATCGGCAACCCCGCACCAGCGGCACGCCGGTGTCCCGGCGCCGTCGGGACCTGCCGCAGCGGGAAGAGCCAGTGGGCCGTTGCACCGACGGCACCGTGCCGGGGCACGGCACTTTCCACAGGCCAGGGTCGGTACGTACCCCCGCCGAGGCACCTGCACCAGGACTCCGTTGCCCTCACCCAGAGCGCGCCGGGCGGCCGCGAATGCAATAGCGGGCAAACGAGCCGCTCTGGCTCCCGGATCGCGAGCCAAGGCTTGATCGCTGTCGGCAAGCGCGGTGATCTTGGGTGCGTGAGCACGAACGACGTCCCGCGTAGCGACCAGATCGTGCGCCCATCCCGAGTCGACGAGTACCTGCGATTCTGCCGTACGGGAGAACCCACCGATCACGACGGCGCACCCGGCGACGTAGCCACGCAGGACGGCAACTTCGCGGGCATGTGGATACGGCGACCGCGGCTCGGACAAGTTGTCGTCGCCGTCGTCCCAGACGACGACAAGACCGGTCTCGGGCGTCGGCGCAAAAACAGCACTCCGCGTGCCGACGACGATCCGGGCGGTCCCGCGCAGTGCAGCGAGCCACCTTCGGTATCGCATGGCCGGCCCCAGGCCTGCGGACAGACCCACCACTGCATCCGCTCCGGAGAGTTCGGTACATGCGGCGACGACGCGGTCCAGGTCGCGTTGATCGGGCACAACCAGAATCGCGGATTTACCACTTGCCGCTACAGCCCCGGCCAATTCGGCCAGGCGCAGTGGCCAGTTTTCACCAGGCAACGCCTGCCAGACCGCACGCGGGCTTTTCGACTCGCGAATCGCGGACAGAAAGGCGTCACCGAATCTGTAGAGATGCCAACCATTTTCGATCGGTTCAGGAGCGGACGGCGGCTCGGCGGGCTCCCACGGTTCCGCCTCGACCTTCGCGTGGCGCGGCGGTACCGCCAAACGGAGAACGTCAGCACGGGTTCCGGCATAACGCTCCGCCACACGATCGACGACTTGCGCGATTTCGGCCGTCAGGACCCGCTCGGACGAGATGACGCGTTCGAGCCAGCCGAACTTCCCCTGATGGTCACTGGTCGCCTCGCGCGAGACGATGAAACCGTCCACCAGACGACCAGCGAAGCGGATGCGCACCCGGACTCCGGGCTGCGCATCCGCTTCGAGTTCACGAGGAACGAGGTAGTCGAATTCACGGTCGAGGTGAGCGAGCGGGAGCATCGGCAGCACCCGGGCGACCGGATCGACTTCTGCCGCTACTCTTTCCGCGCCCACCCGCGCCCCGTCTGTACGTCAGTGATCAGAGACCAGCTGCGCTACGCAGCTTGTCGGCACGATCGGTGCTCTCCCACGGGAGGTCGATGTCGGTGCGACCAAAGTGACCGTATGCCGCCGTCTGCGCGTAGATCGGACGCAGCAGGTCGAGGTCGCGGATGATCGCTCCCGGACGCAGGTCGAAGATCTCGGTGATCGCCTTCTGGATCCGTGCCGGATCGGTCTTCTCGGTGCCGAAGGTTTCGACGAAGAGTCCGACCGGAGCTGCCTTGCCGATGGCGTAGGCGACCTGAACCTCGATGCGGTCGGCCAGACCTGCGGCAACAGCGTTCTTGGCCACCCAACGCATGGCGTAGGCAGCGCTTCGGTCGACCTTTGACGGGTCCTTGCCGGAGAACGCGCCGCCGCCGTGGCGAGCCATTCCGCCGTAGGTGTCGACGATGATCTTGCGGCCGGTCAAACCGGCGTCACCCATCGGGCCACCGAGGACGAACTTGCCCGTCGGGTTCACCAGCAGACGAACATCGGAGGTGTCGAGATCGGTGAGGTTCACGTCGGTCAGCACCGAGTGAAGCACCTTCTCGCGAAGATCAGGCGTCAACAGGTTGTCGAGGTCGATGTCAGCGGCATGCTGGGTGGAGATGACCACGGTGTCGAGACGGACAGCCTTGTCACCGTCGTACTCGATGGTGACCTGGGTCTTGCCGTCCGGGCGCAGGTACGGCAGCACGCCGGACTTACGGACCTCGGTCAACCGGCGAGAGAGACGATGAGCCAACGCGATGGGCAGCGGCATCAGTTCCGGCGTGTCGGTGGTGGCGTAGCCGAACATCAGGCCCTGGTCGCCCGCACCCTGACGGTCGATCTCGTCGTCGCTGATTCCGTCGACGCGAGCCTCGTGCGAGTGATCGACACCCTGCGCGATCTCGGGCGACTGAGCGCCGATCGCGACGTTGACGCCACAGGAGTTACCGTCGAAGCCCTTTGCCGAGCTGTCGTAGCCGATCTCGAGGACCGTGTCGCGCACGATCTTCGGAATGTCTGCGTACGCAGTGGTCGTGACCTCGCCGGCTACGTGAACCTGGCCGGTGGTGACCAGAGTTTCGACGGCCACGCGGGCGCGCGGGTCCTGGGTGAGCAGCGCGTCGAGGATCGAGTCGCTGATCGCGTCACAGATCTTGTCCGGGTGCCCCTCGGTGACGGACTCGCTGGTGAATAGCCGACTGCCGGACTTGCTCACAGATCTCCCTCTCGACGACTGAGTTCTTGACTACAGCTTATTGAAGTATCCGAATCACCGTTCGGTGACCGTTTTGTCATGCTTTGTTAGCTGGGGGCTGAGCCGACGATAACGGTTGGACCGCCTGCGCAACACCCTTGTGCTCACCCGATTATCGTGGGGTAACTCTCACCACCGGGCGCGTGTCGCTACTCGGGGAAGAGCTTGACCAGGGCGTCGAGTACTCGACTGGCCATCAAAGCCTTGGATCCGTGCTCGAGCGCGGACTCCGAGCCGTCGGAACCGAGCAGCCAACCGTCGTTGTGATCGACCTCGAACGCCTTGCCCTCGCCGACCGCATTGACCACGAGGAGGTCGCAACCTTTGCGGGCAAGCTTGGAGCGGGCGTAACTGAGAACGTCACCATGGGCGTCACCGGTCTCTGCGGCGAATCCGACGATCACCGTTCGAGCGTCCAGATCGCCGTCACGACGCGCTTCGACGAGACCGGCGAGGATGTCGGCGTTTCTGGTGAGGCTGATCGAGTCGGGTTCGTTTGCGCCCTTCTTGATCTTGCTGCCTTCGACGGTGGTGGGGCGGAAGTCCGCGACAGCTGCAGCCATGACGACTCCGTCGTGTCCCGGTGCGTGCTTCTCCACTGCCAACCGGAGATCTTCGGCCGTCTTGATGTGCACGACGTCGACAGCGGCGGGGTCGGCAAGATCGGCCGTGTAACCGGCGATCAGCGTGACGTGAGCGCCGCGTTGTGCGGCCAGACGGGCGAGCGCGTAGCCCTGTTTGCCGGAGCTGCGATTACCGAGAAAGCGCACCGGATCGAGCGGCTCGCGAGTACCGCCGGCGGTGACCAGAATGCGGCGACCTTCCAGGTCGCGCGGCAACGCGTCCGAGCGCTCGAGGAGCAACGATGCCAACCCGACGATCTCGTCGGGTTCGGGAAGTCGACCGGCCCCGGTGTCTTTTCCGGTCAAACGCCCGGAGGCAGGTTCGATCACGTGGACGCCGCGCGAGCGCAGTGTCGCCACGTTGGACACCGTTGCGGGGTGCTCCCACATCTCGGTGTGCATTGCGGGGGCGAAGACGACCGGACAGCGTGCGGTCAACAAGGTGGCTGTCAACAGGTCGTCTGCGCGGCCCATGACAGCTCGCGCCATCAGATCAGCGGTTGCCGGCGCGATGACAACGAGATCGGCTTCCTGTCCGAGGCGGACATGCGGAACCTGCGGGACGTCGTTGAAGACGCCGGTGTGAACCGGGTTGCCGGAGAGTGCTTCGAACGTGGCGCGGCCGACGAACTCCAGAGCGGATTCGGTCGGAATCACGCGGACGTGATGACCGCTCTCGGTGAAGCTGCGGATGATCGAGCACGCTTTGTACGCGGCGATACCCCCACCGACACCGACGACAATGCGCTTACGTATCGATGTGGGCGCGTCGGACACTCCCCCGACACCCGAACGAGGTTCGGGTGCGGCAGACGTGGTGCTCACTCGCCTTCGGTGTGCTCGAGGAGATCAGCGTGGATTTCACGCAACGCGATGGACAGCGGCTTTTCCTGCAGACCGGGCTCGACCAGAGGTCCGACGTACTCGAGGATGCCGTCACCGAGCTGGTTGTAGTAGTCGTTGATCTGGCGCGCACGCTTGGCCGAGTAGATGACCAGGGCGTACTTGGAAGAGGTGCGTTCGAGCAACTCGTCGATCGGCGGGTTGGTGATGCCGAGCGGGGTGTCGTAGGCAGGCAGAGCGCCCTGACCTGCTGCGGACGCGGCTGAAGTGCTGCTCACTCTTGTGTCTCCTGAATTAGATCTTCATTGAAGAACTAGTTTTATCGATCCGGATATCTGAGAAACGGGGCGGAAATCGGTTCCCGAAGGGTGCGGAATCAGTTCCCAACCAACAAGGATACCAACTCATCGCAAGCACGGCTTACATCCTCGTTCACGATGACCGTGTCGAACTCGTCTTGTGCGGCCAATTCCACTCGGGCCGTCTCGAGTCGGCGTGCCACGACGTCTTCCGTTTCGGTTCCCCGTCCGGTCAGCCGTTGCACCAGAACGTCCCAGCTCGGTGGAGCCATGAACACCAACAGAGCTTCGGGCATCGCCTTGCGGACAGCTCGTGCTCCGGCGAGATCGACCTCGACGAGTACGGGCTTTCCAGCTTCGAGCGCTTCTTCGATCGGAGCTGCGGGGGTGCCGGAGCGCTGTAGACCGCCGTGGATTTCCGCCCATTCGAGAAGTTCACCGGAGTCGATCATCCGTTGAAATTCTTCACGGGAGGTGAATCGGTAGTCCTTGCCGTCCACTTCACCGGGACGGGGATCGCGAGTGGTCGCCGAAACGCTGAAAACGAGTTCAGGCAACCGAGTTCTCAGCTCGCGAACGACGCTGGACTTACCGACAGCCGAAGGGCCGGCCAGTACAACCAGCCGACCCCTCCGCACTGCGGTCTTGCTCTCTGACACTGTTGCGTCAGCAATCATCAGACACTGCCGCGTCAGCAATCATCACTTGTCGGCTCAGGCCTCGAAGTCAAACTTGGTGAGCAGAGCCTTGCGCTGCCGATCACCGAGGCCACGAAGGCGACGGGTCGGTGCAATCTCCAGCTCGGTCATGATCTCCTGAGCCTTGACCTTGCCCACCTTGGGCAGCGCCTCGAGCAGTGCCGAAACCTTCATCTTGCCCAAGATTTCGTTGTCTTCGGCGTCCTTGAGGACCTGCTTGAGGTCGGTGCCGCCACGCTTCAGGCGCTCCTTGAGCTCAGCCCTGGCCTTGCGGGCAGCAGCTGCCTTCTCCAAAGCAGCAGCGCGCTGCTCATCAGTCAACTGGGGAAGGGCCACGGTTCCTCCGTCTCGTCGTGTGCAAATTTTGTCTATTCCGCTGATAACCAGCAGCGATAGCGACCGTACTCACGCCTGGCGCGAATTGCTAACCCACCCCCCGCGGTCCGATGCAGATCGCGGTGGGTTATGCGCGTCGAATCGATGTCACACATCATCGCCGTTTTCGGCTGGATCGAGACGGATTCGACGCAACACGAACGTGCGTACAGTACCGAAATAGACTGTAACACAAAGCATTTCGATACATCAGATGCGACGTCCCCATGCGTGTGTGCGAAATCGTTACCTGCGGGAATGAACGTGGTCGCCGACACATCCAAAAATTTCGAGCATTTTCGACGCCCATGCGCGTGTCGCGGCCTGTTTTCAGGTCGGCAGCGACGATTTCGGATCGTCGGCATCGACCGTGTCCGGTTCGGTGCGGCTCACGCCGGGGGTGGCAAGAGCGAGTACTACCGCGAGGCTCGCCCAGAGCAATGAATTCTCCAGGACGAAGCCGACGACCGGGATATCCATGTCCGCGCCGACCCGAGGAAGCCGAAACAGCACGACCGCAGCGGTGAGGCCGATCGCGATCCAGGACCACGCGGGTACCGATCGGGTGTCCTCCCCCACGCCCGACTTGATCGGAACGAGGAGCACACCCACCGCCGGCACCAACCACACGAAGTGGTGGGTCCAGGCAATGGGAGTAACGATTGCCGCCAGCAGAGCAACCACCGTGAAACCGGCAAGATCACCTCGCAGGCGCTGAGCGCGCCGCGTCGCGACAATTCCGAGGACACCCAACACTGCACAGGCGACGAGCCATGCCGGACCCACCAGGCCCTCGGGGAGTAGCCGTAAGGCCATTCCACGCACGGACTGGTTACCGAACACGGACGGGTCACCGACCGCGACGCGCCCCGAGAGTGAGGCGATGTCACCGAAGTAGTCGATCGTCTGTCGCGGGAGAACGGCAAAGCCGAGTGCCGTGGCGCCGAGGAAGCCGGCGAGGCCGCCCGCAACTGCTTTCCAACGCCCGGTGATCACGTAGTAACCGATGTAGACGAGAGGCACCAGTTTGACGGCCCCGGCGATCCCCACCAGCACACCCTCGGGAATCCACCGTGGTCGAGCCAGCACGTCGATCAGGCACAGGAGTGTCAGGAACAACCCGACCTGCCCGTACCCGAGGTGATCGGAGATCGGCGATGCCGCCGTCCACAGGACCAGGAAACCTACGTAGACGACGACGGGCCGCCTACGTGTGAACGGGACTTCGCGATAGCTGAGCACGATGATCGCGGCCAGCATCAGGAGGCTGACGAAACTCCATCCCCACTGGACCGCACCCCAGGAACCCAAGGCGACCGGAACGGCGACGAGCGCAGCGAAGGGCGGATAAGTGAACGGCAGTCTCGCGTTGAACGACTCGTCGTACAGGTTCGAGCCGTCGAGGACGGCTTGACCCGCCGTCCGGTACACGGCGAGATCGTCGCCGTGTACGCCGGTGACGGATTGGAACCCGGTGGCGAGCAGCGCGCACGCCGCGACGAGAAGTCCGATCTGCCACCAACGATTCACCGACGGACGGTACCACCGGGTTCCACCGCTCGAACGAGCCTCGAGGTCACTCACGGATCAGTGCGCCAATGCGGCTTCGATCTCGTCTCGGTCACGCATTGCTGCCTCCCGAAGTGCCGATACCGAAGGACCATGCTTGAGCACCCCACGGGAAGTGTTCGGGAGCAGGAGCTCGGTCGATCCCGCGAAGATGTCTGCGAGATCCGCTGCCGTCGCACCCTGCGCGCCGAGCCCCGGAGCGAGAATCGGGCCGTTGAACTGCGACAGGTCCAGACCGTGGTCCCGAGTTGCACCGACCACCAGTCCGACGGTGTCGCGTCCGTCGGCGTTCGCGTCGACCGCAGCGTTGACGATCGACTGAGCCACGCTCACACCGTCAGCCGACGACTGCTGAAGTACGCCGCCTTCCGGATTGGAGGTTCGTGCCAGCACGAAGATCCCGCGTGCGTTCTGCCTTGCCAGTTCGAGTGTCGGAGCCAACGCCCCGAATCCCAGGTACGGCGAAACGGTGACCGAGTCGGAGGCCAACGGCGAATCACCCAACCAGGCTTGCGCGTACGCGTCCATCGTCGAACCGATGTCACCGCGCTTGGCGTCCGCGACGACAAGCGTTCCAGCATCGCGAAGAACCGAGATGGTCCGCTCCAACACGGCGAAGCCGGCGCTTCCGTACGCCTCGAAGAACGCAACCTGAGGTTTGACGAGTCCAACCTCACCGGTGAAGGCCTCGACGCAGATCTCGGCGAAAGTCTCCAGACCTTCGGCGGTACGTGGCAGTCCCCACGCGTCGAGAAGCGCGGGATGCGGGTCGATACCGACGCACAGCCGCCCCCGGTCCGCGATCGCGGACCGGAGACGATGCCCCCAACTGTGACTCACGACTGCTGTGCCGGCTGACGAAGACCTGCGTGCAGTTCCTGCAGGGAGTGAACTCCGATGTCGCCGCGGATGGCCGCTTCGATGCCCTGCACGGCTGCCGAGGCGCCCTGGACCGTCGTGATGCACGGGATGTTCGACGCGACTGCTGCGCTTCGGATCTCGTAGCCGTCGACACGCGGACCGTTGTTGCCGTACGGGGTGTTGATGACCATGGCGACCTCACCGCTGCGGATCTGGTCGACGATGGTCTCGGCACCGGCCGGAACATCCTCACCCGACTGCTTGTACACCTGCTTGCACTCGATACCGTTGCGCCGCAACACATCTGCGGTTCCTTCAGTGGCAAGGATGGTGAATCCGAGATCTGCCAGGCGCTTGACCGGGAAGATCAGCGAACGCTTGTCCTTGTTGGCGACCGAGACGAACACCGCGCCTGTGGTGGGCAACGACCCGTAGGCGGCCGTCTGCGACTTGGCAAAAGCCGTACCGAAGTCGAAGTCGATACCCATGACTTCACCGGTGGACTTCATTTCCGGGCTGAGCAAGGTATCCACGCCGGTACCGTCGGCGCGGCGGAAGCGGTTGAACGGCAACACAGCTTCCTTGACCGCGATCGGTGCACCGGCCGGGGTGTTTCCACCGTCGCCGGTCGCCGGCAGGATGCCGCTTGCGCGCAGGTCGGCGATGGATTCGCCGAGCATGACGCGGGCGCATGCCTTGGCCAGCTGGACGGCCGTCGCCTTGGAGACGAACGGAACCGTACGGCTGGCGCGGGGATTTGCTTCCAGCACGTAGAGGATGTCGTCCTTGAGGGCGTACTGGACGTTGAGCAGGCCCTTGACGCCGATGCCCTTTGCGAGAGCCTCGGTGGAGCGGCGGACGTTCTCGAGGTCCGCACGGCCCAGAGTGATGGGCGGGAGCGCACACGCCGAGTCACCGGAGTGAATGCCGGCTTCCTCGATGTGCTCCATGACGCCGCCGAGATACACCTCGGTGCCGTCGCACAGAGCGTCGACGTCGATCTCGACCGCGTCTTCGAGGAAGCGGTCGACCAGGACCGGACGATCGTCGGAGATCTCCGTGGCACGCGAGATGTAGTCGGCGAGTGAAGCCTCGTCGTAGACGATCTCCATGCCGCGCCCACCGAGCACGTACGACGGACGCACCAGCACCGGGTAGCCGATGCCTGCTGCGATCTCGCGGGCGCCGTCGAACGTGGTGGCGGTACCGAACTTCGGTGCAGGCAGACCGGCTTCGGTGAGCACGCGACCGAATTCGCCGCGGTCCTCCGCCAGGTCGATGGCTGCGGGGCTGGTTCCCACGATGGGAACGCCGGCAGCTTCGAGGCGCTTCGCCAATCCGAGCGGGGTCTGGCCGCCGAGCTGGACGATGACGCCGGCAACGGTGCCCGACTGCGCCTCCGCGCGGTAGACCTCGAAGACGTCCTCGAATGTCAGCGGCTCGAAGTACAGGCGATCAGCGGTGTCGTAGTCCGTGGAGACGGTCTCGGGGTTGCAGTTGACCATGACGGTCTCGTACCCGGCCTCGGACAGCGTCTGGGCAGCGTGGACACACGAGTAGTCGAACTCGATGCCCTGGCCGATGCGGTTGGGGCCGGATCCGAGGATCAGAACCTTGGGTCGCTCGGTCTGCGGAGCAACTTCGGACTCGGCCTCGGGATCAAGCTCGTAGGTCGAGTAGTGGTACGGCGTCTTGGCCTCGAACTCTGCGGCGCAGGTGTCGACGGTCTTGTAGACGGGGCGCACGCCCAGCTGATCACGCAGAGCGCGAACGGCGTCCTCACCTGCGTGCGTGTCACCACCGAGTTCGGGGCGCAGAGCCGCGATCTGGCGGTCCGAGATGCCGTGGTACTTGGCCTGACGCAGGGCAGCCTCGTCGAAAGACTCTGCAGCGCGAAGCTTTTCACCGAGCTCGTGAATCTGCTGGAACTGATCGAGGAACCACGGATCGATCTTGGTGGCGTCGAAGAGCTGCTCGACAGTTGCGCCGAGGGCGAATGCCTTCTCGATGCCGTACATGCGGCCGTCCTGCGGAACGCTCAGATCGGCGAGCAGGGCGTCCAGGCTCTCCGTCTCGATGTCGGCGCCGGTCCAGTAACCCGCACGCTTGGTCTCGAGTGAACGCATGACCTTGCCGAAAGCCTCGGTGAAGTTGCGGCCGATGCTCATGGCCTCGCCTACCGACTTCATCGTGGTGGTCAAGGTTCCGTCGGCACCGGGGAACTTCTCGAAAGCGAACCGCGGAGCCTTGACGACGACGTAGTCGAGTGTCGGCTCGAAGCAAGCCGGGGTTTCCTTGGTGATGTCGTTGACGATCTCGTCGAGCGTGTAGCCGATGGCAAGCTTGGCGGCCATCTTGGCGATCGGGTAACCGGTCGCCTTCGACGCCAGCGCCGACGAGCGGGAAACGCGCGGGTTCATCTCGATGACAACCAGGCGGCCGTCCTTCGGGTCCATCGCGAACTGGATGTTGCAGCCACCGGTGTCGACGCCCACCTCACGCAGAATATCGATGGAGAGGTCGCGCATCGCCTGGTACTCGCGGTCGGTCAGCGTCATCGCCGGAGCAACGGTGACCGAGTCTCCGGTGTGGACACCGACCGGGTCGACGTTCTCGATGGAGCAGACGATCACGACGTTGTCGCGACTGTCGCGCATCAACTCGAGTTCGTATTCCTTCCAGCCGAGGATGGATTCCTCGATCAGGACGTTCGCCGTCGGCGACGCGGCCAGACCGCCACCGGCGATGCGGTTGAGATCGTCGACGTCGTACGCCATGCCGGAACCGAGGCCGCCCATGGTGAAGGACGGACGCACGACGACCGGGTAACCGAGTTCGGCGACCGTGGCGTGTACTTCGTCCATCGTGTAGCAAACTGCGGACTTCGCGGATTCGCCACCGACCTTGGCGACGATGTCCTTGAACTTCTGGCGATCCTCGCCGCGCTGGATGGCGTCGAAGTCGGCGCCGATCAGCTCGACGTCGTACTTCTCGAGGATGCCCTGCTCGTGCAGCGCCACAGCGGCGTTGAGAGCGGTCTGACCGCCGAGCGTCGCGAGGACGGCGTCGATCTTGTTGCCCTGCAACGCTTCCTTGGCGATGACCTTCTCGAGGAACTCGGCCGTGATCGGCTCGACGTACGTGGCGTCGGCGAACTCGGGGTCCGTCATGATGGTGGCCGGGTTGGAGTTGACCAGGCTGACGCGCAGGCCCTCCTCCTGGAGGACGCGGCAAGCCTGGGTGCCCGAGTAGTCGAACTCGCAGGCCTGACCGATGACGATCGGACCGGAGCCGATTACCAGGATGTGCTTGAGATCTGTACGGCGTGGCATTAGTTCTTGACTCCGGTTTCTTTCCGTGCGGAGAGCAGGCTGGTGAAGCGGTCGAAGAGGTACGCAGCGTCGTGCGGGCCGGCTGCCGCCTCCGGGTGGTACTGCACCGAGAAGGCCGAATCGTCGAGCAGGCGAACACCTTCGACGGCTCCGTCATTGGCGCAGGTGTGGCTTACCACGGCGCGACCGAACGGGGTGTCGAATTCCTGGCCGGCTTCACCTTCGAGTGCGAAGCCGTGGTTCTGAGCGGTGATCGCGATGCGACCCGTCTGATGCTCGATCACCGGGATGTTGATGCCGCGGTGGCCGAACTTCATCTTGTACGTGCTCAGGCCGAGGGCGCGGCCCAGGATCTGGTTGCCGAAGCAGATACCGAACAGCGGCAAGCCCTGTCCGATGACCTCTTTTGTCAGGTGCACTGCGCCGTCGGCGGTGGCCGGGTCACCGGGACCGTTGGAGAGGAACACTCCGTCGGCCTTCAGGTCGAGGATCTGTTCGAGGCTCGCGTTGGACGGCAACACGTGGACGCGGATACCGCGCTCGGCGAACATGCGCGGGGTGTTGGTCTTGATACCGAGGTCGATCGCGGCAACCGTGTACAGCGCCTCCCCGCCCTTCGGCTCGACGACGTAGCCGCTGGTGGTGCTGACTTCACCGGCAAGATCGGCGCCGAGCATGGTCGGCTGATCCTGAACCCGTCGGACCAGTTCGTCATCGGCGGCGATGGCTTCACCGGAGAAGACGCCTGCCTTCATCGAACCGCGAGTACGCAGGTGGCGAACCAGGGCACGAGTGTCGATCCCGGCGATTCCGACGATGCCCTGCTCTTCGAGCTTGGCCTGCAGCGAACCGGTTGCACGCCAGCTCGAGGTGACGCGCGAGGGGTCACGAACGACGTACCCGGCAACCCAGATCTTGGCACCGGAACTCTCGCCGGTCGGTCCGACCGACTCGTCGTCTTCGTCGTTCCAGCCGGTGTTGCCGATCTGCGGCGCGGTGGAGACCACGATCTGGCGGTGGTAGCTGGGATCGGTGAGCGTTTCCTGGTAGCCGGTCATGCCGGTGCTGAACACCGCTTCGCCCAGGGTCTGTCCAACCGCACCGAAGGTGGTTCCGCGGAACACCCGTCCGTCTTCGAGGACCAGTACTGCGGGGCTGTTGCCAAAGCCGCTCATGCGTTCTTTCCGTTCTGCTCGATGTCGCCAGAGCTTGCGTCTTCGTTGTCATTCGTCTTGTTCGAAGCAGTCTTGTTCGAAGCAGTTACCGGCTTGACCCAGTCCGGATAAACCGTCTTGTCGTCACCGCGCACGCCCGTGTCGATCTCGGTTCCGCTCGGCAATTCCCAGCGAATCACCAGGACGCCGTCCTTGCTCATGACCTTGCCGGCAAGACCGTTCTCCGTGCGGATCGCACGGATCGACTTCTCCGGAATCCAGATGGCCGACGCACCGTCACGCTCGACCAGAATTCCGCCGCTGTAGCGGCTGATCTCGCAGGTGGCGCGGAAACCGAGGTCGCCGACGGCGATGCGGTCCTGCCAACTGGGCGCGATGGTGCTACCGACGTACAGGCCGGTGGTCGGCAGGACGAGCAGTTCACCCAGGGTTGCCGGTACCGTCGGCAGTTCGCCGATCTTGTCTTTCTGGCGTCGAGCGCGTCCACGCCAGCCGACGTACATCAGGCCGATCATCGCGACCCAGAAGATCGCCAGACCGATGATCCACAGTGCTCTGTCCATGACGCGCTACTCCTCGCTACTCCGCAGCCGCACATTCCCGTCGTGTGCGGTGATGCGGCCACGTAACAGTGTGGTCGTGACCCGTGCGGGCAATGTCATCGACTCGTACGGAGTGTTATGCGCGACACTCGCCAGGTCTGGGCCGTGGACCGTCCACTCGGCCGACGGATCGACCAATGTCAGGTTGGCGGGCTCCCCCACCTCGATGGGACGGCCTTGATCGTCGAGTCCGACGATCGCCGCCGGGCGCTCGCTCATGACCCGCGCAACACCGCGCCAGTCCAACAGGCCAGGCTGGACCATCGTCTGCACGATGATCGAGAGCGCGGTCTCGAGGCCGAGCATTCCGGGGCGGGCGGCCGCGAATTCGCAGCACTTGTCCTGCTCGGCGTGCGGAGCGTGATCGGTGGCCACGCAGTCGATGATGCCCTCGGCCAGACCCTTGCGCAGGGCAGCAACATCGCTGGCCTCACGAAGTGGCGGGTTGACCTTGTTGATGGCGTCGTACGTCTCGAGACGTGAATCATCGAGGAGCAGGTGATGCGGGGTGACCTCGGCGGTGATCGAAATCCCTTGGCTGCGAGCCCACTTCACGAGTTCGACGGTTCCGGCGGTGGATGCGTGGCAGATGTGAACGCGGGCGCCGGCGTCACGCGCGAGCAGTGCGTCACGGGCCACGATCGATTCTTCGGCTGCTCGCGGCCATCCGGCCAGGCCGAGACGCGCGGCCGTGGGGCCCTCGTGGGCGACCGCACCGACCGTCAAACGCGGTTCTTCCGCGTGCTGCGCGATCAGGACGCCCAGTGAGCTGGAGTATTCGAGCGCGCGACGCATGATCAGTGGGTCGTAGACGCAGTGACCGTCGTCGGAGAACATCTTGACCTTGCCGACGCCTGCGGCCATGGTCGCCATCTCGGCGAGCTGCTTGCCTTCCAGGCCTGCGGTGACTGCGCCGACGGGGTGGACGTCGACGAGGCCGACTTCCTGTCCGCGTCGCCAGACGTGATCGGTGATGACCACCGAATCGGCGACGGGGCTCGTGTTCGCCATCGCGAAGACCGCGGTGTATCCACCCAGAGCGGCCGCGGAGCTTCCGGTTTCGATGGTCTCGGTGTCTTCGCGACCAGGCTCACGTAGATGGGTGTGCAGGTCCACGAAGCCGGGAAGCAGGATCTGCCCGCCGGCATCGATCACCTCGGATGCCGTGGCCGGATCGAGATCCACGCCGATCTCGAGGATCGTGCCGTCGCCGACGAGTACGTCGGTGGGCTCACCTTCTCCGTAGATCAGGACTCCGCGGAGCAGGACACTCACGGGTGATTCTCCGTTCTCGTTTCTGGTCACAGCGCACCGTCCTCCGACCCGACCAGCAGTCGGAACAAGACAGCCATGCGCATGTGTACGCCGTTGGTAACCTGTTGCAGTACAGCAGTTTTCGAGGAATCGGCGACGGCGGATGCGATCTCCATGCCGCGCAGCATCGGACCGGGGTGCAAGACCACCGCGTGGTCGGCCAGCATCGCCAGTCGCTTCTCGGACAGGCCGTAGTTGATCGAGTACTCGCGCTGCGAAGGGAAGAAGCCGCCGTTCATGCGTTCGGCCTGAACCCGCAGCATCAGCACCGCGTCGAGTCCGGGCAGTTCGGCGTCGAGCGAATGCGAGACCGTGACCGGCCACGTGTGCGCGCCGACCGGCAGCAGTGTCGGAGGCGCCACCAAGACGACCTCCGCGCCGAGCATCGAGAGCAGCAGCGCGTTGGACCGGGCCACACGGCTGTGCAGAATGTCGCCGACGATCGCGATCCGCTTGCCCTCGATGTCGCCGAGGCGCTGGCGAAGGGTCAAAGCGTCGAGAAGCGCCTGAGTTGGATGCTCATGCGTGCCGTCACCTGCGTTGATGACTGCCGGGCCACCGTCGTCGGCCGCTCCGGTCCACTTGGCGATCTGATGGGCGGCACCCGAAGCCGGATGCCGCACGATGAGGGCGTCAGCACCGGCCGCGCGCAGGGTCATCGCGGTATCGCGCAGGGATTCGCCCTTGGACACCGAGGAACTCGATGCGCTGACGTTGATGACGTCCGCGCTCATCCACTTACCGGCCACCTCGAAGGACACCCGGGTGCGCGTCGAGTTCTCGAAGAACACCGTCATGACCGTGCGTCCGCGCAGCGTCGGGAGTTTGCGTACTTCGCGGCCCAGCAGCGCCTGCTCGAAGCGTTCTGCCTCGTCGAGAAGTTCTACCGCGGACTCACGATCGAGGTCCGCGATGGAAAGAAGGTGCTTCACGCGCTCTTACCTCCGGAGATGACTACCGCTTCCCTGCCGTCGTGTTCCTGGAGGAGAACCTTGACGTCTTCTGACCTCGCGGTCGGGACGTTCTTGCCGACGTAGTCGGCGCGCAGCGGCAGTTCGCGATGACCGCGATCGACCAGCACTGCGAGTTGGACGGCCCGGGGGCGACCGAGATCGCGCAACGCATCGAGGGCGGAGCGCACGGTGCGACCGGAGAAGAGGACATCGTCCACCAGGACGACCAGAGCATTGTCGACGCCACCTTCGGGGACGGACGTGCGCTCGAGCGGGCGATGCGGCTTGGTGCGGAGATCATCACGGTAGAGCGTGATGTCGAGAGATCCGATGGGAAGACGCACACCGGAGAATTCTTCGATCTTGGCGCGCAGTCGCGTGGCGAGGGTGGTTCCGCGCGTCGGGATGCCGATCAGGACCACACGAGGGGCTGTTCCCTCGGGTCCGTCGAGTGCGGTTTTCTCGATGATCTCGTGAGCGATCCGCGCGATGGTCCGGCCCACATCCTGGGCGGACAACAATTCACGGGTCTCGCTACTTGCCTCGGCACCAGCGGATGCCTTGGCGCTGCCTGGACCTGCAAGATCGGATGGGCGAGACCCTTCGGGCACGCTCATACAGCGACCTCCTTCTCCGCCTCACTGGACGGATCGTTAAAGGATGTCTGACGGTCCCCACCCTATCAGCCGACAGACCTGATCCCGCCGTGCGAGCAGCGACTGAGACCGGTTGTGTGCAGACACACAACGCGCACGGTGACACTCGCACGGCGGTGGTGGAACAGAACTTGCTACTCGGTACCCGAATCCGATTCCTGCGCGCGCTGCGAGGTCGCAGCTGCAGCCGATCGAACCTGCGGCGCAACGAGAACGACCTGACCGAGGATTCCGTTGACGAATCCCGGAGAGTCGTCCGTCGAGAGCTGCTTCGCGAGTTCGACGGCCTCGTCCACGGCGACAACCGGCGGAACGTCCGTCGCATGGAAGAGCTCCCACACGGCGATACGCAGAATCGCACGGTCGACGGCGGGCAGACGCTCGAGCGTCCAATCCTGCAGATGCGAGGAGATGACCTGATCGATCCGGTCCAGATTCTCCGCAACGCCGGACACCAACGTGACGGTGTAGGCCGCGACGGGTGCTACCGCGTCGTCCTTGACGGACAGATCGGAACGCTCCGATGCGAGCGCGACCGGATCGAGGTCACGTGCCTCGGCTTCGAAGAGGAAGTCGACGGCACGCTTGCGCGCCTTGTGGCGTGCACCGAGTTTCTTATGTGTGCCGGACACTCAGGAATTCACACGCCCGAGGTAGTTGCCGTCACGGGAATCGACCTTGAGCTTGTCACCGGTGTTGATGAAGAGCGGCACGTTGATCTCGGCACCGGTCTCGAGGGTGGCAGGCTTGGTGCCGCCGGTGGAGCGGTCGCCCTGCAGGCCCGGATCGGTGTGCTTGACGACGAGCTCGACCGTGACCGGAAGCTCGACGAAGAGGGGAACGTCTTCGTGGGTCGCGACCTGGACGGCCATGTTCTCGAGCAGGAAACGCGACTGGTCGCCGACGGTGGATTCACTGATCGACACCTGGTCGTAGGTGTCGCCGTCCATGAAGATGTAGTCGCTGCCGTCGTGGTACAGGTAGGTCATGTCACGACGGTCGACCGTGGCGGTCTCGACCTTCACACCGGCGTTGAACGTCTTGTCCACTACCTTGCCCGAGAGCACGTTCTTGAGCTTGGTGCGCACGAAGGCAGGGCCCTTGCCGGGCTTGACATGCTGGAACTCGATGATCGTCCACAGCTGGCCTTCGATCTGCAGAACCAGACCATTCTTGAAATCACTGGTGGAAGCCACTTGCTTCGCGTCTCCTAGGGGTCGGGAAACCGTCTCAGACGACGGTAAGGTCTTTTGCGGTCAGTGTGAGCAGCTCTGGCCCCTGCTCACGAACAACGAGCGTGTCCTCGATCCGTACACCTCCGCGCCCGGAGAAGTACACGCCCGGCTCGACGGTCACCGCCGCGCCGGAAAGAAGTGTACCGGTGCCGAGCTTGCCGATTCCCGGTGCTTCGTGGATTTCGAGGCCGACACCGTGGCCGAGGCCGTGCAGGAACAACTCGCCGTAGCCTGCATCGTCGATCACCGAACGGGCGGCGGCGTCCACGGCCGCACATTCGACACCCGGAGCGAGGGCATCGCAACCGGCAGCTTGTGACCGCGCGACGAGTTCGTAAATCTCCCGTTGCCAATCGGAAACGGACTCGAGCACGTACGTCCGGGTCATGTCCGAGTGGTACCCACCGACCTGTGCGCCGAAGTCGAGTTTGACGAAGTCACCCGACGCCAGGATCGCGTCGGTCGGTCGGTGATGCGGAATCGCCGAGTTGACGCCTGCCGCCACGATCGTCTCGAAGGAAATACCGTCTGCGCCGTTGTCGAGCATCAGGTTTTCCAGTTCACGACCGACCTCTCGTTCGGTTCGGCCAGGTCGGAGACCGCCGCGAGCGATCAACTGCGCCAACGCGACATCGGCTGAAGTGCATGCGGCGCGCAACAACTCCACCTCGTGCTCGTCCTTGACCATGCGCAACTGTTCGACGAGTCCACTCACCGGTTCGAACCGGATCTTCGGTGCTGCCTCGGTCCATGCGCGATGTTCGGCGAACGTCGCGACGTGTGACTCGAACGCGAGAACGGGCATCGTCGACTTCTCGATCAAGTGCGCAGCACTCGAACGGGCGATTTCAGCGCGCAGGTCCGGAACCTGCTCCGCCACCTGTGTCACGTAACGACCGTCGGTGCAGATCACCGTCGCGAGTTCGTCGGACTCCGAATCGGACGCACTGACGACGAGCGCAGCATTGGAACCGGTGAAACCGGTGAGGTACCTGATATTGAGGAGATCTGTGACGAGAATCGCGTCGAGTTCGCGCTCCGCGAGGAGGCGTCTGAGGGATTCACGGCGTGTTCTGAAGTCGACCGGCATCCCTCGAACCTACCGCCCTCGCAGACCTGCCGATCAACTCGAAACTCACGGTTACAGCAATAAGTGTGGGTTAGGCCACAAGGTGTAATGGGTTCTAGTTAGGCTGTACCCATGAATGCGTGGTTGGTACGTGGCCTCGGCATGGCCCTGATACATGTTGTGTTTCGTGCATTGCTCGGTGCAGCAATCGCACAGTGGCCGCTTCAGGGGTCCACCCTGCGCTGGCTGTCCCTGTTGATCGTCATCGTCTTCGCCGCGATCTGGGGTGGTATCGACGGCATTCGCGACCGCCGAAACTTCCCGGAACCCGAGGACGGCGCCGATCTGACCATGCTGTGGCTCAAAGCTGCTTTGGTCGGCGGATTCGTCGCCGGCGCTGCCAGCTGGGCACTCAGCCTGGTCCCCTCCCTCGAACTCACTCAGCAGGGCTTGTTCTTCGAGGTGACCTCCGGTGCGGCGTTCACGATCCTTCTCATCTTCGTCCCCGCCATGATCGCCATCACCGTCGGACGTTTCTTCGTCAGTCGTGAACAGCGCAAGAACGGAACCGCTCCGCAGACCCCGTCCCACGAGCGTCACCACGAACCGGTGCCCGTCAGCGAGGGCTACGACTCCCCCACCGAGCAGCACGCATACAGCGGAGCCGCCATGTCCGTCGAGGAATCCGACGCCGATACCGCGGTCTTCCCAGCGATCGATCTGGGCAAGCGCGAGCAGTAACGCCCGCCGTCCACACACACAAATGCGGCCCCGAGGAAATTTTCCTCGGGGCCGCATTTGTGTGGTCGGCTTTTCGACTTCCCTCGTTCAGCCTCGCTCGGCGAGGAACCTGATCGCCAGCGGATACGCGGCGACGCCGAGTCCGACGATCACGCCGGTCGCAATCGGACTCAGGTAGGAATGGTGCCGAAACTCTTCTCGCGCATGAACGTTCGAGATGTGCACCTCGACGAGACCTGCGGTCAGTTCGGCGCATGCATCTCGCAGGACCACCGACGTGTGCGTCAAGCCGCCGGCATTGAGGATCACCGGTTCCCCCGCGTCCGCCGCGTCGTGGATCCAACCGAGCAGATCGCCTTCGTGATCGCTCTGACGGACGATCACCTCGACGCCGAGCTCCTTACCTGCCGCGACGCACAATTCGATCAGATCGTCGTGTGTGGTCGCGCCGTAGACCTCGGGCTGACGCTTACCCAGACGCCCCAGATTGGGTCCGTTGACGACGTTGATCCTCACAGCAGGACCGTTCCGCCGGCCGGCCGAGGATCACGGGCGATCGCGGAGTACGCCGCGACCAGCAGGCTCGGATCCGGCCCTTCGAGGCGGCCCGGCTTGGCGAGGCCGTCGAGGACCACGAAACGGAGCAGCCCGGCACGGTTCTTCTTGTCGGTCTGCATTCCCTTCATCAGATCGCCGAACGCATCACCGTCGTACGACGTCGGCAGCCCGACGAGATCGAGGATCGACTTGTGACGATCGGCGGTGGCGTCGTCGAGTCGGCCCGCGAGCCGTCCGAGTTCGGCAGCGAAGACCAGCCCGACGGAGACGGCAGCACCGTGGCGCCACTTGTAGCGCTCACGACGTTCGATCGCGTGGCCGAGTGTGTGGCCGTAGTTGAGGATTTCGCGCAGATCCGACTCGCGCAGATCCGCGGCCACGACCTTGGCCTTGACCTCGACGGAGCGCCGAATCAGCTCGGGCAGAACAGTTCCCGACGGATCGAGAGCAGCCTTGGGATCGGCTTCGATGAGGTCCAGGATCACCGGGTCGGCGATGAATCCGGTCTTGATGACCTCGGCCATGCCTGCAACGATCTCGTTGTGCGGCACAGTCTCGAGCGTCGCGAGATCGATGAACACCGCTCCCGGCTCGTGGAACGAACCGACGAGGTTCTTGCCCGCTTCGGTGTTGATACCGGTCTTGCCGCCCACTGCTGCGTCGACCATCGCGAGCAAAGTGGTGGGAACGTGAACAACCTTGACACCACGCATCCACGTAGCCGCGACGAAGCCGGTGAGGTCGGTCGCCGCTCCCCCGCCCAAGCTCATGATCGCGTCGCTGCGAGTCAGGCCGATCCGGCCGAGCACGTCCCAGCAGAAGCCCGCGACGGCAAGATCCTTACCGTCCTCGGCGTCGGGGATTTCGATGCGGTGAGCGTCGATTCCCTTCTCCGCCAACGCAGCCCGTACAGCCTCCGCGGTCTCTGCCAGCGGCGGCTGATGGAAGATCGCGACAGTGCGCGCGCCGTCGAACTCGGCAACAAGGTCACCGAGCAGGCCGCGGCCGATCACGACCGGGTAGGGACTTGCGGTCTTCACCTCTACACGTACGGGTTCGGTCACTGCTCCACTACTCCGCTCCGGTTGTTCATTTGTCTTGAAGTTTCGACACCAATTGCCCGACGACACGCGCCGGGCTTCGGCCGTCGGTCCGAATCCGAATCGTGGCCGAACGCCGGTACAGCGGACGACGACGCCTCATCAGCTCCTGGTACTTGACCTTGGGATCTCCGCCGGCCAGCAGCGGACGATGATTGTTCGCCCCCGTGCGGCGAAGCCCTTCGGCGACACTGATCTCCAGGTAGATGACCGTGTGGCCCTGGAGCAGTTCGCGCGTGCGATCGGACAGGATCGCACCACCGCCGAGCGAGACGATTCCGTCGGTGGCCTGCAACGCGTCGCGAACCACCGATTCCTCGATCTCACGAAACCGAGGCTCTCCGTCATGGGTGAAGATCTCCGGGATCGTTCTACCCGTGGTCCGTTCGATCTCGGCGTCGGTATCGACCAATTCGAGTTCGAGTGCCTGCGCGAGACGTCGACCGATGGTCGATTTGCCGGCACCGGGCGGACCGATGAGTACAGCCTTCGGCTTCATCGATACGTGAGTCCTATCGAGGCGGTCGGGCTGCGATGCCCTCGGCGTAACGACGGTAGTTGGCAGTGGTTTCAGCAATGGAATCACCACCGAACTTTTCGAGTGCGGCCTGAGCCACGACAAGCGCAACCATCGATTCGGCGACGACGCCGGCGGCCGGAACCGCGCACACATCGCTGCGCTGGTGGATGGCAACCGCTTCCTCGCCGCTCTCCATGTCGACCGTCGCCAGAGCGCGCGGAACCGTCGAGATCGGCTTCATCGCGGCGCGAACTCGAAGGGCCTCACCATTGGTCATGCCACCTTCGATACCGCCTGCGCGGTTGGTGGAGCGCACGATGCCGTCCGGGCCCGGGCGGATTTCGTCGTGAGCTTCGCTGCCACGACGACGCGCGGTCTCGAAGCCGTCACCGACCTCGACACCCTTGATGGCCTGAATTCCCATGAGAGCTGCGGCAAGTCGTGAATCGAGACGCTCGGCGCCACTGACGAAGGTGCCGAGTCCGACTGGCAGCCCGTGGATGACGACCTCGACGACGCCACCGAGGGTGTCGCCGTCCTTCTTGGCCGATTCGATTTCGGCGATCATCGACTCTTCTGCAGCCTTGTCGAAGGCACGGACCGGGCTCGCGTCGATCGCGTCCAGGTCTTTGCCCTCCGGCACGGGCCCGACGTAAGGCTCGGAAGCACCGATGGAAATAACGTGTGAAACGACCTCGGCACCGAATACCTGACGCAGGAACGACCGTGCGACTGTTCCGGCGGCTACACGGGCTGCGGTCTCGCGAGCGCTGGCGCGCTCGAGGACGGGACGCGCGTCGTTGAAGCCGTACTTGAGCATGCCGCTGTAATCGGCGTGACCGGGACGCGGGCGCGTCAGCGGGGCATTGCGAGCCTGATCGGCGAGCAGGTCCGGGTCGACCGGATCGGCGGACATGATGGTTTCCCACTTGGGCCACTCGGTGTTGCCGATTTCGATGGCCACGGGGCCACCGAGCGTAAATCCGTGGCGGACACCACCGATGATGGTGACCTTGTCGGCCTCGAACTTCATCCGCGCGCCACGGCCGTAACCGAGTCGACGACGGGCAAGTTCGGACGAGATGGCCTCAGAGGTCACTTCGACCCCCGCGACCATGCCCTCGAGCATCGCGACGAGGGCGGGACCATGGGATTCTCCGGCAGTTATCCAACGCAGCACGCCGACCATCTTTCCACGTCGCGGACCTCAGTTGTCACAGTGGCCCTCCCGGTGAACACAGATGGCCCACACGCACGATGCGTGTGGGCCATCTCAGAGGTTCCTGCGGGTCTAGAACAGGCGGAATCCTCCACCGTTGGCATTGATGTCAGCCAAACCGATGTTGATGTCCGCCGAGTTGTCGGGAGCATGGAACGGCGGCGGGAGCGGCTCGAAGCAGTACGGTTCGAAGCCGTTGCTGATCAAGCCCACCAGGCGATCGCCGACGACGAGTGGTCCACCGGAGTCTCCGGGAATCGAGCACGTGTGCTCGACAATTTCACCGTAGACGGAGTCGTAGCCCCAGGTGATACCGCACGTGTTGCCGGTCGAACGGCCTTCCTTGCACACGATCGTGCCCGGTGCCGGCGGAGCGCCGATTCCGTTGATCGTCGTGCCGCCGACGGTACGTAGCGGGGCTACCTTCGCGTCGTCGAGATCGATCACCGCGATATCCGAGACCGGACTCGAGTAGGAGAACCGACCGATGGGGCCGGCTTCGGGCAGGTATTCGGCGAACACCCGGTCCCCGACAACTCCGCAGTGTCCGGCGGTGAGTGCCACGAGCGAGCCGGCGTTGTCGTATCCGACCGCGGTCAACGTGCACGCCGCAACTTGCTCCGGATCGGAATGATCCACGTCCGGCAGCAGGATTCCTGAGCCCCCGCCCAGTGCCACCGACGAAGGTGCAGGCGCGGCGCCGGCGACGCCCGCCCCTGCAGCCACAGCCGCCAAACAGGCTGCCGCAGCGACGAAAAGCCTTGTGCGCATAGGTTCCCCCGATAATCGAGTGCGAAACGAGATTCGTTTTGTCCCATTTCCGAAGCCTCAGTCAACGTCAGGGAGTGGACATTCGGCAAGTCCGACTCGCCGCATGCTGGGACTGCGCGCCTGCGATACCCGCCTTTATGAAACCGACGGTTACGTCTTTCCTGCAGATCACGGTCCGTCGTTGAATAGTCAATAACGCAAGGTTTTCCGTGGATGTTGCACTCGTCACGTCAACCAGGCAAACGCCATCGAACCGCAGGCTGCCAGGCACATCGAGGGACCGTGCGCGATGGGCGAATTGTGGGCTACCGGACCCGACTGTCGCCGGCCCAGTTTTCGCAGTTCGATCACGACACCCAGGGTTGCGGTGAGCACCGATGCAGACACCAACGACCACAGCCAGGCGTCAGCGCCCACCAATCCGGTCAGAGCGCCCAGCGGAAGAGAGAGCTTCACATCGCCGAGACCCATCGAACCAGGCGACATCACGTGCGCCAGGAGGTGGATTCCGGCGAGCAGTGCCGATCCCACCGCAGCAACCCACACCGTTCCCGACGCCGCCGCATAGACCATCACGACTGCGTAGCCGGGCAGCGTGAAACTGTTGGGCAGCCGGCGCACGGCCAGGTCGACAGTCGAGATTGCGACGCACCACCACACCACGGCAAGACCTGAGATCAGTTGCACCACCGAGGTATTCAGTGCGCCGACGGCAACCCAACCTGTGGCGACACCGCACTGGGGCACACAACAGAGAGCCACGACTGGTCGATAACCGTGTCGTCGCAACCAACTGTCGACGATCGCCCGAGCACCGACACCACCGACTACCCCAGCGCCTGCCAAGACCACCAACGTCCACATGGTTTCGAGCTTGGTGTCTAGCGTTCACCAGCGGCACTCTACGAATCGTCTTGTGGACTACCTCGACACTGTGAACAGAGCTAAGCGATAGCGGCTGCCATCGCCTTTCGCGGAGCGGGCTTGCCCGTGAACTGCTCTACCTGCCCGAAGGCCTGATTGAGCAACATCGCGAGGCCACCGATCACCGTGCCACCAGCCGCCTCGACAACCGAAGCGAGTGGCGTCGGCCAGGGGTTGTAGATCGCGTCGAGGACAAATCGTGCCCTCCCCAGTTGCTGGGCGAAAGGCGCGGCCGCTTCTGCGGGAACGGTGCTGACCAAGACCGAGGATTCGGCACAGATCCCACCGAGTCGTGCGTCGTCGAAAGAGACCAGATCAATGCCCAACCCGACAGCACTGCCGCATTCGATGGCACCGGATGCTCGCCCCGGATCACGCGCGACCACGGTGACTGTCCGAACTCCCATGTCGGCCAACGCGACCAATGCCGGCCGCGCGGTGCCGCCCGCGCCGACGACGACCGCCGAAGTGCCGCTGAGATCGCCGACGCCGCCGGCGATCAACGCACCGCTGACTCCGTCGACGTCCGTGCAGTCGGCACGCCAACCGCCCTCGATGCGGACCAGGGTGTTCGCCGAGCCGATGGTCACCGCTCGCGGTGTGCGTTCGGTGGCATAGTCGAGTGCTGCGATCTTGCCCGGCATCGTCACGGAGAGGCCGACCCATTCGGGGCCGAGTGAGTCAACGAGGGCAGGCAACTGCTCGCCGGTGCATTCGATCCGCTCGTAGGTCCAATCGCTCAGACCCAAAGCCTCGTACGCAGCAAGGTGCAGCAACGGCGACTTCGAGTGAGCGATCGGGCTTCCGAGAACTGCCGCCTTACGCGGCGTCGCGAGCGAAGTCGCGGTACTACCGTCCACTGTCGAGAATCCCACTTTGCTGTGCCAGTTCGATGTTGGCCAGATGCTCCTCGTAACTCTTGGTGAAGAGCGTCTGGCCTTCCTTGTTGATCGTGACGAAGTACAACCAGTCACCGGCCGCCGGAGATTCCACGGCCTTCAGCGCGTCGATGCTCGGTGAAGCAATAGGCGTCGCAGGCAGACCGGGCATTGCGTACGTGTTCCAGGGCGTGACGCGCTCACGGTCCGCATCGGTCGTGGCGACCTCGGTGGTGTCGAGTGAGTAGTTGACCGTGGAGTCGAACTGCAAAGGCTGATCGACTGCGAGTCGGTTGACGATCACCCGCGCGACCTTGGCCATGTCGCCAGGCAATGCCTCACGTTCGACCAGCGACGCTGCCACCAACAACTGGTACGGCGACATTCCGACTCCGCTGCCTGCTGTCAGGATCCCGGTGGCCTCGTACTTGGCGGCGCTGCCCTCGACCAACGAACGCAGGATCTCGGTCGGCGTCGCAGTGGGGTCGAAATCCCAACTGCTGGCGGCGATCAGGCCTTCGAGCTGACGGTCCTTGTCCGGCACGCTCTTGACCGACGACATCGCCCAGTCCGGCACGCCGAGCGAAGCCAGATCGGAAGACGCTCCCGCAGTGTTCAATTCGTCCGTCGAGACGCACTTCTGAGCGGAAACCGGGCCGACACAACTCGCCTCGGAAATGAGGTTGTAGATGCCCTTCTTGAGCGAGCCCGTCTGCGCGTCCGAACTGTCGTGCAGCTGACGCCCTTCGGCGATGACAACACTGCCGACTCGGGAGTCCGGGGCAACCAAACTGTCGAGTGCGCTCGCGGCACTACTCTGCACCGGCACCTGGTAGAAGCCGGGTTGTACCTTCTGGATCTCCGACGGATTGGCGATCGCAGCGTTGTAGAAAGCAGCGGAACTCGCGACGACGTTCTTCGCCTCCAGCGTCGCACCGATCTCCGATGCGGTTTCTCCACTGTTGATCTGGATGACCACGGGTGCGCCGCCCGGGCCGGCGAAGTCCTCCGCGGCCTTGTTGCGATCCATGTACCAGAGGGCACCGTAGGCACCGACACCGAGAACCGCGATCACCAACACCAGGAGAGCGAGAACACCAACCTTCTTACCTCGCTTGGCGCGCTTGTTGCGCGCTTCGCGTTGCTTGCGTGCCTCCGCTCGCGACATATGCGGCGGATCGATGTTCTGCGGCAACGCACGCATGACCATGGTCTCGTCGTTGTCGAAGTCGAACGAACTGGTGGGCCGGCTTCCGCCGCCCTCATCCCACCGCGCGTTCACAGATCGCCCTCCAGTGCAGCGTCCTTCGACGACTCCCCTGGTTTCACAGCTCTACTCCGCTCGTCCAGCCAGCCTTGCAGGATTTCCACCGCCGCAGCCTGATCGATCATCGGCCGCTGGCCGCGAGCCTTGACTCCACTTTCGCGGAGGTTGCGCGCAGCCGTGACGGTCGTCAGTCGTTCGTCGGACAGTCTCACCGGGATCGGTTCGACGGCCCGCTGCAGTCGTTTGGCGAATGCAGTCGCGATACCGGCGGCTTTACCTTGCTCACCGCGCAGCGTCTGTGGCAGTCCGACGATAACCTCAACGGCCTCGTATTCGGACACGATGGCGATAATGCGCCGGATATCCGGCGCGTCGGGCCCACGCTCCTTCGAGCGTGGAACCGTTTCCACCGGTGTCGCGAGGATGCCGTCGGGGTCGCTTGACGCGACGCCGATGCGAACACTGCCGACGTCGATGGCGATGCGCCGCCCGCGACCAGGGTCGTCGATGCCGGGGCGATCGGGACCCTGCTGCGTAGCCACCACCGTCAGCTGCCGCCCGCCAGCTCTCCGACTCTGTCCCGGATCGCATCGAGCGCCGCCGGGATTCCGGCGGAGTCCGAACCCGAACCCTGGGCCATGTCGGGCTTTCCGCCGCCGCGGCCACCGATCTTGGGACCGAAGGACGCGACAAGCTCGCCGGCCTTCACACCGAGACCCTGGGCCGCCTTGCTGGATGCGACCACGAACGGGACCTTGCCGTCGACGTCACCGAGGAGAGCTACGACGGCGGGTTCGGAGCCGAGTCGGCCCTTGATGTCCGTGACGAGGCTGCGCAGATCGTTGCCGCCGACTCCCGCGGGAGCAGGCTCGGCAATGACCAGGACGCTACCGATGCGCTTGGCCTTGGCGACGTACTCGCCTGCCGACGCCAGCACAGCCTTGGCCTTGGTCTGCTCGAGTTCCTTCTCGGCCACCTTGAGTCGCTCGACGAGCGCCTCGACGCGGGCGGGTACCTCTTCCGAAGGAACCTTCAGTGAGGAGGAGAGTCCGGCGAGGAGAGCGCGTTCCTTGGCGAGGTAGCGGTAGGAGTCCAAACCGACGTACGCCTCGACGCGTCGGATTCCGGAGCCGACCGACTGCTCACCGAGCAGCGTGACCTGACCGATCTGGGCGGAGCTTCCGACGTGAGTACCGCCGCACAGTTCCATCGAGAACGGACCGCCGATTTCGACGACACGAACCTCGTCCCCGTAGTTCTCACCGAAGAGTGCCATCGCACCCATAGCCTTGGCCTTGTCGAGATCCGTGACAAATGTGTTGACCGCGTAGTTGGACGCCACGGCTTCGTTGGTGAGTGCCTCGATGTCCTGCTTCTGGGAGTCGGACAGCGCGCCCTGCCAGGAGAAATCGAAGCGGAGGTAACCCGGCTTGTTGAGCGAACCCGCCTGAACGGCGTTGGGGCCGAGCACCTGACGCAGCGCCGCGTGCACCATGTGGGTACCGGAGTGCCCCTGGGTTGCACCCTTGCGCCACTCGGCGTCGACGTGCGCGAGCACGACGTCGCCCTCGGTGATCTCGCCCTTCTGCACCGTCACCTTGTGCGTCCAGACCTTCTTGGCGATCTTCTGCACGTCGTTGACCTTGGCTTCGAGGCCCGGCGCGGTGAGCGAACCGATGTCGGCGATCTGTCCACCGGACTCTGCGTAGAGCGGGCTGCGGTCGAGGATGACCTCGACGTCCTGACCGGCCTTCGCGACCGGCACGCGGACACCGTCGACGATCAGTGCGAGGACGTGAGCCTCGGAGACGAGCTCGTCGAAACCGGTGAACTCGGTGGCACCTCGATCGAGCAGTTCCTTGTAGACCGTGAGGTCCGCATGCGCGTGCTTGCGCGCTTGAGCGTCGTCCTTGGCGCGCTTGCGCTGCTCGGCCATGAGCGTGCGGAAGCCGTCTTCGTCGACGGTGAGACCGGCCTCGGATGCCATTTCGAGCGTGAGATCGATCGGGAAGCCGTAGGTGTCGTGCAGTGCAAACGCCTGATCGCCGGCGATGACCGACTTTCCGGACGACTTGACCGTCTCGGCAGCATTCTCGAACAGGGCCGAACCCGACGCCAGCGTCTTGAGGAACGCGGTCTCCTCACCGACGGCAACGTTCTCGATGCGCGTGAAGTCGGTTTCCAGAACCGGGTACGACGGCGCCATCGTGTCGCGGACGACGATCATGAACTCGCGCATGGTGGGCTGCTCGCTGCCGAGCAGTTTGGCCGAGCGCACGATGCGACGCAGCAACCGGCGCAGGACGTATCCGCGGCCGTAGTTGCCGGGGTTCACACCGTCGGCGATCAACATCGCGGCGGTGCGTGCGTGGTCGGCGATGACGCGGAAACGGACGTCAGAAGTGTGATCGGTCCCGTACACGCTGCCGGTCAGTTCGGCGGCCTTGTCGATGACGGGGCGGAGAAGGTCTGTCTCGTAGACGTTTTCGACGCCCTGCAGGAGGAACGCAACGCGCTCGACGCCCATGCCGGTGTCGATGTTCTTCTTCGGCAGCGGTCCGAGGATCGGGTAGTCGCCCTTGTTGGTGCCCTCGCCGCGCTCGTTCTGCATGAACACGAGGTTCCAGATCTCGATGTAGCGATCCTCGTCGGCTTCCGGGCCACCCTCGACGCCGTACTCGGCGCCGCGGTCGTAGAAGATCTCCGAGCAGGGGCCGCACGGTCCGGGAATGCCCATGGACCAGTAGTTGTCCTTCATGCCGCGGCGCTGGATGCGCTCTTCGGGCACACCGACCTCGTCGCGCCAGATCGAGAACGCTTCGTCGTCGTCGAGATAGACGGTTGCCCACAAGCGCGTGGGATCGATGCCGTATCCGCCGTCCTCGACCGAACCTGTCAGCAACTGCCAGGCGTGGGAGATGGCTTCCTTCTTGAAGTAGTCACCGAAGGAGAAGTTGCCCGCCATCTGGAAGAAGGTGTTGTGGCGGGTGGTGATGCCGACCTCTTCGATGTCCAGGGTGCGGACACACTTCTGCACAGACGTCGCGCGCGAGTAGGACGGCGTCTGCTGCCCGAGGAAGAACGGCACGAACGGAACCATGCCCGCGTTGACGAACAGAAGGTTCGGGTCGTCGAGAATCAGCGAGGCGCTGGGCACCTCGGTGTGGCCGGCCTTGACGAAGTGGTCGAGGAATCGCCTGCGGATCTCGTGGGTTTGCACTAACCGGTCCTTACCTTCAAGAGCGTCGAGCTATGGGTGTCCAGACTAACGCGTCGACCGGTGGAACCTGGCAGGCGTCAGCCACGAACGATTCGGCGGAGTTTGCTCACCCGATCGGCGATCTCTCGCTCGTTGCCGTGTGCGGTGGGCTGGTAATAGTCGACACCCACCAGATCGTCCGGTGGATACTGTTGCCGCAGAACACCATCACGTGTGTCGTGCGGGTACTTGTATCCGACTGCGTTGCCCAATTGCTCGGCACCCTTGTAGTGCCCGTCACGCAGATGCGGCGGTACCAGTCCGGATTTTCCGGCGGCCACGTCGGCCATGGCTGCACCGAGAGCGGCGATCACCGCACCCGATTTGGGAGCCGTCGCCAGATGAATGGTGGCCTGTGCCAGCGCCAGACGAGCCTCCGGCATACCGATCAGCTGCACTGCCTGGGCAGCGGCGGTGGCAGTCTGCAGCGCCATCGGGTCCGCCATGCCGATGTCCTCGCTGGCATGAACCACCAGACGCCTCGCGATGAAACGAGGGTCTTCGCCCGCGGTCAGCATCCGAGCGAGGTAGTGCAGGGCGGCATCGACGTCGGAGCCGCGAATGCTCTTGATGAAGGCGCTGATGACGTCGTAGTGCTGATCCCCGGCACGGTCGTACCGAACCGCGGCCTTGTCGACACTGGCCTCGACGGTCGCGAGGTCGAGCACCACCGGGCCCGGAGCGTCACCGGCCGTGTCCAGTGCAGCTCCGGCAGCGGCCTCGAGTGCCGTCAGGGCTCGGCGTGCGTCACCGGCTGCCAGACGAACGAGGTGTTCCATCGCGTCGTCGTCGATCGCGATCGCTCCCCCGAACCCGCGCTCGTCGGTGACCGCACGCTCGAGCAGTTCCTGGACATCCGCAGCGGTGAGCGATTGCAGTTGCAGGACCAACGAGCGCGACAACAGCGCGGAGACGACCGAGAAGGACGGGTTCTCGGTGGTCGCGCCGACCAGGAGCACGATCCGGTTCTCGACCGCGGCGAGCAAGGCGTCCTGCTGGGTTTTGGAGAAACGATGGACCTCGTCGATGAACAAGACGGTCTGTTCGCCGTTCAGCAGACGACGGCGGGCAAGTTCGATGACACCGCGGACTTCCTTGACGCCGGCGGACAGGGCAGACAATGCCTCGAACCGACGGCCGGTAGCGCCCGAGATCAACGACGCGAGCGTGGTCTTGCCGGTGCCGGGAGGTCCGTACAGAAGTACCGATGCAGCGCCGGACCCCTCGACCATTCTGCGCAGCGGAGCACCAGGGCCGAGCAGGTGCTGTTGACCGACAACTTCACCGAGAGTGAGGGGGCGCATGCGGACAGCCAGAGGAGCACCAGGCGGCACCGAGGACAATGCGCGCTCGGCGACAGACACGACATCGGGTTCGTCGACGATCGCGGATTCCTCCGGAGTTGCCTCGAACAGGCCGTCTTCCGCCACCACGCCGTCTTCCGCCACCACGCCGTCTTTCGCCCCCACACTGTCTTCCGCTTGCCAATCGCTCACGAATCGACGCTACTAGAGACCACCGACGCTTGACACAACCCGCAGTTCCGCCAGCCCTCACGTCCTCGGCAAAGGCGCTGTAATAGCGTTGTCGCCATGAGCACCTCCGAGATCGCCACCGTCCTCGCGTGGCACGATGCACTCAACTCCCAAGACATCGACACGCTTCTGCAGTTGTCGAGTGACGACATCGAGGTAGGCGGCCCCAAGGGCGCGAGCCAGGGACTCGCTGCCCTGCGCGAGTGGGCCACCAACGCCGGCATCACGCTCGTCCCCGGGAAGATGTACGTCCACCATGGCGTGGTCGTCGTCGAACAGACCGCAACGTGGGCGGCCGAACCGGACAAGTCCGCGACCCTGGCCTCGGCTTTCCGAGTCGTGGCCGACCAGGTGACGTCGACGTTCCGCCATCCTGATCTGGCGACGGCGCTCGCGGCGACGGACCTGTCCGAGAACGATCTGGTCTCCGACAACTGAGCGGACTCGACCGAAAAAGGGCGCTCGTGCTGCATGCACGGGCGCCCTTCTGCGTGTGATCAGTCAGAAACTCAACTGAACTCGGTGCGCAGCGCCGCCACGACGTCGCGGGCGTGTGCCTCGACGGCGTCGTTGCCGGCGAGCTTCGCCGAACGCGCGAGTCTTGCCCAGCGTCCCACCAGTGCGTCGGCCCGTGGAATCGAGAGATAGTGCTCGCGGACAGCGGCGATACGTGAATGATCCTCGGGCAGGTACAGATAGGTGCTGAGCCAGACCCAGATGAGTTGGGCCTCGACGATCCTGCGCCCCAATTCGGCCTCGTCGGCCAGGGCCGGCCACATCCCGACGACCTCGGCCCGCCAGGCATCGACCATCGCCGACGCCCGCTCTTCGGTCAGGTCGATGTTGCACAGGCAACCGGGGAACGACACCAACGCGTAGGTGATGTCGAGGAGGGCGTCCCGGTAGCCACCCCACTCGTAGTCGAGGAACTGCACGCCGTCGTCGTTGACGATGATGTTGTCTGGGCACAGGTCCGACGGACTGAAGGCGCGGAATCGACCGCCACTGAACAGTGTCTGCGCGTGCTGAACCTGCTCGAGAATGTCCGAACTCACATCGATGCCGAGACTTTCCACCAACATCGCGGGAACACCGGCCACTGCGCGTCCCACCTGATCCGCCACTTCATCGGAGCAATGGGCGACCTCGGCTCGACGCAGCAGTGCGGTGAAGTCGTCCTCACGGCCGACGGTCGCGGCGTGCATGCGCCCCATGGCCTGCGCCATGGCCATCAGCGTGTGAGTGACGGTGTCCGGGTCGGAGTCTTCGAGTCGGACGCTGATTGCGGTGGCGTCGCCGAGATCACTCAGGATCAAGAGGCGAGCATCGAGGTCGGACGCCAACAGTTCGGCGCCGGGGCGTGCGTCCTTGGCAAGCGCGTTGGCGAACTGATACGACACCGCTTCACGAAGGAAAGCGGTCTCGACGTCGAAGTCACCTTCGGACGCGGCGGGGAGCGCAATCGCGGTTTTGGTGGCTCCCTGGAAGTTGTCGCGGACCTGCTTGATCACCAGCGTTCGAGGCAGCGAGAACGGGTTCTCGGCGACACGTACGCGTAGCACGACGGTGCGGCCACTCCCCCCGAGATCGACTGGATCCACCAGGGTTACGGGTGCCCCTGTGCGGCGTGTCAGCAACTGCTCAGCAGCTGCGACGACTTCGGAAACGGGGTCTGCCAGTAATGCGGTCATCACCGACCAACTTACCCGTTAGTGACTCCGATCATGCCCAGCTCATCCACTCACAGCGGCGAATTCAAGCTCTCACAGCGACAGAAATTGCCGTCTACCTGCGGTGATGACAAAAGTCCCTAATCGCCACACCGGCACACAGTTCTCGCGAGAATTTTGCTGTCGGTGAGCAGAACTCCGAACCGGCGATGTCATGGAGTTTTGTCCTCGTCGACAAATCGAGAAATGCCTTTCAACGCTGCTTCGAATTCCTCGTCGGCCCGGGTTCTGACCCAGAGGACGAGCACGCAGGCAGTGACGATCCCGACCAGGTTGACAGCCAGTTGCAGCGACGACAACCCGGCGATCCGCCATTCTCCGTTTGCTGCCGCAACCACCGCGAAACCGGCGGCAGGAACCGTGGTGACGGAGATGAACACTCCGACCAAGGCAGCGGACTTCGACGAGACGAGTGCCAGCATCCCAGCCGCACCGGCAAGAAGCGCGACGACAAACGAGATGGGCCCGACCTTGTAGACGAAATCGACCTCGTGGAGCGATTCGAGACTCACGACGTCCATCCACCCGAAGAACTTCACCACGAACGTTGCGGCGAGAGTCACGCCCATCGCGATGGGGAATCCGACGGCGAGCGCGAGAATCGAACGTCGACGCAACCGTCGATCCCGCCGTACGAGTGCCACAGCCAGCGCGGCCAGCGGCCCGAACTCCGGGCCGACGACCATGGCTCCCACGATCGTGATCTGAGAGTCGGTGACAACGCCGATTGCCGCGAGCAGACATGCGATCGTCAGGAACGCGACGAACAATCCGTTGAGAGTTGATTCTTCCCGAGTGCGGGACAGCAATTCCTCCCAGACGACGGAATCCGCGGGATCACCCGGCACGTCGCGCTCGGCTTTGCGTGCCGCCGCCGACAACACCGTCTCGACCGGTACGAGCGTCATTCCGCCGTCCTCGGCGACGCCGAGAGCCGTCAGAGCATCGACGACGTCGTTGGCCGCCTCACGGGCGACGTCGGCCTCCACCATGTCGCCGGCGGGATGAACCGCGACATCACGTAATACGACGATGTGTGTCGCGCCCCGCTGCGACGCGAGCGCACCGAGAACTTGCTCGGTGCGCTCGGTCGGGCAGATCACCCGCAAATGCAGCATGGCGATCCGGTGTCGGCTCTACTTGGCTTCGACGGTGTCGCCTTCGGACTTCTTGTCCTCTGACTTCTTCTCGGGCTTCGCGTCAATACCCGATTCCTTGCGCTGCTGCGCAGAAATCGGTGCCGGAGCATCCGTCAGCGGGTCGACGCCGCCGCCGGACTTCGGGAACGCGATGACCTCACGGATGGAATCCATGCCGGCGAGGAGAGCGGTGATGCGGTCCCAGCCGAAAGCAATTCCGCCGTGCGGAGGCGCGCCGAAGGCGAAGGCGTCGAGAAGGAAGCCGAACTGCTCCTGCGCCTCTTCCTCGGAGATACCCATCACCTTGAACACTCGTTCCTGAATGTCCTTGCGGTGGATACGAATACTGCCGCCGCCGATCTCGTTGCCGTTGCAGACGATGTCGTAGGCGTAGGCGAGAGCGGAATCCGGATCGGTGTCGAACGTGTCGAAGAACTCCGGCTTCGGCGACGTGAACGCATGGTGCACGGCCGTCCAGGCGGAGTGGCCGAGCGCAACGTCACCGGATGCAGTGGCGTCTGCGGTCGGCTCGAACATCGGAGCGTCGACGATCCACACGAAGGCCCACGCGTCGGGATCGATGAGATCCTTCTTGCGGGCGATCTCACCACGGGCCGCGCCGAGGAGGGCGCGCATCGGCTTCGTTGCGCCGGCTGCGAAGAAGATGCAGTCACCCGGCTGAGCTCCGACGTGAGCAGCAAGGCCTTCACGCTCGGCGTCGGTCAGGTTCTTGGCAACGGGACCACCGAGAGTGCCGTCTTCGCCGACCAACACGTACGCCAGGCCCTTGGCCCCGCGCTGCTTGGCCCATTCCTGCCAGGCGTCGAGTTGCTTGCGCGGCTGGCTTGCACCGCCGGGCATCACGACGGCGCCAACGTACTCCGCCTGGAACACGCGGAACGTCGTGTCCTTGAAGAAGTCCATGCACTCGACGAGTTCGATGTCGAAACGCAGGTCCGGCTTGTCGCTGCCGTAACGACGCATTGCCTCGTTGTAGGTCATGCGGTCGATCGGCGTCTTGATCTCGTGGCCGACGAGCTTCCAGAGCGCCGTCAGGATTTCCTCGGCAAGCAGGATGATGTCGTCCTGGTTGACGAAAGCCATCTCGATGTCGAGCTGAGTGAACTCGGGCTGACGATCGGCGCGGAAATCCTCGTCGCGGTAGCAACGCGCGATCTGGTAGTAGCGCTCGATGCCGCCGACCATGAGTAGCTGCTTGAACAGCTGCGGGCTCTGCGGCAGTGCGTAGAAGCTACCGGGCTGCAGGCGTGACGGTACGAGGAAGTCGCGGGCACCCTCTGGCGTCGAACGCGTGAGCGTCGGAGTCTCGACCTCGACGAACTCGTGGTGCGCGAGAACGCCGCGCGCTGCAGCACTTACCTTGGAACGCAAGCGAATTGCGGATCCGGGCCCTTCACGACGCAAGTCGAGGTATCGGTACTTGAGGCGAGCTTCTTCGCCGACCTGATCGTCGAGCTGGAACGGCAGCGGTGCGCTTTCGTTGAGAACCTCGAGTTCGGTGGCGTTGACCTCGATTGCTCCGGTGGGGATCTCGAAGTTCTGGTTGCCCTCGGGGCGAACCTCGACCGTTCCGGTTACGCGAACGCAGTATTCCGCGCGCAGACGGTGCGCCTGCTCGGCCACGTCACCTGCCCGGAAAACTACCTGCGCAACTCCGGATGCATCACGGAGATCGATGAAGATCACTCCGCCGTGATCACGACGCCTGGCTACCCAACCGGTGAGCGTTACGGTCTGCTCTGCCTGCTCGGGTCGCAATGAACCGGCGAGATGTGTGCGCAGCACGGGATTCCTTTCGAACTACTTCCAATAACCGACGACCGACTACTTTGCCTGCGATCCTACGGAGCGAACTGCGCAGAGCGGAAACGCGGACCCGCATCGCATGCGAAGCTATCTCCAGAAGTGACGGCAAGCACTTGTTCACGACAGCAGAAAGCGGACATAGATGACCTTCAACGAGGGGGCCCGCGCTGAAGCGGGACGCGTTCAGGTTCAAGGCGGCGGGGGCGGCGGTGGCCGCGGCGGCAAAATCGCGATCGGCGGTGGCGCGGGTGGCATTATCGTCCTGATCCTGGCGCTGTTGTTCGGCGGTGACCCCGGCTCACTACTGGGCACGTCCACCGAGACTTCGAGTTCGTCGACCGGACTGTCGTCGGTCGACGACTGCACCGGGGCGATGGCAAATACGGACATTAACTGCCGAGTCGCCTTGACTGCGGAAAGCCTCGACGATGTCTGGGATCAGCAGTTGGTCAAGCAGACCGGCACGGCGTACGTGCGACCCGAAGTCATTCTGTTCAGCGGTTCGGTCAACACCGGTTGCGGCCAGGCGTCGAGTGATGTCGGTCCGTTCTACTGCCCGGCGGACCAAACGGCGTATTTCGACACGAGCTTCTTCCAATTGCTCGTCGACCGTTTCGGTTCCAGTGCCGGACCGCTCGCACAGGAGTACGTGGTCGCTCACGAGTTCGGACATCACATCCAGAATCAGCTCGGCGACATCGGCCGCGCGCAAGCTGACCCACAGGGTGAGCAGTCCGGCGCGGTTCGCACCGAACTCCAGGCCGACTGCTATGCAGGCGTGTGGGCACACTTCGCGGCTACAACTCCCAACGCCGACTCCGGTCAACCATTCTTGAAGCCTTTGTCCGAGAGCGATATCCGGGACGCCCTCTCGGCGGCGTCATCGGTGGGCGACGACCGCATCCAGAAGTCCACGACTGGTCGGGTCAACCCCGAAGGCTGGACACACGGCTCCTCCGCACAGCGGCAGGCGTGGTTCAAGACCGGATACCAGACGGGCCAGATCTCGTCGTGTGACACGTACTCGGCGCGGGATCTGAACAATCCGCCCGATCTGAAGCGGTAGAGAACCCCCGAAATACCATCCCGTCGACAATTTTTTCTGTCTTGACAGATTTGATTGTCGGTGGGATGGTTTTCTCATGTTGGAAGTTGCAGTCATCGATCGTCCCGCAGCTGCCGAGGCCTCGCTCGATCCGATCCGCCAACGGATTCTGGCTGAACTGGCAGTCCCGGCATCAGCATCCTCGCTGGCACCCCGAGTGGGCTTGACGCGCCAGAAGATCAATTACCACTTGCGCACTCTCGAGGAACACGGACTCGTCGAACTCGTCGAGGAGCGCAAGCGGGGAAACATGACGGAGCGGATCATGCAGGCCAGCGCCGCGTCGTACGTCATCTCCCCCGCTGCAATGTCCGCGCTCGCGCCGGACCCGAGCCGGTTCCCGGATCAGCTCTCGGCGCGCTGGCTCGTCACTCTCGCGGCGCGGATCGTCCGAGAGGTCGGCGAACTGATCGCCGGCGCAACTGCGGCCGGAAAACCGTTGGCGTCCTTTGCCATCGACAGCGACATCATCTTTGCCACGGCGGCCGACCGCGCCGCCTTCGCCGGCGAACTCGGGGAGTCGATCAACTCACTTGTGGCCAAATACCACGACGGCAATTCCGAAGCCGGGCGCAAACACCGCTTGGTTGTCGCCCTGCATCCCAGTCTCACCACACCCCACGTCACCACACCCGAAACGGAGCACTAGCGATGTCCGAGAAATTCGAAATCCGCCGCGAGGTGGTCGTCCCCGGAACTCCCGAGCAGATCTGGGCCGCGATCTCGGCAGAGACGGCCGGCTGGATGTTCCCGTCTCCGCTCGAAATCCCTGCGGACGGCAGTAGTCCGGACAGCCCGATCATCGCGACGTGGGAGCCGCCCCGCGAGCTAGCCATCCACATGCAAGGCCCCGACGGCTGGTTCAACAACCTCGAGTATGTCGTCGAGGCCCGCGACGAGAGCACCGCCGTTGTCCGCTACGTCCACGCCGGAGTGTTTGCCGAGGACTGGGACAACCAGTACGACGGCGCGAGTAAGCACACGGACTTCTACCTGCACAGTCTCGGCCAATACGTGCGGTACTTCGCCGGCAAACCCGTCACCTATGTCTCGGCCGAAGGCCCGGAATCCTCGTCCTCGCCGCAAGCGATGGGAACGCTTCGCAGCGCCCTCGGAATCACCTCGGGCACCGCTGTCGGTGACGCCACGTCGGTGGAAGTCCCCGGAATCGGAACCGTCGACGCGATTGTCGACTACATCAACGACTGGTTCATCGGCTTGCGTACCGAGGACGCATTGCTGCGGTTCTACGGACGAAACGCCTTCGGCGGCACCGTCGACGCGGCCCATCACCTCTTCGCAGAGGGCGCTGACGGTGGATCAGCAACGGCAGCGTGGCAGGCCTGGCTCGACGGCGTGTTCGCCTGAGTCGTCACACTCCCCGCTCTGCTGACACGCGACCGTCGTCGATCGCGGTCAGCAAAGCGGCATGATCGCGTGCGTTGCGTTTGGCGTAGGCAGCCGCGAACTCCCCGATCGCGAAATCGAATTCGGTTCCGTCACCGAGATATTCGGCGATCGCAATCCGATCGGACGAGCGAGCATGCGCATAGGCCAGGACCCTCGCGCATAGTCGCCCGTAGAGTTCCATCCCTTCAGGTTTCATGGTTTCGATGACCGCTGATCCCTTGCCGTCCCGAAGTTGGCGGATGTAGAAGTCGTGCTCATCCTCGTCGAGTCCCGGTCCGCGCTCCCACCCCAGGAAGATGTCACTGGTGGCCTGCATCAGGCGCTGCCCGTTCACTACTCGTTCGCCCTCGTTGGAGAAGGTGGGGCCATCGACGTACGCCGAGAGAACGGACGGCTGCGCCTCCTTGACCTGCAGGATCAACGGATCGTCGTCGTCGACGCCTTTCATCAGGATCATCCACGCGCGCGTTCCGACGCTCCCGACACCGACAACTTTCCGCGCGATGTGCGTCATCTCGAAGCTTTCGAGCAACACCCGACGGTCCCACTGCAACGTGCTTCGATAGGAACGAACGCGCTGACGTAGCAACTCCTCGATCTGAGTGAGGTCGGTGCCCGCGAACAATTCCTCTGCCGGCACGATCAGCGGCGGGTCACTGATGAACCGCCTTCTCCCGTCGACGATTTCGGTGAATTTGCCGGCAGCCTGAGCGCTGTCTCGGCGACGAGCCTTGTCCAACGTCGCCTGGGTCCGCTCGAGCATTCGCTTCTTCAAATCGACGCGAAGTTCTTCCAGTCCGTCTTCGGGTGCGATGTGCGCGTACCAAACTGCGAGGTTCCCCAATCCTGCCTGAGCGATCAGGGTTTCGCGATACTCGGCCGCACACCCGCGAACGATCTTCTTACGCTCTTTGCCGGAGTATCCGTTGTCCTTCGCTGCGATCGCCAAACTGGCGGCCAGCCGTTTCACGTCCCATTCGAACGGCCCTGGGTACGTTTCGTCGAAGTCGTTGATGTCGAACGCGAGCTTTCGCTCGGGCGTCGCATAGATACCGAAGTTGCTCAGGTGTGCGTCGCCGCAGAGTTGGCTGTTCAGGCCGGAATCAGGGCTTCGGGACAAGTCGTCCGTCATCACCAGGGCAGCACCACGGAAGAACGAGAACCGGGACGCCGACATGCGCCCGTATCGGATGGGCACCAGGTCCTGTACCCGCGACTTCGCCTGCAATTCCAGCAGTGATATCGGATCGCGGTCACTCTCTGTCAGATCCGCGAGCGCGGCCAATGGCGTATCTCTACGCGCCTGGCGGCCGCGCGCCCGCCTCTCGTCGACAGTGGGATGCTCGGTACGCACTGCTGTCATCTGCCCGACCTTTCACTCGCAACGGCTATCGCTACGAACTCGACGCGTCGGGCGTCGTTCGGCCTCCTGATCCGCGCGCTGCGCGTACCAGGAGTTCCGGACTTGACACCAACGCCTTGCGCCACGGAAGTACCCCGTCGATCTCGATCTGAATCGACAGGCTCAACACGGTCCGAATCAGAACGATCATGCCCAGAACTGCGGCGTCGGTCAGCGACGGTGAAGACGTCACAGTCTTCACCAGATCAGCGGCGACAAGGATCTCGAGCCCGAGAAGGATGACCGCACCCATCGTCTCGCGCAGAGTGCGAAACGCTGAACTACCGTCGCGCGTTCGACTCCAGGCGCGCCCCGCGATCACGAATGCGAACACGAACCCGAGGACCATGGCGACAACACCGAGTACTTCGAACCATTCGGTGACAAGCTCGAAGAACCTGATTTTGTCCATGATCATGATTCTCGAGGTAATGCACCGATAAGTCGAGGTGACACGACGGAGTCAGCTGAAGATCCGCTCGATGTCGTCGAGTCGCAGCTCGGTCGCGCGAGGAGAATAGCCCGAGCCCCACAGGCTGTCGTCGACGTAATGGACGTTCCCCGAGCGGACAGCGGGAAGACGCTCCCAGAGCGGGTTCATTGCCAACTGCGCGCGGACGTCCTGCTGGTCCTGGAATGCACCCACGATGATCACGTCGCTGGTCACCTGATCGAGTTGCTCCGCTGTGAGTGTGCGGGTGAACTCCTCCGATGTAGCTCGATCGCCCGGGAAACCGAGAGCATCGAGAAGAGCGTCGACCTGGTTGTAGACGACACCGTTTTCGCCGGTACGCAGCAGCGTCACCGACGGTAGCGAGCCGAGGGCCGAGAGCCGATCCTTGATTGTGAGGAGGCGCTCTTCCGTTCTCGCGTTCAATTCCGCAGCAGCTTCTTCCCGTCGGACCGCGACGCCCATCGAGGTGACCAACTTCTTCATCTCGTCCCACGTGAGGTACCCGTTGAAGCCGGCGAACACTGGAACACCGGTCGCAGAGAGTTCGTCGTAGGACTTTGCCGCATAAGCATTTCCGGCGGTCAGGAGCATGACGATCAGATCCGGCGACGCGCCGATGATCGCTTCCTTGTTCCACGTTCCCGCCGTGCCGAGGTTCGGGATGTTCGCCGCCTCCGGCATCGTGCGCAACACCGCGTCGCCGCCCACCCCTTCGAGACCGAAGAAGCTGCCGACGATCTTCTCCGGCGGCACACCGAGGTCGAGGACCGTCGCCATGGCGCTGACGTGGGCGATGACCATTCGCTGCGGATCCGACGGAATCTCGACTCTGCCCGTCTCATCCTGCACTGTGACGAGACCACTTGGCGCCGAGCCGTTTTCGTCGCTGCTGCACGCTGCCAGCAATGTCGCAGCCGCGACACCGAGCCCGGCGCCGAGGAATCCCCTGCGTGTCAGCGCATCGACGATGCGTTCCCACTGCTCGTCTGTATCGAGTGTGGTGTTATCGAGTGCGGGCGCCAGGCAGATCGAGTTCGGCACAGTTCGGTCCATTCGTTCGAGCGGTCGAAGATCTCCTCGATTGTGGCTATCGAACCGTCGAAACTGAACAGGATTTCGAGCCGACATCTATCTCTGTCCGGTCACACCTTCTTGACGACGCTCGACTTCAATTGCATCGGTCCGATGCCGTCGACCTTGCAGTCGATGTCGTGGTCGCCAACGCCCTGAACAAGGCGGATGTTGCGCACTTTCGTACCTGACTTGATGCCGGTCGGACTGCCCTTCACCTTGAGCGTCTTGACGACCGTCACCGTGTCTCCGTCCGCAAGGATGTTGCCTACGGCATCTTTCACCACACCCAGTTTCACCACACCCGAGTCCTCGCCGGCACTATCGGTCGGCGCCCACTCGTGCGCGCAGGACGGGCAGACCATCAACGCGCCCATCTCGTAGGTGTATTCGCCGGCGCATTCGGGGCAAGGGGGCAAGGTGTCTTCCACGCGGTTCATCCTATCCACCAGGCACCCGATCCCCATTTTTGCATTTCATGAGGCATTCTTGGGCGAAATATTGCATTCGATGAAACTTTGCACTCTGTGCAATTATGGATGAAATGGGAACCGAAACTCTCGGATTGCGCGAACGAAAACGAATTGCGACGAGGCAGCTGATCGAGCACACTGCCGTCGAACTCGTCCTCGACCTGGGCTATGACGAAGTGACCGTCGAGAAGATCTGCGAGGCCTGCAATCTGTCGACCCGCACGTTCTTCAACTACTTCCCCACCAAGGACGCGGCGATCGGTGGGCTCATGCTCGTCGTGCCAAGTGAGGCAACCATGCTCACGCTCATCGGCGAGCACCCGGACGATCCGCTGCGCGGCGCCCTCGCGGTCTTCGAGGCGGCGATGCAGATCGTCGACGAGCGACCCGATCTGCTCGCGCATCGACGCGAATTGTTCGAACGTCATCCCACGCTGTTGCAACAACATCTGGCCACCTTCCACGATCTTGAAGACACGCTCACCCGGATCCTCACGCGGGAGTTGTCGCACAGAACCGAGTATCGCCGCCTGCACTCGGATACAGCCGCTGCCGACGAAGCCACGGCAACGGTCATCACCGCAGGCGCCGCGATGCGTTACGTCTTCCGAAAATGGCAGAACAGTGAACGGGCAAGCCCCAGAACCGACTTGCTTGATCCGGCGCTACTCCTGATGGCTCGAATACTCAGGTCCGAGAGCTGATCCACACTCTCTCGCACCAGCTGTCACTCAACTAAGGAACTACATGTCCACTCGAGAAGCTGCGACCGTCGAGCCCGACGGCACGCATACCGATACCGAGGCCGCGCCGGACAAACGGTCGATCATCCTCGTTTTTGTCGGGCTTATGATCACGATGCTTCTGGCATCGCTCGACCAGATGATCTTCAGCACCGCGCTCCCGACCATCGTGGGCGAATTGAACGGCGTCAACCACATGGTCTGGGTGACGACGGCATACATCCTCGCCTCGACCGTCATGATGCCGGTGTACGGAAAACTCGGTGACCTGATCGGGCGCAAGGGCCTCTTCATCGGCGCCATCAGCATTTTCATCGTCGGTTCGGTGATCGGCGGTCTGTCCCACGACATGACCACACTCATCGCTGGTCGAGCCGTGCAAGGACTCGGCGGCGGCGGATTGATCCTGCTGTCCCAGGCGATCATCGCCGACGTCGTCCCGGCCAGGCAACGCGGCCGGTACATGGGTGCGATGGGCGGCGTGTTCGCACTGGCTTCGGTTGCCGGCCCCCTTCTCGGTGGATGGTTCACCGAGGGCATCGGCTGGCGCTGGGCATTCTGGATCAACATCCCCCTCGGGCTCCTCGCAATCGCGAGCGCAATGGCATTCCTTCACCTGCGGAAGCCGAACCTCGGCAAACCTCGCATCGACTATCTGGGAATGATCCTCGTCGCAACGGCCGCAACCTGTCTGATCCTGTTCACCACCTGGGGCGGCAACACCTACGCCTGGGGGTCAGGCGTCATCATCGGGTTGATCATCGGCTGCATCGTGACCGCAGTGGCGTTTGTCTTCGTCGAGAAGCGTGCTGACGAACCGGTAATTCCGATGCACCTGTTCGCTCAGCGAAACTTCGTGTTGACCACCGTCGCGGGCCTGATCATCGGCATCGCGATGTTCGGTGCGCTCGCCTACCTGCCGACCTATATCCAGATGGTGACAGGCAAGAACGCCACCGAAGCAGGACTGATGATGATTCCGATGATGGCAGGCCTGCTGGTCGCCTCCATCGGATCCGGTCAGCTGGTCAGCAAGACCGGCCGCTACAAGATCTTCCCCATCGTCGGAACATCCATCGTCGCAGTCGCTCTTGTCCTGCTCTCACGTCTGACGCCGTCGACCTCACTGCTGGTCTTCGGTTGCTACATCGCACTCATGGGTATCGGCCTCGGCCTCGTCATGCAGATCTTGATCTTGATCGTGCAGAACACCTTCCCCGCGGCCGAAGTGGGAACGGCCACCGCGTCGAACAACTTCTTCCGTCAGATCGGTGCGTCGTTGGGCAGCGCGATCGTGGGCAGCCTGTTCGCCTCGCGTCTGACCAATCTCCTGGCCGAGCGACTCCCCGCGAATGGCGGCGCGGTCGGTGGTGACGAGAACTCCTTGACCCCGGGAATCCTCTGGAAGTTGCCCAGCCAGGTTCGCGAGATCATCGTCGGTGCGTACAACGACGCGCTGGCGCCGATCTTCCTGTACCTCGTCCCCTTGGTCATCGCGGCAGTTGTCCTGTTGCTCTTCGTCAAGGAGAAGCCACTCGCGACGACGATCGATCGCTCGGCACCCCCGCTCGAGTAATTGACTATCGTGGCGTGATGTCGCACGCACCGAATACGCCCAGACGCACTCTCGCTGTTCTGGGCGTATTCGGCGTTGTGGTGGTCGTAGCTGTCGCCGGCGCACTGTGGTGGTTCGCGCGCGGCGACGACGCTCTTGCCGGCGAGAATCTCGATTCGTTCCCGGCCGTCGACCACGGCATTCTCAGCGCTCAGCAGAGTGCGCTACTGGGCGTCCTCGAGCAAGAGTGGGAGTCAGGGAGTCCCGGCACCAAGTACGCCGAGGGCGTCGAGGAATCGTGGTGTGCCGATTTCGTGAGCTGGTCGATGAACCAGATCGGCACGCCGTTCTCGAACCCCAACTCAGGGTCGTGGCGCATCCCCGGGGTGTACACGCTGCAGGAGTATTACGAGTCGGTCGACGCGTTTGTCCCCTACGGTCAGGACTACCAGCCCAAGGTCGGCGACACGATCCTGTACGGCGACTCGAGCCCCTTCGGCCAACACGTCAACGTCGTTCTGGTCAACGACGGCGGCACTCTGACGACCGTCGGCGGCAACGAGAACAACAAGGTCATGCTCCATCGCATCGTCCCGTCGGAAGTCCCGGGGATCGTCGGGTTCGGCGTCATCTGAGCCACCCCCGCCGTCTTTGCGTGATGAAACTTGATTGCTGTGAGCGGTGAGATTTCCGAATTGGTTCAACCGTTGATTGGTGCGAACGGATCGACATTGTTCGGATAATTCCTTGTTTCCGTCGTCGACAGATTTTGATATCGAACGAAGGATCAGACCTGGCAACTAGATTCATATCCAGCTGCCCCCTACCTCAGACAGGAATTCGATGCGCCCTGGTGAGCTGACCACCCTCGAGCAGATACAGCTCATGGCCCGCGCGGCTGCTGCGCAGGCCATGAGCACGCCGTCGATGCTCCGGCTGCGGCTCGGCCGCTACCCCACTCGCACACCCGAACTGCGCAAACGCCCACTCCCCGACACCAAGCTGTGCAGCGAAGCGCTCGATCACGCCAGAGGAACCCTCTCCCCCGCGGTCTTGAACCACAGCCTGCGCTGCTGGATCTGGGCCGACGCCTTCGCGCAGATCGATGCGATCGAGTACGACCCCGAAGATCTCTTCACTGCGTGCGCCCTTCACGATGTCGGACTGGGCGCAAAAGGATCGGCCGAGCACGGGTGTTTCACCTACATCAGTGCCGCAGACGCAGAAGAACTCGCGACCAGAGTGGGAACTTCGGAGAGGTCGGTACAGCGAATCGGCGAAGCGATCCGTCTGCACATGGATCTGACCGTCGACCGCGGCGCGGGCGCTGACGCCTATCTACTGCATGCCGCAGCGCATTTCGACGTTGCCGGTCGGCGTGCGCCCGAAATTCCGCGAGCAACTGTTGATGCAACAATCGCGGAGTACCCGCGAACAGGGTTCACCGACGAGTTCGCGCAGTCGATGCGGCGCGAGGTCGAGCTCCGTCCGCACTCTCGCGCGGCGACGCTCTGGAGATCGGGGATGGCCCTGCCGTTGCGTACCAATCCCCTGGATTGGAAGAGCCGGTAACTACGAAAAGTCCTCGAGCACTGCGGTTCGCGCCCCTCCGACGTTCCCGGTATTCACCACGCCGACGGGTTCGATCAACATCACCTCCGCTTCGTCCTCGGCGATCGGGCAATGTTCGACTCCGCGAGGTACCACGAACAGTTCACCGGGCCCCAGTGGAACATCTCCGTTTCGGAGTTGGATTCGAATCTGCCCCTTCGTCACCAGGAACATTTCGTCGGTGTCGGTGTGGGAGTGCCAGACGAATTCACCTTTGATCTTGACGATCTTGATCTCGTAATCATTGAGGGCCGCAATCTTCTTGGGCGACCAGTGCTCGGTGAACTGACCGAACTTCTCGCGGAGCGATACCGCTGTTGCCGAACTGTTCATGTTGTTCCTCCCTCGGGCGCGCCACCACCGCGATGACGACCCCGCCACTCTTCGTCACCCGAGGCAGCTGCGTCTTGTACGTTTCTGACATGGATCCCCGCGGCGCACAGATCACCGCGTGGGCACCGGGCCTCGCGGGAATCACCGAGGTCTTCCATGCCGATTTCGTCGGACACGCCTATCCCAAACACACGCACGATCAGTGGTCCCTGATGCTCGTCGACCGGGGCACGATTGCATACGACCTCGATCATCGCGCTCATGGCGCAGCACCCGAGATCGTGACTCTGTTGCCGCCAGGCATCGCACACGACGGAGTTCCGGTCACCGAGGCCGGATTTCGTCAACGAATCCTTTACCTCGACACGTCAGTTCTCGGTGAGGTCCTCATAGGCCCGGCGGTGGACAGCCCCGAGATTCGAGACCCTCTGCTGCGCCACCGCATCGATCAACTGCACTCTGCACTCGGCCCACACGGCGAATCACTCGAAGCCGAAAGTCGCCTGGGGTTCCTCGCTGAAAGATTAAACGAGATCCTCACACCGGCCACAGGTCGATCCCGTCACGCGCCGACCGTTGACGAACGCGTTGCCGATCAACTTCGGGACCTGCTCGATGCGCGACTCACAACGGGAATCACGATGCGGGAAGCGTCGAACATCCTGCAACGGAACCCCACGTATCTGATCAAGAACTTCGCGAAGCATTTCGGGCTTCCGCCTCACAAGTACGTGACGGGACGTCGAATCGATCTGGCGCGACGCGCAATCCTCGCCGGGCGCGAATTGGCGGACGTGGCCGTCGACGTCGGATTCCACGATCAATCCCACCTGTCGCGGCACTTCGTCAAGCATGTCGGGGCGCCGCCCGGTAAATACGCACTGAACGTGGTCGGCAGAGCGCGCTAGTCGAAGCACCTGGCACAGGTTTCGTCGAGCAGACACTGGTTCCGGTCAGCTGGAGTCAGTGTCCACTGAATGAAAACGGTGTCTGGTCCCGACGATCAAGCAGCCGTCTCGAGGTCGACCAGGAGGAAGTCCTCGCGCAGCGGCCCGTATTGACGATCGGTCAGCTGATACGAGCGCAACGCGCGAGGCGCGCGGGCCAACTCGTAGAACCGCTCGGACCCGGACACGAACTGCCTCGATGCCCAACCCCAGTTCGGGCGGTGCGGAAACTGCGGGTCGGGCAGCATGTCGGACTCCATCGACATCAGCCGTAGACGGCGAACCACTCCGGTAGTGGAGGCATTCTCGTCGAAATCGGTCCACGCCTGACGGGCATTTGTGTCGTCACGAGGAGTTCCGGCGCGTAGTTGCAAAGCGCCCGCGGCTTCGATCCGAGACGGCAACGGTGGTTCGGCGTCGAACATGAATTGCAGTGCACCGACGCGAGCGATCGCCGGCTGGACCGGCTCCCGGATGTCTGACCCGTCGCGAGGCAGTCTCCACATCAACGGTTTCGAACTCGTGCGCACTTCCGCCGTCAAGACCCACGCCGGCTCGACTACCACCCACCTGCTCGGGCTGTCGACATTCCAGGAGAGTCCCCACCGGACGGTCTCCCCCAATTCGGGAGGAACGAACCACCGAAGACGCAGAGCGTCGACCACTACCGGCGTGATCATCGTGTCGAAGTTCGCCGACGCACCGACCACTCGACCGGCTCCACCGCATCGTCCAGCCCGAGAACCACGCGAGCTGCATTGCGCCCTTGATCGAACAGGGACTGGCGAACTGTGGTCAAGCCGGCGTCCGATGCGGCTGTTGTGTCGTCCCATCCGACGACTGCGACATCGTCGGGCAGCGCGAGGCCGAGTTCACGGATCGCGTCCAGAACCCCCAGAGCCAGTTCGTCACTCATCGCCAAGATGACATCGGGCCTTCGGCTCTCGGGAACGTCGAGCAGGGACCGAGCCATCCGCGCACCCTCGCTCCGCTCGTTGACGGTGACGACCCCCACCCGCACCGAGGGCCAATCGAGGCCCGCGTCGCGGACGGCGCGCTCGTAGCCCTCGAGCCGATGGCGGGACACCGGAAAGAACGCTTCACTTGAAACCACGTCCATCCGAATCTCGGACCGACGCTCACGATCCCACGGAAGGCTGATCACCGCGGGGCGCTGCGCCCCCGACAACCCGACTGCCGCGATCGCAACGGCGCCGGCAACATCGTCCATCCCGACGAGATCCACACCCTCGTGCAACGGCCCACCCTGGATGCATGCGGGTTTTCCGGTGCCGACAATCGCGTCGAGGATGGGATCGTCGAAGACGGTGGTCCAGACGACAAAGCCGTCTACTGCCGCGTCGCGAACTCTGTCGACGTCTCCCGGTTTCCCCGAGTTCGGCAGCATCATCAGCCCGGCGTTCGCATCCAGGCACGCTTCGGCGACTCCCGAGAGGAATCGCCGAGCTACTGCGTCTTCGAAGGCGTACGTCAGCTTCTCGCTGAAGACGACCGCGATGTTGTTGAATTTCCCGCTCCGCAAGGACTGCGCCGCCCGGTTAGGGCCCGCGTACTCGAGCTCTTCGGCGGCGGCGAACACCTTGGCCCGCGTTGATTCAGACACGCGCTCGGGCTGCGCGAAGGAGTACGACACCGACATCACCGACACGCCTGCGGCCTTGGCGACGTCGGCCATCGTCGGACGACTCGAACGCTGCGCACGTATGGCCATGAGCATCAGCATAGCGAGTGCAAAATATCCATTGCGCAGGTGTGTATCGATACATGTATCGTTACACAACATGACTGTTCGACTGCCGAAGGCAACCACGCTACGGCTGATGACACTGGCCGGAGCAGCCTTCGCCTACGTGACGGCCGAAATGCTCCCCGTCGGACTGCTCAGCGAAATCTCGACGGACCTCGACGTCACCGAAGGGCGTGTCGGCCTACTGCTGACCTTCTACGCATACGGTGTCGCGGCCTTGACGCTTCCGCTGATCGGAGCGGTCAAAACCTGGCCGCGCCGACGTGTTGTCGTTCTGACGGTGGCCACCCTCGCGGTGTCGCAACTGGTCGCAGCATTGGCCGTCAACTATCCGATGCTGGTGATCGGACGATTGCTCTGCGCTGCGACGCACGGAGTGTTCTGGGCTGTCGTTGCCCCGGTCGCAGCCACTCTGGTTCCGCGCGGACAACAGGGCAAGGCAATCGCGATGGTGTATGCCGGTACGTCTCTCGCTTTTGTTCTCGGAGGTCCACTGTCTTCGGCGATCGGCCAATCCTGGGGTTGGCGGACTGCGTCGGCGGCAATCGGTGTGGTGGCAGTGGTCATCGCTTTCTCACTGCATCGTGCGTTGCCCGAAATGCCGGTCGATCAACACCATCGGAGCAAGCGAGACAAACCGAAGCCGACACCGGCGATGAAACGGGCACTCGCCGTCATCTGCGCGGCAACGCTGTTTGCCGCCCTGGGGCAGTTCGCTTCGTACACGTTCTTCACACTTCTGGTGGAGGAAAGCCTCGGCTCGTCCGGTGGCATCCGTACCGCGATGCTTCTGGTCTACGGCGCCGCCGGCGCAGTCGGAGTGTGGGTCGCCGGCAAGTACTACGACCGCCGACCGCGTCTCTTCACGCTCATCTCGATCGCGACGGTGGCAGGCGCGCTGGCCATCTTCTGGCTCTTGGCGCCGTCGATGGGAGCGTTCGCAGTTGTCGCCACGATCTTGTGGGGTGCGGCGTTCACCACCGTTCCGATCTGCCTCCAGTCCTCGGTTCTGCGCGCCGTCCCGATCGGGACCGACCGAGCCTCCGCCGTCTACGTGGTCGTTTTCCAAATCGCGATTGCTACGGGTGCCTTGCTCGGCTCTGCCGTCGTCGACGGTGGCGGGCTCTCACATCTGGCGGGCATCGGGGCCACTCTGATGATCGGTTCGTTGGTGATAGTCGGGTTCGGCCGACGCGCATTTCCCCGCGAACCGCAGCGGTCTACTCACTCCCCCACCGACGCGGCAGCGACGGTCGCGTCGTAGATCAGGGTGTATCGCCAGAACAGTCGTCTCCTGATCCGGCTACCTGGCAAATACAACGCGGCCGCGCGTCGGACGTCAGCCATCGACTCACTCGGTTCCGCGGTGGGAACCGTCATCGCCTTCAGTGGCTCGGAGGCAACCCGTCGATGCTTGACGACGCCGACGACGGGATTGCACACGGTCGCCAACACCGACAGGAGTGCGTCGGTGGCTGTGGTCGATCGATAACACCCGACCACGACGAGCCGGCCGCCCGGTTCGAGCAGGCCGCTCAGCCGCTTCATCGACTCTTCGAGTGGAAGATGATGCAACGCCGCGACGACTGTGATCGCGTCGTACTTCGCCTCGGATGCAAAGTCCTCGATCCGCCGTGCTTCGATGATCACGTTCTCGTCGTCGACAAACCTTGCGCGCACGGCGGCAGACGTCGTCAGGTCAGGTTCCACACCGACCACCACGTCGAACCGCCGCCGCAAGAGGTCGATCAGATTGCCGGTCCCGCTCCCCACGTCGAGAGCGCGACCCGACCTGACTCCGCGCAGATTACGTAGAACCCACCGGCCGTAGTGATCGTTGTGACTCCACGGATGGCGTCGGTTGAAACCGTCCAAGCGCGCAATCACACCCATACCCGACGGTATCAATCCGAGCCCGGGCACCGGCCGTCACAACCGCGGGTCGACCGGCTCCGATTCGAGAGCCAACACTGCGAACACGGCCTGGTGCGCTCGCCACAATGGTTCACGGTCGACGAGCCTGGATACCGCCTCCATGCCGAGCGCGTACTCGCGCAGCGCCATCGACTGCTTGTGTCCGAGGTTGCGGTTACGCAATCTCGCAAGCGTCGACGGTTCGAGGTAGTCGGCACCGTAGATCAATCGCAGGTACTCCCGGCCGCGAACCTTGATCCCCGGCTGAACCTTCGCGTTGTACCCCCGCGGTCCGTGAATCTGATTCGCCAGCGGTTTGACGACCATCCCCTCACCACCGTCACCGGTGAGCGACTCCCACCACTTCGTCGCTTCGGACACCGAGTCTTCGGAACCGAGATCGACCACCAGGCGACGTGTAGTGGTAAATCGACTCGGGTCGGCCGCGGCCAGGCGGTCCGAAATACCCAGGTGCCATTCGTGATCCCGTTCCCCGTACGACTTGCCCTCGGCCGCCAGAATCTGGAACGGCGCGATGGTGACGCCGTCCAGTCCGTTCGTCGGCCACACGTACCGTCGGTACGCCTCGCCGAAGCGCTCGATACTGGCGGCCCGAACAGTTGTCTGTTCGAACATCTCCGCCACGTCCAGGCCCCGCGACCCGGCCCGCGCCAACACGGCCTCGCGAGCTGTGAGGTCTGATCGCCCGGCCGCCGCGACCGACGCGTACTGCGAGCGCAGCAGACCTTCCGCTTTGACGTTCCACGGCAACAATTCGCAGTCGAGGAGCAGCCAGTCGGTGCCCAACTCTTCCCACAACGCAGCGGAGGTGACTGCGGCGGCGATGTCGTCGATCAACTGCTGAGTCAGGTCGTCGTCGAAGAACTGGCGGCCGGTGCGGGTGTGCACCATCCCGCTGAGCGCATCCGGTGCGTCGAAGCGGGACTGAGCAACCGATCGATCACGGCACACGAGCACCACTGCCCGCGAACCCATGTGCTTCTCTTCGCAGATCACTGTTCCGATTCCGCCGGCCCGGTATGCGTCGAACGCGGTCGACGGGTGTTCCAGATAATCATCGGATTGGGCGCTCGCGCAGGGCGCCATGGTCGGCGGTAGGTACCGCAGCCATTGCGGCGCGACGGCGAATCGGCTCATCACTTCCAAGGCGCCGGCAGCGTTGTCGGTGCGAACGGACACTCGACCGCGCAGTTCGGTGTCGACGCCGGTTGTTTCGAGGACGTCGGCGAGATCGAGCACATCCGGATCACGAGTCGGCGGTGCCAGCGGTACCACCGGCTCGTACCAAACCTGCTCCGCCGGAACCGACACGATCTCTCGTTCCGGGTATCGAAGGGCGGTGAGGGATCCACCGAACACACAGCCGGTGTCGAGGCACGCGGTGTTGTTGATCCATTCCACCTCGTGCACCGGAGTGTGACCGTAGAGGACCATCGCTGATCCTCGGTAGTCCTGCGCCCACGGGTATCGAACGGGCAGGCCGAATTCGTCCGTCTCACCGGTGGTTTCACCGTAGAGCGCAAAGCTTCGCACTCGGCCGGACGCCCTGTTGTGGTAGTCCTCCTTGAGACCGGCGTGCGCGACAACGAGTTTGCCGTCGTCCAGGACGAGGTGCGCGACGAGACCGTCACAGAAGTCGACGACGCTTTCGCGGAACTCCGCCGACTCGCTGGCCATCTGCTCGAGGGTCTCGGCGAGTCCGTGACTCGGCGTGACCTTCTTACCGCGCAGCGCCTTGACGAGTTTGTTCTCGTGGTTACCCGGAACCGCTATCGCATGTCCCGCCGCGACCATCCCCATGACCAGACGCAGCACACCGACCGAATCCGGTCCCCGATCCACGTAGTCACCGAGGAAGACGGCAGTTCGCCCGACCGGCGGCACCGCATCGACAGCTCTGCCATCCGTCCCGAAGTCGACGGTGTAGCCGAGTTTCACGAGGAGCGTCTCGAGCTCACTTCGACATCCGTGGATGTCACCGATGACGTCGAACGGACCACGCTCGACACGCAGATCGCTGCGGAGCGGGTGGCGCAAGAATGTGGCTTCGGAAACCGCGTCCTCACCTCTGAGGATGTGAACCGAACGGAAACCTTCCTTACCCAACCCGCGGAGCGAGCGAGTCAACTGTTGGTGCTGGCGACGAATCACGTCGCGTCCGAACGTCCGATCAGAGCGTGCGTCGTTTCGTGCAGAACAGACCGATTCCGGAACATCGAGCACGACTGCCACCGGCAGTATGTCGTGCTCGCGAGCCAACGCAACGAGTCGCTTGCGCGCAGCGGGCTGGACGTTGGTCGCGTCGACCACCGTGAGGCGTCCGCGTCGCAAACGCTTGGCCGCGACGAACTCCAGCACTTCGAAAGCATCGGACGTCGACTCCTGTGAGTTCGGATCGTCACTGACCCACCCTCTGAATGTGTCACTCGAGAGGGTTTCGTACTCACCGAAGTGGCGCGCCGCAAAGGTCGACTTTCCCGAGCCACTGACGCCGATGAGTACTACCAGGGCGAGATCTGGAATCTCGTACACCGTCATGACGTTCGTGCCTCCTTCGTGAAGATTGCCATCTGTGTCGGCCCGCCGAGGACCGGATCAATTGCTCCGATAAATTCGAACTCCACGCAATAGCCGTGGACTCGGGCCGTTTCGGTTGCCCAGTCGTCGAATTGGGTCCGTGAGAACTCGAACCTGTGATCGGGGTGCCTGAACTCTCCCGCGGCCAATGCCGGATACAGCACGTTGTAGTCGGCATTCGGAGTAGTCAGCAGCACATACTGCGGTGCTGCGTCCACGAAGACCGATCTGACCAGCGCCGGCAGGCGCGCCGTATCGACGTGCTCGACCACCTCCATCAGCACGGCTGCGTCGAAGCCTTTCAAGCGTGCGTCGCGGTACGTCGCGGACGACTGCATCAAAGACACACGTTCACGCTGGACGTCGGACATTTCGGTGAACTTCAATCTGCGTTGCGCCCGTGTCAGTTCGCGCGCGCTCACATCGACGCCGACAAGTTTGTCGAATCGAGCGTGCGGCATCAGCGCCTCGAGCAATTTACCTTCGCCACAACCGATATCGACAATTGTTCTCACGTGCAGTCGCTGAAGCGTCGCCAAAACTGCGTCGACGCGAAGGCGTGCCAGCGGCGGATCCGGTCTCGGGGCTTCGATCTGCGCCTCGGCTTGTTCGGGAATCAGTCGATCGACCACCGATTCGACCAGGTCGCGTCGACGAGCCAGGTAGCGGGACATGATCAGCGCGGAATCCGGATGCGACGCCAACCACTCTCCAGCGACGCGGATCAATTTGTCTGCCTCGTCAGGTCCCACCCAGTAGTGCTTCACATCGTCGAGGACGGGCAACAGCACGTAGAGGTGCCGTAGGGCACTCTGCACCGTGTGTTCCCCGGTCACTGTCAGCGACACGAAGTCGGAGTTTCCCCACGTCGGTAGGTGCGGATCAAGCTGCACCGGTATCGCGGTCACGTCCCAGCCCAGCGGCTCGAACAGCCGACGAGGCAATTCCGCATCGCCGCCACACGGAACCACCGGAATCGAGACGGTCAACGCGAGTTCGGCTCCGACGAGTTCCGGGTGCGACTTGCACGTTCCCGTCAACGCGGTGCGAAACAGCTTCGACAGAGCAACCGAGAGTATGGACGACGCCGCATACGGCCGATCGTTGACGTACTCCCCCAGCGAAAAGTTGTCGCCACTCTTGCCGCGTCGATACCTACTCTGCACAAGTTCGATGGGGTCGACGTCCACAATCACTGCCACCGTGGTCTTTTCGGCCGTGGCCTCCGGGTACAGAACCGTGGCGGTGCCGATCGCCAAGTCGAAGCTTTGCACGCGGTCGGGATGTTTGTGCAGCAGGTAGCTCAACGCGGTCGCATCAGGAGTCTGCGGGGTCGGGGTGGACGTCAGTGTGAGTAGCACCAGGCGAATGTAGCCCGGCAAACGTCCGGGGCGCCTCCGATTTACGCGCCCGCGGCCGTCAGAACAAAGTGAGAGCTGCTCCCGCACCCACCAGTTCCCGAGGCGCCTCACGCGGTTCACTGCCAGCCGCACTGACGTCTCGATGCTCCGAACGACCACCCAACCCATGACGCTCGACCAATGGCTCGACACGGCTTGTGAGCCAACGCTTGTATTCGGGAGTGACATACGCACCCCGCCCGTACAGCTCGCGGTAGCGACGGATGAGTGCCGGATGTTCCTGAGCAAGCCAATTCATGAACCAACCCCGAGTACTCCCCCGCAGGTGCATCGGGAAGACCGTCACACTCGTCGCACCGGCTTCGGACAGTGCCTCGAACAGACCGTCGAGGTGACTGGTGGAATCGGTGAGGAACGGAATGACCGGCGCCACCATGACATTGCACGAGAATCCCGCGTCGGTGATGGCCCGGATCATCTCGAGACGCGCCCGCGGTGACGGGGTACCAGGCTCGATCTGCTTCTGAAGTGCAGCGTCGTTGATCGCCAATGACACTCCGATTCCGACGTCGACCTGCGCCGCCGCCATCTTCAACAGCGGCAGGTCCCGTCGGAGCAGAGTTCCCTTCGTCAAGATCGAGAAGGGAGTTCCCGATTCGGTCAACGCGCGAATAATGCCGGGCATCAAGCGGTATCGGCCCTCCGCTCGCTGATAAGGATCAGTGTTGGTACCCAGTGCCACTGCCTCCCGTTTCCAGGACTTTCGCGCCAATTCCTTGCGGAGCACCGCGGCAATGTTCGTCTTCACGACCACTTGGGAATCGAAATCCGCGCCGGCGTCGAGGTCGAGGTACTCGTGACTCGGTCTCGCGAAGCAATATCGGCATGCGTGCGAGCAACCACGAAAAGCGTTGACGGTGAAGCTGAACGGCAACGTCGACTCTTCGGGCATCTTGTTGAGCGCGCTCTTGCAGAGCACCTCGTGAAACGTGATTCCCTCGAACTCGGGAGTCTGCACGGAGCGAACCAACCCGGCCCGTTCGAGTCCGGGTAGCGCTCCGTCATCTGCATCCAATGCCTGACCCGACCACCTCATGGCCCCAAGTCGAACACTTGTTCTAAGGTATGTCAAGATGGAGCGAATACCCGACCGTGCCTCACCACGGCCGGGAAGTTGTTGGCAGAATTCGGGGCATGTCGAACAGAATCAATATTTCGTCCGGTTCCGAATGGGAACCCAAGATCGGTTACTCCCGTGCCGTGCGCATCGGTAACCAGATCGCAGTCTCTGGCACCACCGCTCCTGGTGAGACCCTCACAGATCAGACCCGCGCAGCGCTCGAAACTATCAAGGCAGCACTTGCCGAGGCCGGCGCCTCGCTCGACGACGTCATCCGCACTCGCATGTACCTGCGCGACATGACGCAGTGGGAGCAGGCCGCTCTCGCGCACGGTGAAGTGTTCGGCGAGATTCGTCCCGCCACGACCATCCTCGAGGTCAGCTCGCTGATCGACCCCGCTCTGCTCATCGAGATCGAGGCCGACGCGGTTCTCAGCTGATCGCCAATCCGGACATTTGTGAAATGGGCGCCTAGTCTGAGCCGATGAAACCGATGCGGCTGTATCCGTTGACGCTCGCGCTCGGCATCACCGCCGCTTTCCTCTCGCCCGGTTCTGCACTCGCAGATCCGGGCGAGAGTCTTTCGACGGCTTGCGGCAGCCAGTTGAGCAATGCCGAGGTGGGCCGGATTGCCGAACTCAGCGACGTCACGACGCTGAACGGTGCCGGACTGCCTCGGCTCGAGACCGCTGTCGAACGTCATCGTGAGATCACGTCGATCCTCGTCTCACACCACGATTGGCGAGGCTTGTTCTCCATCGGCCTCGACGCTGTCGAACACGAGGCGGTGATGCCGCTGCAGCGAGACCCTGCAGCCTTCGCCGATGACGAGTGGGCCCATTCCGTCAGCTTCGAATTGCTGCGCAGGTACCTGGTGAACGTCCATGCGGAGTTCACCGGTACTCCCACCGATCCGGCGTGGACCAACTACTTCGCCCTGACACGTCAGTGCGACGCCAGTCCAGCACGGGTTGCCATGGCCGGCTACAACGCGCATCTCACCGTCGACCTCGCTCACGCCGTCGCCACGTCCGGAACCACTGCGGAGGATGTCACCGATTTCTACAAGATCGTCGATTCCATTGCCGTCAAGGGTGGTTCGATCGTGACCCTCACCAAGGCCGAGTACGACGCCGATCTGGGGCCGCTCTGGCGGTTCTACTTCGTCGGCGAAGGACTCGACCGATTGGCCGGAAACTCGCAACCCTCGGAACTGCTGCTCCGCGCCGCCGACAGCGGATACAACACCATCACACTGGCCAACGGATTCGCCCTCCAGAATCCGCAGACACGTCCCGGCGCAGAACAGGAGATCGACGCACTCTGGCGTACTACAGATTCCGCTCTCGACGTACTCTCGCGGCTCGGTGGTCTCTGACATCTCACCCTCCGCTGCCTGAAACGGACACACCTGCGACAATGACCCCATGACGGGGCACTCGGCGGGGCAAGGCATCCAGAGTCCCGCCATGCGCCGGGTGCGAGACCTGTTGCGCGGGCCCGCAATTGTCTGCGACGGCCAGGCAACCATCCGCGAGGCCGCGAAGTTGATGACCGATGCGGGCCGCCGTGCTGTTGTGATCCCGACGGAGACAAGCGGTTTCGGAATCTTCACCGAAGGTGACCTACGCGCTCGCGTGGTAGTCGGTGGTATCGACAGCAATCAGCCGGTATCAACAGTGATGACGCCGTCAGCAGTGACAGTCGATCCGGATCGATTGGGCGCCGACGCCGTGACCGACATGCTCGAGTACGGATTGCGCCATCTCCCGGTCGTGACCGAGGCAGGCGCACTGATGGGTGTGCTCGAACTCAGCGATCTCCTGACTTCGGCCACCAATCAGGGTTTCGAACTGCGCGCAGCGCTCGCCACAGCACAGGACGACGCCCACCTCGTCGAAACAGCCCGCGCGGTCCCTGTTCTGGTGACGGAATTGGTGGCCTCACGGGTCTCACCGCTCGACATCGGCGCGACGCTGGCCGTGCTGATCGACGTGACGGTCAGGCGAGCCATCGAATTGGTGGTGGGCGGAGACGAGCGACCGGATTTCGCGTGGCTGTCGCTCGGCAGCGTCGCCAGGCGTGAAGCGCTCCCCTCTTCGGATATCGACAGTGCGCTGGTGTGGGGCGGCGAATCACATCACGAGGGAGCCGACGCCGCGAAGACCATCCACGACATCCTCGATCTCTGCGGGTTCCCTCGCGACACCAAGAACGCCGTCGCGACCCAGGCCAGGTTTGCTCGGACGCTCCCACAATGGCGCACTGCGCTGCGGAAATGGGTGTCCAACCCGTATCAGGACCAAGCCCTGGTCATGTTGTCGATGCTGGCGGATGCCCGCGTCGTCGCAGGCGATCCGGCGTTGGATCCTCGTCCCGCGGCGTTGGATCAACTGCGACTGCACCCGGCCGTCATGCGACTACTCCTTCGCGAAGCGGTCGGAGACAAGGCAAAGCTCCATTCGTTCAAGGACGTGATGACGCGTCGGACCGGAACCGTCGACCTCAAAGCCAGCGCCGTCCAACCGATCGTGAACATCGCTCGATGGGCGGGGATTTCCGTGGGCGCCCGCACGAGTTCGACACTCGAACGCCTCAAGGCTGCAGCGGGAAGCGGTTTCCTACTCGACGACGACGCCCAGGTACTGATCGAATCTTTCGAAGTGTTGCAGCAGATTCGTGTCCGCCACCAGACCGATCAGTTCGCGGCAGGTCGGCCACCGACCGACGAAGTCGTGATCTCCGAACTCACTCCGCTCTCGCGGAGCTTGCTGAGCAATGCAGTGCGCGAGGTCGCAGGTGTGCAACGACGACTCGAATATGCCGCGTCCGCGTCGGCGCTACCCGACATCGACCCGTGAATCGCACTGCGCTCGAACAGGTTCTGGCGGCGGAGCGCCTCGAAGGCTGGGATCCGAGTAACGAGCAGATCGCGGAACTCGAGGCCGTCATGATCGGGATGCTTTCTCGGCGTGAGTATTTCGAGCAGGAGTTGGCGCGAGCCGTCGGCCTGTCGTCACCAATTCCCCCGCGGATCCGCTGGCGAAGATCAGCGCCGTACGTCTATCGCGGTACATCGGTGCTCGAGAACAATTTCGACGTGCGAGATCCCGCCGCACTGCAATCACTCGAGTTCGCGGCGACCGCGCTTCGTCTGGGTGAGGCGCATCTCGGCGGCGACCTCGTACCGCACACGCGAGACACAGCCGAACTTCTCCTACTTCACCAGCACGTTTTCCAAGATCTGTACCAGTGGGCCGGACACATCAGAACCGTCGACATCAGGAAAGGTGCGGCAACGTTTGCCCCGGTCTCGGCGATTCGGAACTACCTGTCCGAGGTGGAAGAGATCATCGCCGCCGTCGATTGGGTAGCGCTCGATCACGGCGCTGCGTCGTTCGCGCTCGCATCGGTGTACTCGACGCTCAATCATGCCCACCCGTTTCGGGAAGGAAACGGGCGAACCGGAACACTCTTCCTGCACCGACTCGCCGCCGACACCCGGTATCAGCTCGACTTGTCGCGGGTGAGCAGAACCGAGTGGGTATCCGCGTCGAGGGATTCTGCGCCTTTCCGGCCCACCGGGACCCCGTCGCCTCGCCCGTTCATCGATCTGTTCAATCGCGCGCTGACTCGCTGACGAGCCCGGTGAACGGAGCGCCGCTTTGCACTATCACCACAAGCATCCCGTCATCCGAACCGGACTCGTGGATCTCGCCAGGGCTCCACAACACTGCCTCGCCTGACGCCATCGAGACCCGTCGACCGTCGTCTTCGGCTACCCAGCCCGAGCCGTCCACGACGACGTACAGCTGCCAGAGGTTCGCAGAGTGCTTCCCCAACAGGCTGTTCGGCCGACACCACGCGAAGTGACTCCTGAATTCTCCACCGTCCACCGAACGGGCGAGCTGCATCATGGTGATGTTCCGGCTGCCGTACTCGTCGGCGTCCAGGCTTCCTTGGGGCAGTGTCACGAATCGCATGGCTGAGTGTCGCTCACCTCGTCGACCTCCACAATGACCAACCCATGAATGACCAATGATGACAACCACCGCGGACTGAACACCGTTACTGCTGAGTGAGCACCGCTTCCGACACGCTGGAAGCGGTGCTCACTCGAAGAAAAGGGTGCTCACTCGACCATCAACCGGGTAGCGCGAACTCTCCTGCGTCGGACCAGCGCTGACGCTCGGCTCCGAATGCGACGGACTGCATCGCGCGGAACTCCTCGATCGAGCGCGAGTTCGACGCAAGGAACTCCTGATGCTCGGCCAGCGAGAAGCTGCCGTCCTCGATCTCGACTCCCCCGCCGCGGCCGGCCGCAGTGTCCGCGCGCAGATCCATCAGCTCTTCCGGCTCGACGGGGTACCAGGAGATCCGGTCGAAAAATCGCAGCAACCACGGAGTGCCCTCCTCGAACGGGCCCGACTTCGCGGGGTGGCGGTGATTCCACACCTGCGTCGTACGCCCGACGAACTGGTACCCGCCCGGGCCTTCCATGCCGTAGATGCAGAGGTAAGCCCCACCGATCCCGACGGCGTTTTCGGGGGTCCAGGTGCGGGCGGGGTTGTATTTGGTCGTGACAAGGCGATGACGTGGGTCGAGCGGCGTCGCGACCGGAGCTCCGAGGTAGACGTCGCCGAGTCCGAGCACCATGTATTCGGCGCCGAAAACGGTGTCGAACACGTCGTTCACGGATTCGAGACCGTTCATCCGGCGGATGAACTCGATATTCCACGGGCACCACGGCGCGTCCGCACGCACTCCGTGCATGTACCGCTGGATCGCTTCGCGCGTAGCCGGGTCGTCCCACGACAGTGGCATCCGCACAGTGCGACTGGGCACAACGAGTTCGTTGGCCGCAGGCAAGGTGTCCTCCGCCTCGGCGAGCATTCCCATCAGTTTGCCGACGGGCAGCACGTCTGGGTCGACGCGGACCTGCAGGCTGCGGATTCCCGGGGTGAGATCGAGTAGTCCGGCCGGCTTCTCGGCTTCGAGTCGCTGATGCAGTGCATGTGCACGCGCACGTAGCGCCAGGTCGAGATTCATGTCGCCGTATTCGACCAACACGTTGTCATCGCCTGAGCGCCGGTACGTGACCGCGGTGTCGCCGTCACGGCGGGCTATAACGCCGTCGTCGCCGTCACCACCGGAGGAATGCACAACCGAATTGGACGCTCGACGCGATACTCCGAGGTCACGGCGGGAGGCTGCCCGTTCGGCGCGGACCGGCACGAAGCGAATCTTGTTCCCGGGAGCCAACTGTCCAAGCTTCCAGCGATCAGCAGACACCACCGTGATCGGGCAGACGAAGCCGCCGAGGCTCGGTCCGTCGGGCCCGAGGAGGATGGGCGTGTCGCCGGTGAAGTCGAGTGCACCGATCGAATACGCGTTGTCGTGGATGTTCGAAGGGTGAAGTCCCGCTTCGCCGCCGGTGGTTCTGGCCCAGTCAGGTTTCGGACCGATCAACCGGACTCCGGTGCGGTCGGAGTTGAAGTGGACCTCGTACTCGGTCGCGTACAGCGTGTCGATGTCGGAGCGGGTGAAGAACTCCGGCGCCCCGTGCGGGCCCTCGGTCACCGCAAGTTCCCAGCACGTGTGTATCGCCGGAACATGCTCGGCGGGAACACCTCCCGCTGCGCCGCTCGCCTGTCCGAGTTTGAGAACGTCCCCCGCCCGCAAAGTCCTACCTTCGTGTCCACCGAACCTGCCCAGGGTGAAGGTCGACGCACTGCCGAGATAGTCGTCGGTCTCGATTCCGCCCTGTACGAGTACGTAGATGCGCAGTCCTGGGCCGCTGAGCGTTCCGACGTCGAGCACCGCTCCAGCGGGGACGAAAACAGGACGCCACTGACCGTGGGCGATGCCGTCGACGGTCACAGACACCGGAGCGCCCGTGACGCACACCGTGGTGTCCTCGTCGAACGTCATCGCAGGTCCGGCCATCGCGCATTCGATGCCGGGTGCGCCTTCGGGATTTCCGAGTGCGGTGTTTCCCAACCGAAACGACAGGTCGTCCATCGGGCCCGACGGTGGGACACCGATCTGCCAGTACCCGACGCGCCCTGGATAGTCCTGAACCGTCGTCAACATTCCGGGACGCACGATGGTCAGTTTTGCGTTCATTCGTCTGCCTCCGGCCGTGTGACGATCATGCGGACGGCCGTCGGATCGAAGCCGTTGCACGGGTTGTTGATCTGCGGGCAGTTGGACACGAGGACGAGCGCGTCGCGTTCGGCACGCAACGCGAGCCGCTTGCCTGGCGCAGACAGTCCGTCGACGATTCCGAGTGTGCCGTCGGGGTCGACCGGGACGTTCATGAAGAAATTGATGTTGGACACCAGGTCCCGCTTACCGAGCCCCCATTTTGCGCCCTCGACGAGGAAGTTCTCGACGCACGCGTGCTGGTGCTTGGTGTGGTGGCCGTATCGCAGGGTGTTCGATTCCTGTGAGCACGCGCCGCCGACGGTGTCGTGGTTTCCGACCTCGTCCGCGATCAGGGTCATGAGCGGAGTTCCGTCGTCACTGCGGAGCACGGATCCTGTGGTCAGAAACAGATTCTGCTGCGCTGTGACCGTCGCTGCTGCCGAGTACCGAACGCTGTGATCGTCACTGGCATAGACGAGTGTGTCGACGGCTTGATTTCCGTGCAGATCGACGATGGTCAGGACGTCGCCGGCGCGGACAACTGCGGACCACGGCCCGAACGCTTCAGCAATCTCGTCGAGGATCACCGTTCCGGGAACGAGGGCGGGGACATCCAGGGTGGTGGTCATGCGATCTCCTCCAGGTTCGAAGCCGTCCAGGCGTCTTCGGTATTGAGCACTGCGCGTTGGTATTCCGGCCCGAGATCGTCAAGGCTGCCGAGTTCGTCGGCCGCGTTCCACGCGAGCACTTCGAGGGACGTGGTGGGAAACTCCAGCGCCGGATCGAGTGGGTGCGCGGTGTTGGCGATCATCACGATGACCGGCAGGTGGATCAGAAGGTCGACCGTTGCGCCGGCGCCGGCGGAACCCGTACTGGTGAGAGCGCCGTCGGCCTCGACGCGGACACCATGGAAGAAGGACAACGGTGGCGCTATGTCCTGCGGCCCGAGTCCGTTCTTCGCGGCAGCGACGGTGAACAGTTCACGACCGGCGGGTGAGGCACTGTGCAGCGAACCCTGCCCGTACTTCGCCTCGTTGGTAGCGCGTGACGTCGTTCCACAGAACGCGTCGTGGTGCCCCGACGTGTCGGCGACCACCGTCGCGAGTACTCGCCCCTGATCGGAGAGCAACGGGTGCCCGACACCGAGATAGGCCTGCCATGGCACCTTTACGGTATCGGCGACGTTGAGACGCTCCCAGGGGGCGTCGGCGCGGTAGAGCAAGATGTTTGCACAGGCGCTGCCGACGATGTCGCAAAGTCGTAATCGGGTTCCACGGGCGAGAACCTTGGTCGTGTATCGCCCACCCGGCACTGTTTCAGCCCAGGTCAGACGTTCGGGAGCGACGTCCTCGGGCGGGTTCGGCCAGCGGGTGGCCGGCAACACCGGCATGGAATCGGTGATCGTTCCGGCTTGAGAACGGGCATGCTCACGCGCTCCGGCGGTGGTCTGAGTACTCATGGTCAGGCTCCGATCGTGACGGGATTCGGGGTGGCGCGGCCACGTGGGAAGCAAGCGACTCCCAGCCCCACGACCAGCGCTACCGTGATGGGCGCGGCCCACTGCAGAATGGGGTACTCCCCCGTAGGGTTGAAGATCTCGGCTCGTGGCCAGGACAGGTTGATCACCATCAGCGCGCCGTACACAACCGCGGCGATGTTGACCGGAACTCCCCAGATGCCCAGGGAGAAAAGCTTTTTGCCTTCGGCGTCGAACTTGGGGCCGACTGCCGTGCGAGGCCATCCCTTGAGACGCTGAACCAGCAGCGGCACGGTCACCATGAGGTAGGCCAAGTAGATCAAGATGATGCATACGCTGGACAGGGTTGCGAAAATTGCCGAGTTGCCCACGTTGACGGCCAGGACGGCAATGCAGACCAGACCGATGAGGACGGACGGCGCGATAGGTGTTCCGGTGCGGGGGTTGACCTTTGCCAGTACCTGCGAGGCAGGCAGCCGCCCGTCGCGGGCCATGGAGAACATCAGCCGTGAAGCAGCAGTCTGAATGGCCAAGGTGCACACGAACACTGCGATCGAGACGTCGATCAACAAGACCGTGCCCCACGGCGAACTCAGAATAGAGGTCAGTACGTACGGCAAACCTTCCGTCGCCAGGCGTCCGTCGGTCAGTGAGGGCGCTGCCATCAACGCGCCGAGGATCATCAAGCCGCCGCCGAGCGCGGAAGCGGAGAGTGCAAGGCGGATCGTACGAGGTGCGACGCGTCGGGGGTTGCGGGTCTCCTCGGCCAGTTCGCCTGCCGAACCGAAGCCGACCATGACGTAGGCAGCCATCAGTCCGGACATGATCCACGCCCAGGCGTATCCGGGCTGACCGCCGGCACTGCCGGTGTCGAAGACGACGTCCGGTCCGCGCTGAGCGTGGGTGAAGAACATCCCGATCACCGCGATGACACCGACGATTTCGCAGGTCACGCCTATGTTGTTGATACGCGACATCCAGTTGACGCCGATGCAGTTGATGAAGGTGGTCAGAACCAGAAGTACCGAACCGAGCAGCACGGCATTGGCAGCGCCGCTCGAGGAGGTGAGTGCACTGTCCTCACCGATGATCTGGAACCCGCTCCACACATTCGGGAGCACGACCTGCAAGGCGATCGCGGCGGCCGACGCGGTGACGATCTGAGCGAGAATCATGAACCAACCGGCGAACCAGCCGACGATTTCGCCACCCATCCGCCGCGACCACTGGTAGATGGCACCCGAAATCGGATATCTGGCAGCAAGTTCCGCGAAGTTGAGGGCCACCATGAACTGACCGATGAAGACGACAGGCCAGGTCCAGAAGAACGCCGGACCCGCGAAACCGAAACCGAGGCCGAACAATTGGAAGATCGTGGTCAGGATGGAAACGAAGGAGAAGCCCGCGGCGAACGACGCGAACTTTCCCAGCGATCGATGCAGCTGCTGCTCGTAGCCGAACTCCGCGAGGTCACCGTCGTCGTGAGGCGAAGAGGCGAGTGCGGATGCGGTGGTGGGCTGCGCAGCCGGGGTGGTTGCACTCAACGGCGTACTCCTTCGGCGAAGCGATTCAGAGGCGAATAACTGTCGATTGATAGTTTTCGCGAAATCCACTCGCCGCAGGTGACGCCCGCGTATACGATTCGCCTGATTCTGTAACAGGCTCGTTGAGTACGTTTCGAGCACGTGACCGAATGCTCACAGCGACGGCCACCCCGCATGTAAGGCCAGAGCCTGCCACTATGGAAGGCGTGACCAACGCCGGCCCCGGACGACCCCGCCTGACCGCTCGCCGACGCCCGGGTGGGACTGCCCGGGCGGAGATCTTGGATGCAGCCGCTGAACTGTTCACCACCCGAGGCTTCGCCGCGACGTCGACACGCCACATCGCCGAAGCAGTCGGAATGCGTCAGGCGTCGCTGTACAACCATTTCGCCACCAAGGACGACATCCTGGTTGCACTGCTCGCCGACACCGTGACTCCGGCGCTGGACTTCGCGGAGAATCTCAGGCCACTCGGCACCTCACCCGAGGTGAAGCTGTACGCGCTTTCGTACATCGACGCGGCCCAACTGATCACCGGACGGTGGAACCTCGGCGTCCTCTATCTCTTACCGGAACTGAGAAGCGACAGGTTCATGTCGTTCCGAGCCGATCGCGATCGGCTTCGCGAGCAATACCGGGCCCTCGCCCAGGCAGTGCTCGACGCGATTGACGATCCAGCATCAACTCACCTGGCCGAGCTTCCGTTTCGCCTGGTGGAAAGCGTGATCAGCGCGCGAGCCGACGCACTCGAAGGCACCCCGATCCCCGACTCCGCCGTCATCGCCGGGTCGGCACTGCACATTCTGGGGTGGCGCCAGGATCTTGATCCCATCCACACGGAAGCAGCAGAGCTCATTGCGAACGCAGAAACGTCGAAATTGTCCGGGGCTGCATCAGCTCCGGACAATTTCGACGCAATGAGGACCTAACGGCCACGAGACTAGACCGAGAGGGACTGTCCCGGGAAGATCAGGTTGATGTTCGGGACCTGGCTGGCGAGGTTCTCGAGCGAGATGCCGTGTGCAGCAGCGATCTTCGACAGGGTGTCGCCTGCCTTGACCACGTAGTTGCCGCTTCCGGTGCTTGCTGCCGGAGCCGACTCGACGGAAGCCTCAGCGGTGACGGGGGCTGCTGCGGCCTCGTAGTTGCCTGCGGTGGTGCCGGTGGTCAGGTACTGACCGCAGACGGGCCATGCGCCGACGCCCTGGCCTGCGAGAACGTTCTCGGCGACACGGATCTGCTCAGACTGGCTGGCGTTGGCAGCGTTGCCCGATCCACCGAACGCGTTCCAGGTGCTCTGCGTGAACTGCAGTCCGCCGTAGAAGCCGTTTCCGGTGTTGGCGGCCCAGTTACCGGAGGACTCGCAGTTTGCGACTCCGGACCAGTCGTGGCCGGCTGCCGAAGCGGTGCCGGTGCTCATGGCGAGCGGGATTGCGACGACTGCGCCTGCGGTTGCAACTGCGCCGAGGGCGCGCTTGAAGGTGATGCTGGTCATTGGGTAAATCCTCTCCGCTACCGCGGACGAGGTCGGCCCGGACGCTTTCACGTCTCGTCGATCGACTCGTCTTTTTCACTCCTGCCCCGCGAAGGTTTCGGGAGTACCGGACCCGCGGGGCAGAAGCACGCAGTTGCGGGTCGGTGTTTGCCCGGTAGTTTCGGGCTGTCAACGACCGTAGGCGATGGTCACGGATTGGTCACGGGGCAGTTTTCCGGCACTGCCGTACCAGATTCAGTCGAGATTCAAGAAATAACCACAGGTCAACTAGTTGATTCGAGCTTCAACCATACCGATCGTTATCCGTCCGTTATGTGGCAACCGTCACTGCAATTTTGTGACCCACCGCACCGAAACAGGCCGTGTCGGAACGCAAAACAGCCCCATTCAGATGTTAAGAGAGTCCTGGCAACGAGCAAAAACCAACCGCCCCAATCATTATGGAGAATGAACTGGTGATCGTCGCAGTAGAAGGACCCAGCGCCGCCGGCAAGACCACCTGGTGCCGAACCCAACTCGGTGGACAAACGGCAGCGGAAGGATTCGTCGCCGAGTATCAGCCCACGGGGCGCGAGCCGGACGGCACGGATCTCGACGTCCAGGCAAGTTACTGGGCAACCGTCAATTCGAAGCGATGGTCGCAAGCGGAAGAACTCGAATCGAGAACCGGGATCGCGCTCTGCGACAGCGACCCGCTGAAACTGCACTACAGCTGGTGTCTCGCCGCGGTGGGCGCCGCACCTCGGGAGCGATTCGAGTACGAGCTCGAGGCAGTCGAGACGGCTTTTACGCGCCTCGAACTGGGTCTCGCGGATCTGACCGTCATCTCGATACCGTCACCGAAGCAACTTCGACTGCAGCGCGAAGGAGACCCCAGCCGCCGACGACGGCATTTCGAGCTTCACGCGGCGCTCGCCGAGCCGCTCACCCACTGGTACTCGGCGGTGGACAGTGTGGATCCAGGTCGCGTTCTGTGGGGCTTCCCGACACTGCTCGATCTTTCGCGCTGTCCCCCACCTCGATCGGATCGCAGCGATCCGGGCCTCCTGCGCGCGATGATCAACGAGTTGCCGCCACTCCCCAGGTAGCAAGCGGCTGCTCGATCTCAGCGCGCTCGTTCGACCCTGGCCTCGTCCCACACCGGAGACTCGCTCTCGTACACGTTCCCGTCCGATCCGAATACCAGGAACCTGTCGAACCCGCGCGCGAACCAACGATCGTGGGTTACCGAGATGACGGTGCCGGCAAACTGTGCGATGCCCTGTTCGAGCGCGTCAGCCGAATGAAGGTCGAGGTTGTCGGTCGGCTCGTCGAGCAGCAACATCGTGGCGCCGGAAAGCTCGAGGAGCAGAATCTGCAGGCGCGCCTGCTGTCCGCCGGACAGGTCGTCGTACTTCTGTTCGGCTGCTTGGGACAATCCGTAACGGTCGAGCGCGCGGCTCGCCGCTTCACGCCCCATTCCGTTTCGGTGTTCGTCGCCCATGTGCAGGATCTCGAGCAGCGTGTTCCCGGTCAGATCAGGCCTGGAATGGGTCTGCGCAAACAATCCGGGACGTACCCGGGCACCCAGCGTCGCAGTACCCCCGTGCTCGACCGGGGCGATGTCGAGCGCCTCGACGGGCAGATGCTCGGTCCCCGGATCGGTCCCACCACCCGCCAAGAGACGAAGGAAATGTGACTTCCCGGATCCATTGGAGCCCAGCACGGCAACCCGATCTCCGTACCAGATCTCGGTGTCGAAAGGCTTCATCAATCCGGTCAGCTCGAGATCCTGACATACCAACGCGCGCTTGGCGGTTCGCCCGCCCGCCAGCCGAACTGTCACCTTCTGCTGAAGTGGAATCGCTTCGGGTGGCCCTGCCTCCTCGAACTTCGCCAACCTGGTTTGCGAGGCGTGATACCGCGCAGCGACGCCGTCGTTGAACTTGGCCTTTTCACGCAATCGCAGAACCAGGGCACGCAGTTTCGCGTGCTCCTCGTCCCAGCGTCGACGCAGTTCTTCGAATCGAGCGTTGCGATCCTCGCGGGCCTGGTGGTAGCTGGCCAGCCCAGCGCCGTGGGTCCACGACGTTGCGCCGCTGATTCCGGGCTCGAGCGTCACGATGTGGGTGGCCGCGTTGGCGATCAGTTCGCGGTCGTGGCTGACGAACAAAACCACTTTCGACGATTCCGAGATCGTCTTTTCCAGCCATCGCTTGCCCGGAACATCGAGGTAGTTGTCCGGCTCGTCCAGCAGGAGTGCGTCGTCGGGCCCAGCGAACAGTGCTTCGAGAACCAACCGTTTCTGCTCGCCACCGCTGAGCGAGTTGGCCGCGCGCCACTTCGCACGGTCATAAGGAACACCGAGAGCCGCAGTAGTGACCTTGTCCCAGAAGTCTTCGGTCTCGTAGCCGCCCACATCGGCCCAATCGGCCAGCGCGTGCGAATATTTCATTTGAGTTGATTCCTCGTCGCGCTCGATCATCGCGTTTTCTGCCGTATCGAGCGCCAGTGCTGCATCCCGGATCCGCGCCGGAGAGACGGACAACAGAAGATCGCGCACGGTGGACTCGTCGCGAACCTGGCCGACGAATTGCCGCATCACGCCCAGTGTTCCGGATCGAGTGACAGCTCCCTCGTCGGCGACGGCGTCTCCGGCGACAATCCGAAGCAATGTCGTCTTACCAGTCCCGTTGGGCCCGATCAGTGCAGTTTTTGCACCGTTTCCGACCCGAAAGCTGACACCGCTGAGCAGTTGTCGACCATCAGGAAGGAAGTAGTCGACGTCGGCGATGTTGAGGTGGGTCACGCTCTCAAGGGAACCCTACCCGCGGCGATCTGCCAAACCATTATTCCTGCCTTCGGTGTCGAGTTCACGACCGTCATGGGATCGTCCGACCGCATCGAGCGCCGCCAGATATCCGAAAACCATTGCGGGACCGATAGTTGCACCTGGACCGGCATAGGTATGACCCATAACCGGCGAGCTGGTATTACCTGCTGCGTAGAGCCCGTCGATGACCGAACCGTCGGCGCGCAACGCTCGCGCGCGAGCGTCCGTGTTGATGCCGCCTTTGGTCCCCAGGTCTCCGGGCACCATCTTCGCGGCATAGAACGGACCCTTCGTGAGTTCTCCGAGGCTGGGGTTGGGCTTGTTGGTGCAGTCGCCGTAGTAGTGGTCGTATCTGCTTGTCCCACGGCCGAAGTCGCGATCGACTCCGTCGCGCGCGTGACTGTTGAATCGTGTGATGGTCGCGGACAGCGCATCGCCCGGCACTCCGATCTCGGCAGCGAGTTCGGCAATCGATCCAGCTCGCACGATCGCACCCGATTCGATCCACGACCGAGGTATCGGCCTGCGCGCCGGCACTCCCGCGAACAGGTAACGGTCACGGTACGTCTGATCGAAGATCAGCCAAGCCGGGATGTTTTCAGCGGGTCCTTCACCTCGGCCGTACTTTCCGCCGAACATGGCGTGCGCGGCTTCGACGTAGGGAAGCGACTCGTTCATGAAGCGCTGACCGCTGGCGTTGACCATCAGGCTTCGAGGCAACGAGCGTTCCGCCAAGGCGAACCACGGGCCTTTGGGCAGCGGAATCGACGGGGCCCACCACGCGTCGTCCATGTACGAAATTGCCGCGTCGACGCGTAGAGCTGCACGGATACCGTCTCCGGTATTGGTCGGTGCCCCGAGAGTCCACTGCGCACTACTCGGCCGGCGCTGATACTCGCCTCGCATGTCGTCGTTGTTGTCGAACCCGCCGCACGCGAGGATGACACCGCATCGAGCGTGCATGGTTCTCTCCACTCCCCCGGACTCGAGTCGCGCACCCACGACACGATCATTGTCGGTAACCAAATCCACAAGCCTCGTTCCGAGCTCGACCGTCACTCCGGCGTCCCGAACTCCGAGCATCAGTTCCGCCATGAGCGCCGGCCCGAGCCCGATCAGCTTCTTCTTCCGAGCTTTTGCGACCAGGGATCTCGTTCCCACCCGAAGCATTCGCACCGGCCCCCGCCAATGCCGAACCCCCGTGCTCAGCCAACGGTAATCAGATTGTTGGACAACCATGTTGAGCGGCACCTTCATGTACGGCGGATGAAGGGTCGCGAGATCGTCGCCCAGAGCTCGCGCGTCGAACGGGCGCGGCTCGCACGAGCGGCCGCTTGCAAGTCCTCCAGGTGCCTCCGGAAAGTAGTCGGAGTAACCCTTCACCCATTCGAGCTCGAGTGCGGAGTGCCGAATCAGGAAATCGAGAGCTTCCGGGCCTCGATCGATATACGTGTCGATGCGGTCGGTGTCTGCATCCTCTCCGACAATGCTCTTCAGATATGTTCGCGCAGAGTCGATATCATCCGCCGGCGCCTCGCGGCGAAGTATCGAGTTTCCCGGAATCCACACTCCGCCCCCGGACCGGGACGACGAACCGCCCCAGTACTCCGACTTCTCCACGAGAATTGTCGAGAGTCCGTTGCGTGCTGCAGTGATGGCTGCGGACATGCCGGCAGCCCCCGATCCCACAACGATCACATCCACCACTGGCACATCCACTACCGAGAGCTCGGAGTTTCGAGAGTTTTCGTTCATCACTGGTCACGACCTTTCGTGTCATCGTCATCCTGCGTGCGCCACCGGGATCCCTGAACCGCGTCGAGTGCCCCCTCGACGCACACGGGAAGTGATGCCCCACGCTTCTGGGGGTTACGTATCCATTGCCGATAGCCGAACTCCGCCGCCGCCAACATCAAGTGAACGAGTAGTCCTGGTCGGCTGTCATTTTCAGGATCGAGTTTCATTCGTTGTGCCACCAACTCCACCAACCGATCACGATGCTCGGGCGCGATCAGCGCGACTCGATCCATCAGGTGCGGCGCGGTGCGGAACGCTGCTCGCCACTGATCGATCTCCGCGGACTCGAAAGCATTGGAACGCTCGAGGATTGCCCGCGAGATCGCAAGATCAGCCGACTCAGATGCCGGGCGATCCTCGAGCAGTGTCACGATCCCGGCACCGCCCTGCCTGACCGGGTCCAACAGCAGATCCTCTTTGTTACGAACGTGCCGGAAGTACGTACTCGCCGACACCCCCGCTGCTGCCGCAATCTGCTCGGTGGTCACATCCTCGAAACCGTCACGCGCGAACAGATCGAATGCCGCACGTTGAATGTCTGCTCGCACCTGCAACCGTTGTCTCTCCCGTAGTGACATCAGCAACGTCCTCCCGCCTCGGCCGAGATCCGGCCATTCTCGATAATGCGAGTCTCACCTATTGTGACAGTCACTGTCAATATCCAATTCTCTGTCAGATATCAGCAGACCCCGGCATTTCGTTGACAGGGCATTCGATGCCACGACAAGCTTCGAAGATGAAACGATGGTTCGCGGCGGGCTTCGGAACGGCGATCGTCTCGCGATCACTTCTGCGCAAAGCACTCATCTTCAAGTTCCGACGCGACGTACGTGCACTCAATTCCGGCAACTACCGGCCGCTGTTGAATTCCTATCACCACCACGCGGTGCTCAGATTCGCAGAGGGTGATCATCGGTGGGCAGGAGTGCATGCCGGACGGGACCAAATCGAGGCGTTTCTCCAGGAATTTGTCGACGCGGGGCTTCAAGGCGCGGTCACCGAAGCGTATTTCGGTGGTCCGCTCTGGCGCATGACACTGCTCGCCCGTTTCGACGACCGAGCCCTTGGCCCGGACGGCGCCGTCATCTATCAAAATCGAACAGTGCTTCTCGTTCGAACCAAGTGGGGAAGAATCGTCGAGCAGGAGGACTACTACGAGGACACCGCCAGAATCGGTGACTTCGACAGACGGCTCCGCGAAATCGAAGCCGGACGAGCCTGAGGCACAGTCGCGGAATGACAGACGTCAGGATTGACCGCCACCGGAAACTATCAGCATTCCTGTCTTCCCAGAACGATGTCGAACTGGCCCGACTGGTCGACACCGCTCGAGTCTCGAGCGTAGGCGTGGGCGGCGCCGCAGGACTCGTCGGTGTCTGCGAAAACAGGTTCGACAGCGTTCCGGTATTCACCAAACGCATCCCACTGACCGAACAGGAACTCGCCGACGTGGGCTCTACTTCCAACCATTTCGACTTGCCGACGTTCTGCCAGTACGGCATTGGGGGCCCGAGCTTCAACGCCTGGCGAGAGTTGGCCGCGAACGTCATGGTCACCGAAGCCGTTCTGGCCGGCGAAACACAGTCGTTCCCAATGCTTTACCACTGGCGAGTGCTTCCCGGTCGATCGCCGGCTGCACCCGAACACGCCGACATCGCTTCCGTTCCCACCGCCTGCGCCAGTAGTGAAGCGCGGGTCCGCCTCGAAGCACTCGCCACTGCGCCGTGCAGCCTCGTACTGTTCTGCGAGTACATCGCACACCCGATCTCGGATTGGCTGCAAGACAACCCGGCCGCCAAAGCTGCCGAAGTCGAGCGACAGTTTTCGGAGATCGTGGCGTTCTTACGCGATCGACAGTTGCTGCACATGGACGGACATTTCGGCAACATGCGCACCGATATGGAGCGGATCTATCTCACCGACTTCGGACTGGCCACATCCCCACACTTCGACCTGTCGACTACCGAACATGACTTCGTCCGGCGCCATGCCACCCATGACGCCGACTACGCCGCCATGCTTCTGGTCAACTGGCTGGTCACCGAGGTCTGCGGAGTGCCGAGACCGAAACACGGCGGACCAGTCGCCCGCAACCAGTACGTACGACGATGCGCCACAGGTCATGTCCCAGGTGATGTGGCACCGGAGGTGGCCGCGATCTTGACCCGGCACGCGCCCGCCGCTGCGAGAATGAACGACTTCTACTGGCGATTGTTCGACGGCGACTTCGACGCGCCCTACCCTCATGCCGCGGCAGTTCCGACTTCCGGTCGAGGACAGGGTTTTCCCTGAACTGCCGTCTTCACATCTCAGGGTCCATGTCATCCTCCGGACCGATGTGCTGGTCAGCGCCGTAAGGCACAGTTCTCCTCATGATTGAACTGAGGGGATTGACCAAGGTTTACGGACCGACGAAAGCGGTGGACGATTTGTCGTT